>NZ_JAVDSG010000001.1:8032793-8375440 GCF_031455225.1 Saccharothrix longispora
AGCCCGAGCAGACCGGTGCCGAGCAGCCGGCGCAGGCCCCCGAGTCGCCCCGAGCGGCCCAGGAGCCCACCGCCACCCCGGTCCAGGAACCGGCCCAGGTCCAGGCGCCCGCCCCGACGCAGTCGGAGCAGCCCGCCCAGGCCGCCGACCAGTCCCTCAACGGGCACGCCCAGGAGGCGGCGGCCCAGGAGGCGGCGGCCCCGGCGGTGACCACCCGTCGCCGCACGACCCGCCGCGCCGCCTCCCGCCCCGCCGGCCCGCCGCTGGGCGTCAAGGAAGGCTGACCGGACGCACGGGGACGACCGCCACCCGCGGTCGTCCCCGTGCCCGTTCCGCCCACCGGGCTCCACAGCCCGCCGCACGACGCCACCCACCCGTGCCCACCCGCTCGGGTCCTGCCGCCCGCGTCCTGCCGAGGACCGCACGGCCGGCCGGAGCCGTTCGCGACCACGGCGTTGTCCACAGCCGCGGGCACGTCCCCCGCCGCCTTCGGCCCCCTCGTGGTCGGCTGTGCGCGAGGGGCCGCCGCTTGGGGGTACCCCTGCGCGGGCTCGACCGAGTGGCCCGGACCACCGTGCCGCCACTGCGGCGACACTGCGCCGCACCGGCTCCGACCAGGGCTTTCCCGGCGCAGCGACCCCGGTTTGACCTCGCCGACCGAGGCCACGTAACCTGTTACGCGGCCCGCCTTCCTGGTGGACCCTGTCGTGCGAAGCCCAGTCCGCTCTTCACAGTGGAGCCGAGGCGCGCGCGATCCGTCCCGTCGAGTAGCAGGAGACTTCCGTCCCGATGTACGCGATCGTCAAGACCGGCGGCAAGCAGTACAAGGTGGCTGTCGGTGACGTCATCGAGGTCGAGAAGCTCGAAGGCGCGCCGGACACCGAGATCACCTTCGCGGCGCCGCTCCTCGTGGTGGACGGTTCCGACGTCACTTCCGACGCCGACGCCCTGGCGAAGTTCTCGGTGACCGGCAAGGTCGTCGAGCAGACCAAGGGTCCCAAGATCCGCATCCACAAGTTCAAGAACAAGACCGGTTACCACAAGCGCCAGGGTCACCGCCAGAAGCTGACCCGCGTCGAGGTCACCGGCATCACCGGTAAGTGAGGATCTGACTAGCCATGGCACACAAGAAGGGTGCATCCAGCTCCCGCAACGGCCGTGACTCGAACCCCCAGTACCTCGGGGTCAAGCGGTTCGGCGGTCAGGTCGTCAAGGCCGGCGAGATCCTGATCCGCCAGCGCGGCACCAAGTTCCACCCCGGCGTCAACGTCGGTCGTGGCAAGGACGACACGCTGTTCGCCCTGTCCCCCGGGTCGGTGCAGTTCGGCGTCAAGCGCGGTCGCAAGACCGTGAACATCGTCCCGGTCGAGGTCGCTGCCTGAGGGCAGTCGCCAGACCGCGACACGTGTACGACCTCCGACGAGGGGCGGGACCGGTGCACTCCGGTTCCCGCCCCTCGTTGCTTCTGCTGAAAGGAAATCCCCGTGTCCCGCTTCGTCGACCGGGTCGTCATCCACGTCGCCGCAGGTGACGGGGGCAACGGGGTCGCCTCCGTGCACCGCGAGAAGTTCAAGCCGCTGGGCGGTCCGGACGGCGGGAACGGCGGCAAGGGCGGCGACGTCGTGCTGGTCGTCGACTCCCAGGTGCACACGCTCCTCGACTTCCACTTCCGCCCGAACGCCAGCGCCGGCAACGGCAAGGGCGGGCAGGGTGGCAACCGCGACGGCGCGAACGGCGCGGACCTCGAACTGCGCGTGCCCGACGGCACCGTGGTGCTGACCCCCGAGGGCGAGGTCGTCGCAGACCTCACCGGTGAGGGCACCCGCCTGATCGCCGCGCAGGGCGGTCGCGGTGGCCTCGGCAACGCCTCGCTGGCCTCCAAGGCGCGCAAGGCGCCCGGGTTCGCGCTGCTCGGCGAGCCGGGCGAGACGCACGACCTGGTGCTGGAGCTGAAGTCCGTCGCCGACGTGGGCCTGCTGGGCTTCCCGTCCGCGGGCAAGTCGTCGCTGATCTCGGTGCTGTCCGCCGCCAAGCCGAAGATCGCCGACTACCCGTTCACCACGCTCGTGCCGAACCTGGGCGTGATCACCGGCGGCGAGACCATCTTCACCATGGCCGACGTGCCGGGCCTGATCCCGGGCGCCTCCGAGGGCAAGGGCCTGGGCCTGGACTTCCTGCGGCACATCGAGCGCTGCGCGGTGCTCGCGCACGTCGTGGACTGCGCGACGTACGAGTCCGACCGCGACCCGCTGTCGGACATCGACGCGCTGGAGCAGGAGCTGGCGAAGTACACCCCGTCACTGGCCGACGACCTGGCCGAGCGGCCGCGCGTCGTGGTCCTGAACAAGATCGACATCCCGGAGGCGAAGGACCTGGCGGAAATGGTCCGCCCCGACATCGAGGCCCGCGGCCTGCCGGTGTTCGAGGTGTCCACGGCCAGCCGGGAGGGCCTGAGGGAACTGACGTTCGCGCTGGCCCGGATCGTCGAGGAGTACCGGGCGGCGAAGCCGGTGCAGGAGGCGACGCGGATCGTGCTGCGGCCCAGGGCCTTGGACGACGCGGGCTTCACCGTGGTCGAGGACCCGGAGACGCCCGGTGGTTTCATCGTGCGCGGCGAGCGGCCCGAGCGCTGGATCAGGCAGACCGACTTCAGCAACGACGAGGCCGTCGGCTACCTGGCCGACCGGCTCAACCGCCTCGGCGTGGAGGACGTGCTGGTCAAGAAGGGCGCCGAGCCGGGCTGCCAGGTCACCATCGGCGAGCTGGTGTTCGACTGGGAGCCGACGACGCCCGCCGGCATCGCGATGACCATGACCGGCCGCGGCACGGACGCCCGGCTGGAGGCCAACAACCGGGTCGGCGCGTCCGAGCGGCTGGCGGCGAAGAAGGCGCGGCGCATCCCCGGCGCCTACGACGAGGACGGTTTCGACGGGGGCGACCTCCGCGAGGACGACCTCGACGAGGACGACGAGTGATCGGGTCGGCGACGGTGTCCCAGGCCCGGCAGGCCGTGTCCGGGGCGTCCCGGGTCGTGGTGAAGGTCGGGTCGTCGTCGCTGACCACCGCCGCGGGCGGGCTCGACCCGGCGCGGTTGGACGCCCTGGTCGACGCGGTCGCCGCGCGGTGCGCCGCGGGCAGCCAGGTGGTGCTGGTGTCCTCCGGCGCGATCGCGGCGGGCCTGGCCCCGCTGGGCGTGACCCGTCGGCCCCGCGACCTCGCCACCCAGCAGGCGGCGGCGAGCGTCGGCCAGTTGGCGTTGGCGCACGCGTACGCCAACTCGTTCGGTCGGTACTCGCTGACCGTGGGCCAGGTGCTGCTGACCGCGGACGACGTGGTGCGACGCGCGCACTACCGCAACGCCCAGCGCACGTTCTCCCGGTTGCTGGCGCTGGGCGCCGTGCCGGTGGTGAACGAGAACGACACGGTCGCCACGGAGGAGATCCGGTTCGGCGACAACGACCGGCTGGCCGCCCTGGTGGCGCACCTCGTCGGAGCGGACGCGCTGTTCCTGCTGTCGGACGTGGACGCGCTCTACGACGGCGACCCGCGCAAGCCGGGCGCGCAGCGCGTCACCGAGGTCGTCGACGCGTCCGACGTGGACGGTGTGCGGGCGGGCTCGGTCGGCTCGTCCGGTCTCGGCACGGGCGGCATGGCCTCCAAGCTCGCGGCGGCCCGCCTGGCGGCGTCGGCGGGTATCCCGGTGCTGCTGGCCGGGGCGTCGGACGCGGCGCGGGCGTTGAGCGCGGCGGACGTCGGCACGGCGTTCGCGGTCACCGGTCCCCGGCTCACGGCCCGCCGCTTCTGGCTCGGGCACGCCGCCGGCGCCACCGGCAGGCTCAGCCTCGACGAGGGGGCGGTGGCCGCCGTCGTGGGTCGGCGGCGGTCGTTGCTGGCGGCCGGCGTCACCGGAGTCGAGGGGGCGTTCGACGCCGGTGACGTGGTCGAGCTGGCCGATCCGTCCGGGCACGTGGTGGCGCGCGGCGTGGTCGCGTTCGACGCGGCCGAACTGCCCGCGCTGATCGGCCGGTCGAGTCACGACCTGCCGGCCGAGCAGCGCCGCGAGGTCGTGCACGCCGACGACCTCGTGCCCCTGCGGGCCTAGTGCAGTTCGTCGCCCTTCGTCTCCGGCATGCCGAGGATGACGAGGAACGCGATGACGGCGGCGCCCGCGACGTAGTAGAAGAACAGGGTGCCGGGCAGCCACTGGATCACCAGTGGCGCGGTGCCGCCGAACAGGGCGACGGTCAGGTTGTACCAGGAGCCGATGCCCAGCGCCCGCAGCTCCGTCGGGAACAGCTCGCTCATCACCGCCGGTGCCACCGACGTCATCGCCGTGTAGATGCCTGAGCCCACGCAGAACACGAGCAGCAGGTTGCCCACGCTCGGCCCGATCAACGTCGACAGCGGCACCACCAACAACGCCGTCGCGCCCGCCCACACCAGCAATTGCGGCTTGCGGCCGTACTTGTCCGACAACGCGCCCATCGGGTACTGCAGGGCGATGAACATGACCGTGGCGATGGAGAGCGCCAGGAACACGTCCACCGGGTCCGCGCCCCGCTTCGACACCGCGAACGGCGTCAGCGCGCTGAAGAACGTGTAGTAGCACAGCGTCGACAGCATCGTGAAGCCCACGAGCCGGCCGACCGCCTTCGGGTGCTCCCGCAGGGTCATCAGCAGCGGGTTGCGCAGGGCCTTGGCCTTCGCCTTGTTCTGCTCGAACTGCTCGGTCTCCTCCAGGCTGCGCCGCAGCCACAGCCCCACCAGGCCGAGCGCGCCGCCGACCAGGAACGGGATGCGCCAGCCCCACGACGCCAGCTGGGCGGCGTCGAGCGAGCGGGCCATGAAGAACCCGAGCAGCGACGCCGTCAGCACCGAGATGCCGGTGGAGATGTAGAAGAACGACGAGTACCGACCGCGGCGGTGCGGCGGTGCGATCTCCGCCAGGTACGCCGACGCGTTCGACACCTCACCGCCCACCGACAGGCCCTGCGCCAACCGGGCGAGCAGCAGCAGGACCGGGGCGAGCCACCCCACCTGCGCGTAGGTGGGCAGCAGACCGATGGCCACCGACCCGCCCGCCATCAGCACGATGGTCAACAGCATCGCCGCCCGCCGCCCGCGCAGGTCGGCGAACCGGCCGAGCAGATAACCGCCCAGTGGTCGGAAGAAGAACGCCAGGGCGTAGGCGGCGAACGTGTTGATCAGGGCTAACTGGGGATTGTCCTTGGGGAAGATCTGCGTGGCGAAGTAGATGCTGAAAGTGGCGTAGATGGTCCAGTCGTACCACTCGATGGCGTTGCCGATCGAGGCTGCGACGAGTTTGCGCACAGGAAGGCGGTGTTTGGTATCCACGGCGGACATGCCGGGACCGAACCACACGGACCTCGAAATCGGTAGTGGCGATACCGAACTGTCGCATTCAGGTGTTTTTACCCCTCCATTCCTCTGCCAGCAGTGCGAACAGCAGATCATCGGTCCATTCGCCCTTGTGCCACGTCGCTTTCACCCGGTGACCCTCCTGTCGAAAGCCCAGCCGGGTCAGCAACCGGGCCGAACGGTCGTTCCTGGCGTCGCACTCGGCAGTCACGCGGTGCAGACCGCGGTCGGTGAACAGGTGCTCCACCAGGCGGCCCACGGCTTCCGTCGCGTAGCCCCGCCGCTGGTGCTCCCGGGCCACGGTGTAGCCGATCTCCGCTTGGCGGTGGTCTTCGTGCAGGTTGACACCGACGTCGCCGACGAGTGTCCCGCCCACGTCGACGGCGTACTGGTACCAGCCGATCCCGGCCGGGTCGAGCGCCGAGACCTCCCGGATGAACTCCTCGGCCCGCGCCACGGAGAACGGCGCGTCCCACCCCTGGTAGCGCGCCACCTCGGGATCGGACCGGTAGGCGGCGAACGCCGGCGCGTCGGCCGCCGAGAACGACCGCAGCACCAACCTGGTCGCGACCAGCGTCACGCCGTCACCGCCAGCGCGAACGGCAGCACCGCCGACGCCCCCGCCCGCCGCAGCAACCGGGCCGCCACCGTCATCGTCCAGCCGGTGTCGACCTGGTCGTCCACCAGGAGCACCGGACCGTCCACACCGGACAGGTCCGGTGCCTCGCACTCACGCACCAGCCCCGCCAGCCGCTGCGCGCTGTTCGCCCGGTGCGTGGCCTCGCCCAGCCACACCCGACCCAGCAGCGGCAGCCTGCCGACGGACGCGATCCGCCGGCCGAAGCTGTCCACCAGCTCCGGCCGCGTCCGCGATCCCACCGTCACCACGCCCACCGGTCGTTCCGCCCACCCCCACGAGGACAGCACCTTCACGCACGCCGCGAACACGTCCTCCGGGATCTGCTGGTCGGGCTCGGCGAACAGCGACCGCAACCGGTTGCCCCAGCCGATGTCGGTCAGCCGCCCCAACGCCCGCCCGGTGGTCGCCGCCTCGCCCGCCGGGATCTTGCCCGAGAGGGACACGCCTGCCGAAGCCATGCCCGTCGGCCACATCTTGCGCGGCTCCACCTCGACGCCCGGCCGCAGCAGCCGCTCGCGCGCCGCCGAGGACGCCGCCTCCGACACCTCCGCGGACGGCCGCTCGCCCGTGCAGTTGTCGCACCGCCCGCACGGCGCCGCGTGCGGATCGTCCAACTGCCGCAACAGGAACTCCATGCGGCAGCCGTCGGTGGCCAGGTAGTCGAGCACCGCCTGCTGCTCGACCTCGCGCGCCGCCGCGATCCGCTCGTACCGCTCGGCGTCGTAGGACCACGGCTGCCCCGTCGACAGCCACCCGCCGCGCACCCGCCGCACGGCGCCGTCCACGTCCAGCACCTTCAGCACGACTTCCAGTCGGGTGCGGGACAACTCCACTATGGGCTCCAGCGCTGCCGTTGACATCGCTCGATCGGGCGACAGTGCGTCGAGGACCTGGCGGACCACCCGTTCAGGTGGGAACGCCAGGGACGCGAAGTACGCCCAGATGTCGCGGTCCTCGGGGCCGGGCAGCAGCAGCACCTCCGCCCGCTCCACGCCGCGCCCGGCGCGGCCGATCTGCTGGTAGTAGGCGATGGGGGAGGGCGGGGCGCCCAGGTGCACCACGAAACCCAGGTCCGGTTTGTCGAACCCCATGCCCAGCGCGGAGGTCGCCACCAGGGCCTTGACCCGGTTGGCGAGCAGGTCCTCCTCGGCGCGCTGCCGCTCCGCCGGGTCCGTGCGCCCCGAGTAGGCCGCCACCTCGAAACCGCGCGAGCGCAGGAACGCCGCCACGTCGTCCGCCGAGGCCACGGTCAGGGTGTAGATGATCCCCGAGCCCGGCAGGGTCCCCAGCCGCTCGGCCAGCCACCCCAGCCGCGCCTCGGCGGTCGGCAGCCGCACCGCGGCCAACCGCAGGCTCTCGCGGTCCAGCGGGCCGCGCAGCACCAGGGTGTCCGTGCCCGCGCCCAACCCGAGCTGCTCGGCCACGTCCCGCACCACGCGGTCGTTCGCGGTCGCCGTGGTCGCCAGCACCGGCACACCCGCCGGCAGCTCGGTCAGCAGCGTCCGAAGGCGCCGGTAGTCCGGCCGGAAGTCGTGGCCCCAGTCGGAGATGCAGTGCGCCTCGTCCACCACCAGCAGCCCCGCCGACGCGGTCAGCGACGGCAGCACGGTGTCGCGGAAGTCGGGGTTGTTCAACCGCTCCGGCGACACCAGCAGCACGTCGACGTCGCCGGAGGTCACCCGGTCCTGCACGTCCTGCCACTGGTCGGTGTTCGCCGAGTTGATCGTCGCCGCGTGCACGCCCGCGCGCGCCGCCGCGTCCACCTGGTTGCGCATCAGCGCCAGCAGCGGCGACACGATCACCGTCGGCCCCTCGCCCAGGGACCGCAGCAGCGCCGTGGCGATGAAGTACACCGCGGACTTGCCCCACCCCGTCCGCTGCACCACCAGGGCGCGCCTGCGCTCGGAGACCAGGGCCCGGATCGCGGTCCACTGGTCCTCCCGCAGCACGGCCCGAGGACCCGCCAGGGCCCTCAGCCGTTCCTCGGCCAGTTCGCGGAGCGCGTTGTCGTCCATGCCGCCCACTCTGGCAGACACCGCCGGCGGGGTCCGATCCGCGAGAACCTCGGCGACAGCCACGACCGGGTGACCGTAGGCTGAAAGCCGTGACTGACGACCTGCGCGAACAGGTGCACGCCGCGGCCCGCCGCGCCCGTGTCGCCGCCCACGACCTCGTCCTCGCCACCCGCGAGCGCAAGGACGCCGCCCTGCACGAGATGGCCGCCGCGCTGCGCGCGCGGGCCGGCGAGGTCCTGGAGGCCAACGCGAAGGACCTCGAAGCGGGCAGGGCCGCCGGCCTGTCCCAGGGCCTGCTGGACCGCCTCGCGCTGTCCGAGGCGCGCGTCGAGGGCGTGGCCCGGGGCCTGGAGACGGTGGCCGGCCTCGCGGACCCGGTGGGCGAGGTGCTGCGCGGCTCGATCCTGCCGAACGGCTTGGAGCTCAAGCAGGTCCGCGTCCCGATGGGCGTGGTCGGCATGGTCTACGAGGCCCGTCCGAACGTCACGGTCGACGCGGCCGGTCTCGCGCTCAAGTCCGGCAACGCCGCGCTGCTGCGCGGTTCGTCGTCCGCGGAGCACTCCAACACCGCGCTCGTGGCGATCCTGCGCGACGCCCTGGAGACCGCCGGCCTGCCCGCGGACGCCGTGCAGCTGCTGCCGTGCCACGACCGGGCGTCGGTCACCCACCTCATCACCGCGCGCGGCCTGGTCGACCTGGTGATCCCGCGCGGCGGCGCGGGACTGATCAACGCCGTGGTGCAGCAGGCCACCGTGCCGACCATCGAGACCGGCGTGGGCAACGTGCACGTCTACGTGGACGCCTCCGCCGACCTGGACATGGCGCGGCGCATCGTCCTGAACTCCAAGACCCGCCGGGTCAGCGTGTGCAACTCGGCCGAGTCGCTGCTGGTGCACGCCGCCGTGGCCGACGAGTTCGTGCCGCGCATCACCGACGCCCTGCTGGCGGAGGGTGTCACCGTGCACGGCGACGAGCGGTTCACCCACGACCCGCGGGTGCGGGCGGCCACCGACGAGGACTGGGGCACCGAGTACCTGTCGCTGGACATCGCGGCCCGCGTGGTGGGCTCGATCGACGAGGCCATCGAGCACATCGCGGTCCACGGCTCCGGGCACACCGAGGCCATCGTGACCGGCGACCTGGCGGCCGCGCGCAGGTTCACCGCGCGGGTGGACGCGGCGGCGGTCATGGTCAACGCCTCGACCGCGTTCACCGACGGCGGCGAGTTCGGCATGGGCGCGGAGATCGGCATCTCCACGCAGAAGCTGCACGCGCGGGGCCCGATGGGCCTGGCCGAGCTGACCTCGTCCAAGTGGGTGGTCTGGGGCGACGGGCACGTGCGGTCGAACTCCTGACCAGGCCGTGCGCGCGGCCCCGGTGCCGTCCGGGGTGAGGGGCGTCCGACCTGGTTGACGGTGCGTAGCGGTCTGCCTACTGTCGGGATCGAGCCACCATCTGCCAGGGGGCACCGATGGAGATCAGGTCCTACCCGTTCGCCGAGCCCGACGACCTCACCCTCAACCCCTCCTACCTGGAGCTCCAGCGCGGCGAACCGGTCGCGCGCGTCCGCCTGCCGTTCGGCGGCGACGCGTGGCTGGTCACCAGGTACGACGACGTCAAGGCCGTGCTCGCCGACCCGCGCTTCAGCCGTGCGGCGGCGCTGAACGCCGACGTGCCGCGCACGCTGCCGGACATCCAGACCGATGCGAACATCCTGACCATGGACCCGCCGGACCACACCCGGCTGCGCAGGCTCGTGGCCAGGGCGTTCACCGCCCGGCGGACCGAGCAGCTGCGCGCGCGGGCGCAGGAGGTCGTGGACGGCCTGCTCGACGACCTGGAGGCGCAGGGGCCGCCCGCCGACCTCGTCGAAGCGCTCGCCATGCCGCTGCCCGTCACGATCATCTGCGAGATGCTCGGCGTCCCCGTCGAGGACCGGACCAGGTTCCGGGGCTGGTCGGACGCGGCGGTGGCGATCACCGCGTTCGAGCCCGCCGAGATCGTCGCGGCCGGCGACGCGCTGACCGGCTACATCCAGGGCCTGGTGCAGGACAAGCGCGGACGGCCGACCGACGACATGCTGTCCGCGCTGGTCGCCGCGCACGACGACGAGGACCGGCTCAGCGAGGAGGAACTGGTCTCGTTCGGCGTGGCGCTGCTGGTCGCGGGGCACGAGACCACGGCGAACCAGATCGGCAACTTCGTCGTCACCCTGCTGCGCAACCCCGGCCGGGCCGCCGAGCTGCGCGACGACCCGTCCCTGGTGCCCGCGGCCGTCGAGGAGCTGCTGCGGATCACGCCGCTGGGCGGCTCGGCGGGGTTCCCGCGGATCGCCAAGGAGGACGTCGAGCTGTCCGGCGTGACGATCGCCGCCGGTGAGGCCGTGTTCGTCGACAACGTGGCCGCGAACCGCGACCCGTCGGTGTTCGACCGCCCGGAGGAGATCGACTTCCACCGGGAGCACAACCCGCACATCATGTTCGGCCACGGCGCGCACCACTGCGTCGGCGCCCCGCTGGCCCGGATGGAGTTGCAGGTCGCCGTGGGCACCTTGCTCAAGCGGTTCCCATTGCTCCGACTGGACGGTGACGTGACGTTCAAGAAGGGCAGACTGATCCGTGGCCCGCAGGCACTGATGGTGAGGTGGTGACCCGGATGGGCAACTGGACGGTCGGGGTCGACCGGAACACGTGCATCGGCACGGGGATGTGCACGTCCACCGCGCCGGCCCACTTCAGGCTGGTCGACGGCCTTGCGTCGCCGGTCGACGAGTCCGTCGAGCCCGACGACGCCGTGTTGGACGCGGCCGACTCGTGCCCGATGGAGGCCATCCTCGTGCGTGACTCGGCGGGGTCGGTGCTCGCACCACGGGATTAACCCGCGAAAATATTCCACCGATCGCGTCATGGCCGGGCACGGAGCGCGTTCCCCTGTCGTGCGGCCTTGCTTCGGGGTGGGCCGCACGGCCTCGATCGCGGCCCCCTCCCCCCGGGCCGCGATCGGGAGACGGGTGCGCGGACGGCTTCCGGGGAGTGACAGGTCGTCCGCGCACCACCCGAACTAGGCTCACGTGCCATGTCCAACCGCCGGATCGGCGTCATGGGTGGCACCTTCGACCCGGTGCACCACGGCCACCTCGTCGCGGCCAGCGAGGTCCAGGCCCGCTTCGACCTCGACGAAGTCGTCTTCGTCCCCACCGGTCAGCCCTGGCAGAAGAGCGAGCGCGAGGTCAGCCCGGCCGAGGACCGCTACCTCATGACGGTCGTCGCCACGGCGTCCAACCCGCGCTTCTCGGTCAGCCGCGTCGACATCGACCGGCCCGGCCCCACCTACACGGTGGACACGCTCGCCGACCTCAAGGCCGCCCACCCCGACGCCGACCTGTTCTTCATCACCGGCGCGGACGCGTTGGAGCAGATCCTGTCGTGGCGGCGGGCGGACGACGTGTTCGCCCTCGCGCACTTCATCGGGGTCACCCGACCGGGGTACGAACTCGACGACACCCACCTGCCGCCGGGCGCGGTGTCGCTGGTGGAGGTGCCCGCGATGGCCATCTCGTCGACCGCCGTCCGCGCCCGCACGGCGTCCGGCCTGCCAGTCTGGTACCTCGTTCCCGACGGTGTCGTCCAGTACATATCCAAGCGCCGGCTTTACTCGGTGCCGGATTGATCGCGGACGCCGGTACCCTCATTGACTCGTGCGGGCGTATCGGCGTCCGCCGAGGTGATGAGGAGTGACGTGGCAGCCACCGACGAGGCACGACGGTTGGCGCTGGTCGCCGCGAACGCGGCGGCGGACAAGAAGGCGCACGACGTGATGGTGCTCGACGTGTCCGACCAGCTGGTGATCACGGACGCGTTCGTGATCGCCTCCGCCCCCAACGAGCGGCAGGTCGGCGCGATCGTGGACAACGTCGAGGAGAAACTGCGGGAGGCCGGCCGCAAGCCGGTCCGCCGCGAGGGCGCGCGCGAGGGCCGCTGGGTCCTGCTGGACTTCGTGGACGTGGTCGTGCACGTCCAGCACGTGGAGGAGCGCAGCTTCTACGGCCTGGAGAGGCTGTGGAAGGACTGCCCGCGCATCGAGTTCGACGCCGGGCCCGCGTCGGCCGACGACGAGGCCGACGAGGTCGCCGGGGCATGACCTTGAACCGGCTCGTGCTGTGGCGGCACGGTGAGACCGACTACAACGCGACCGGGCGCATGCAGGGCCACCTGGACTCGGTGCTGACCGAGACCGGGTGGAACCAGGCGCGGTTCGCGGTGCCGGTGCTCACCGGGTTCGCCCCCGAGCTGGTGGTGGCCTCCGACCTGCGTCGGGCTCAGGACACGGCGACGGTGTTCACCCGGGCCACCGGGGTCGCGCTGCGCGTCGACGAACGGCTGCGCGAGACCAACCTGGGCAAGTGGCAAGGGCTGACGTCGGCCGAGGTCGACGCGGAGTGGCCGGGCGCGATGGAGGTGTGGCGCGCCGACGGCACCTTCGCGCCGCCGGAGGGCGAGACGCGGGTGGAGGTCGCCGAGCGTGCGCTGGCCGTCGTCCACGAGGTGGACGAGGAGTTCTCCGGCACGGTGATGCTGTGCGCGCACGGCGGCCTCATCAGCGCGTTGACCGGTCGGCTGCTGGAGCTGCCGGTGGACCGGTGGGCACTGTTGGGCGGCATCGGCAACTGCCACTGGACGGTGTTCACGCGCCGACCGGACGGTGACGGCCGCTGGCGGCTGTCGTCGTACAACGCCGGAAGCACGCGGTGAGGTTGCTCGTCCTCGGCGACTCGCTGACGTTCCACGGGCCGCGCGGCCCCCTGCCCGCCGACCACCCCCGGCTGTGGCCGAACGTGTGCGCGTCGGCGTTGGGCGGGCACGCGGAGCTGGCGGCCGGGTTCGGCTGGACCGCGCGGGACGCCTGGTGGTCGCTGACCGGCGACCCGCGCGTCTGGTCGCTGCTGCCGCGCACGGACGTGCTGGTGCTGGCCGTGGGGCACATGGACACGCTGCCCTCGCCGTTGCCGACGTTCCTGCGCCAAGGGCTGCGCTACCTGCGGCCGGACGCGGTGCGGAGGCGGGCGCGCACGGCGTACCGGGCCGCGCAGCCGGTGCTGTCGCGGCTGCTCGGCGGCCGGCCGGTGGCGTTGCCGCCGCACCTGACCGTGCGGTACCTGGACGACTCCGCGCGCGCCGTGCGCGCTCTCGAACCCGGTATCCGGGTCGTGGGTATGACGCCCTCGGTGCACCGCTCCCCGGCGTACGCGGGGGTCCACGGCGGGCGCGCGGCGGCGGAACGGGCGGTGCGGGCGTGGGCGGCCGGCGCGGACGTGCCGCTGCTCGACGTGCCCGCGCTCGTCGGCGAGCACGTGCGGTCGCGGCGCGGCAACCCGGACGGCATGCACTGGGGCTGGGAGGGGCACGAGCTGGTCGGGAACGCCATGGCGGAACTCGTCCGCACCGTGGCGGTCGGCCACTCCACCGGGTCGGAGCCGTAGGCTCGTCACCCGTGACCACCACGATCGTCACCGACTCCACGGCGTACCTGCCCGAGGGGTTCGCCGAGCGGCACGGCATCAGGGTCGTCCCGCTGCACGTCGCGGTGGACGGTCGGAGCAAACTCGACGGGCTGGACTTCGGTCCGGCCGAGCTGGCGGAGGCGCTGGGTGGGCACCGGCGCCTGACCACGTCCCGGCCGACGCCCGGTGAACTGGCCGAGGTGTACCGGTCCGCGCTGGACGACGGCGCCGAGGCGGTCGTGTCGGTGCACCTGTCGCGGGAGCTGTCGGGCACCTGGGAGGCCGCGCGGCTGGCCGCGGAGGAGGTCGACCCGGACCGGGTCAGGGTGGTCGACTCGCGTGCCACCGGCATGGGCCTCGGGTTCGCCGCCCTGGCCGCCTGCCTGGCCGACGGTGGTGGGGCGGGCGCGGAGAAGGCGGCGGTCGCGGCGGCCTCGCGGGTCCGGATGTTCTTCTGCGTGGAGACGCTTGACCACCTGCGCCGAGGCGGTCGGATCGGCGCGGCGGCGGCGCTGGTGGGCACCGCCCTGGCCGTGAAGCCGCTGCTGCACGTGGACGACGGGCGGATCGTGCCGCTGGAGAAGGTCCGCACGACGGGGCGGGCGATCGGCCGCCTGGTCGACCTGGCCGCGGAGGCCGCGGGGCCCGGACCGGTCGGGCTGGCCGTGCACCACCTTGCCTCCCCGGAGCGCGCGGCGGAGCTGGCGACGCGGTTGGACGAGCGCCTGCCGGGGTCCACCGGGTGCCTGATCTCCGAGGTCGGAGCCGTGATCGGCGCGCACACGGGGCCCGGCGTGCTGGGGGTCGTGGTGCTGCCGGGCGGCGTCGCCTGACCTCTTCATCCATCTCCGGAGAGTTGTCCACAGGTTCGGAACTCGTCCTCGCGCCACTGCTCCACCCGGCCTAACGTCGATCACGTGTTCGATGTGAAACCGGAAACCCCGCAGACCCGACTCCAGGCGCTGATCGACCGCAACCGCGGCAGGCACCGGGCGCAGGCCGCCGAGACGCTCGTGTTCGTCTCGGCGGACACCGCCGACCCGTCACCGCTGCCGCCACCGCCGCTCGGCGGGCTGCTGCGCCGACTGCTGCCCACGCCCTCGTCCGTCCCGCCCCGCCGCCGGGTGGTGCTCGCCGGCGTGGTGGCGGCCGTGGCGCTCGTCGTCGCGCTGGCCCTGTGGTGGCAGCGCCCCGTGCCCGAGTCCCCACCGGACCTCCCGGTGGCGGAAGCGGCCGCCGTCACCCACGTCGAGCAGCACCTGGTCGTCGACGTCGTCGGTCTCGTACCCACACCCGGTCTGGTCACCGTCCCCAGTGGAGCCAGGGTGGCCGACGCCCTGAAGGCGGCCGGCGGTCCCGATCCCGGCGTCGACCTGAGCCCGCTCAACCTCGCCCGCAAGGTCGTCGACGGCGAGCAGATCGCCGTCGGGGTGCCCGCGCCCCACTCCACCGACAGCGCCACCGAACCGCTCAACCTCAACACCGCCACGGAGGAACAACTGGACACACTGCCCGGCGTGGGGCCGGTGACCGCGCAGCGCATCGTCGACCGGCGGCAGAAACGCGGCCCGTTCACCTCGATCGACCAGCTCGGCGAGATCGAGGGGATCGGCGACGCGAAGCTCGCCAAGCTCACCGAACTCGTCCGCCTCTGACCGTCCACTCCGACCTCGTCCACTCCGACCCGTCCTCCGCCGCCTCCGCCCTGCCCGCCGCTCTCCGTCACGCCGTCCACCTCCGTCGACCTGCCGCTGATCCGCCCGGAGCACCACCATGCCCACTCCACGGCCCGCCCCCGCCCAGCCGCCCACTCCTCGCACCGGCTCCCGCCGGGATCGGAGGTCGCCCCTCGACCGTCGCCGCACCACCCGGGGTGCGCCCGCCCGCCACCTCGACCCCGCCCCGTCCCACTCCCGCCGCCCGGACAGGAGGGTGCCCATCCGAATCCCCCGAGCCGTCCACCCGGCCCGCCCGACCAGGCTGGTGGGGCCGTGACTCCTCGCGCGTACCTCGTCCCGGCCGCGCTCGCCGTGTGGGCCACCGCCCTCGCCGGTCTGCTGTGGACGTGGTGGGCCGCGGTGGTGGTCGGACTCGCGGCCGCCGCGGTCGGCGGCGTCGTGCTCCGCCCCTGGCGCCAGGCCGCGCTGGCGGTGGTGGTCGTCGGACCGGTGACGGCGTGCTGGATCGGCCTCCAGGTCCACGCGTCGGCACACCACCCGCTGCGGGCGCAGGCCGAACGGGGCGGGACCGTCACGCTGGAGGTCGAACTGGACGAGCGGCCGAGGGGCGTGCACACCAGCGGGTTCGCGTCGCGGGCGGGCGGCGTCGACCTGGTGGTGGCCAAGGCGACGCTCGACGACGGCGGACGGGTCGTCGTGCTCGCCCCGGCGGCACGGTGGTCGGAGTTGCTGCCGGGGCAGCGGGTCACGGCCAAAGGCGGTCTCGCCCCGCCTCGCGGCCGGGAACTGGCGGTCGCCGTGCTGAGGGTCCGCGGGCCACCGGTGGCGGTGACCGGGGCGCCGGCGTGGCAGCGCGGCGCCGAGGAGCTGCGGGCCGGGCTGCGGGAGGCGAGCACCGCGCTCGACCCCGAACCGGCCGGACTGCTGCCCGCGCTGGTCGTGGGGGACACGTCCACCCTCGCGCCCAGGGTGGTGGAGGAGTTCCGCACGGCCGGCCTCGCCCACCTGCTCGCGGTGAGCGGAGCGAACCTCGCGATCCTGTGCGGCGCGGTGCTGCTGCTGTTGCGGCTGGCGAGGGTCGGGCCACGCGGGTGCGCGGCGGGCGCGATGGTCGCGCTGGTGGGGTTCGTGCTGCTGGCGGGCCCCGAGCCGAGCGTACTGCGGGCGGCCGTGATGGGTGCGGTGGCGTTGCTGGCGCTGGTGCTGGGGCGGGAGAAGTCGGCGTTGCCCGCGCTGGCGGCGGCCGTCGTGGTCCTGGTGCTCTACGACCCGGACCTGGCGACCGCACCCGGCTTCGGCCTGTCGGTGGTGGCCACGGCGGCGCTGGTGCTGCTGGCGCCGAGGTGGGCGGCGGCGATGCGGGCGCGAGGGGTGCCGGTGGGGCTGGCGGAGGCCCTGGCGGTGCCGGTGGCGGCGAACCTCGCGACCGCGCCGCTGGTCGCGGGCTTCGCCGGGCAGGTGAGCCTGGTGGCGGTGCCGGCGAACCTGCTCGTCGCGCCGGTGGTGGCGCCGGTGACGGTGCTCGGCGTGGTGGCCGCCGTGCTGGCGCCGGTGCACGGGGCGGCGGCGCGGCTGGTGGTGGAGGTGGCCGGTCCGGCGGCGTGGTGGCTGATCGGCGTGGGGCGGCACGCGGCGGCCGTGCCGGGTGCGGCGGTCGGCTGGCCAGAGGGCTGGTCCGGCGGGGCGGCGCTGGCCGCGGTGGTGGTCCTCGGGTGCGTGCTCGTGCGGTGGCGGCGGGTGCGGGCGCTGGTCGTGGCGGGCGCGGTCGGCGCGGCGCTGGTGGTCGTCCCGCTGGGTGTGGTCTCGCCCGGCTGGCCGGTGCCGGGGTGGTCGGCGGTGGCGTGCGACGTGGGGCAGGGCGACGCGGTCGTGCTGGCCACCGCCGACCGCGACCGGGCGGTGCTGGTCGACACCGGGCCCGACCCCGGACCGGTGCTGTCGTGCCTGCGGCGGCTCGGGGTGCGGCGGGTTCCGCTGGTGGTGCTGAGCCACCTGCACGCCGACCACGTGGGCGGGCTGGCCGCAGTGCTGGCGGAACGGGAAGTGGGCGCGGTGGCCGTGGGACCTTCGCGCCGACCGGAGTGGGCGTGGGAGGAGGTGCGTGCACGGGCGCGGGCGGCAGGGGTCCGCGTGGTCGAGCTGGGCGTCGGGCAGCGGGTGAGCTGGCCGGGCCTGGACCTCGACGTGCTGGGTCCGCGGGCCGGCCCGGTGGGGAAGACCAACACGGCGGTCAACGACGCGTCGCTGGTGCTGCGGGCCACGACCCCGGCCGGGCGGGTGCTGCTGACCGGCGACGTCGAGCTGGCCGGGCAGGCGGACCTGCTCGGTGGGCACGTTGACCTCAGGGCCGACGTGCTCAAGGTGCCGCACCACGGGTCGCGGTACACGTCACCGGCGTTCCTGGAGGCCGTGCGGCCGCGGATCGCGCTGGTGAGCGTCGGGGCGGGCAACCGCTACGGCCACCCGAGCGGGGTGCTGGTCGACGCCCTGGCCAGGCGGGGCGTGCTGGTGCTGCGCACCGACCGGGACGGCGACACCGCCGTCCTCACCGGCCCGGACGGGCCGAGGGTCGCCCGTCGG
This sequence comes from Saccharothrix longispora, assembly GCF_031455225.1. Classification (GTDB taxonomy): domain Bacteria; phylum Actinomycetota; class Actinomycetes; order Mycobacteriales; family Pseudonocardiaceae; genus Actinosynnema; species Actinosynnema longispora. Next base: position 8,050,587 of record NZ_JAVDSG010000001.1, read on the forward strand.
GGCGGCCCGGACCACGACGCAGGAGGGGATCGGGATGGGCAGGAACGACAAGGGCGACGTGTGGATCAGGCTTCGCGCGGGGTGGCGGCGGCCCGGTGGCGACCGGGCCGTGGGGTGGGCGCTGTGGCAGCCCGGCTACACCGCCCACCCGTGGCCGCGCGACGAGCTGCGGCCGTCGTTCACCTACTACGTGTGCGACGACCTGCCCGGTGGCGGGCGCGGGATCGTCTCGCGCGCCACCGCCACCGGTGTGCTCCGGCCCACCGAGGTGGACTCCGCCGGCTCGGCGTACCGGCTGGTCGCCGAGACGTTGTTCGACGACGGCCTCGCGATGGCCCCGGAGGAGTGGTACGCCGAGCGCTACAACCGGGAGAAGTCGTCGCGGCCGTGGCCGCAGTCGGTGACCGCGTGGCGGGCGGTGGTCACCGAGCGGGTCGGGCCGTACGTGCTGCCCGAGCTGACCGCGTTCCCGCGCACAGGGTGGCTGCGGTCGGCCGGGATCGCGCTGTGAGCGCCGGGCTCAGGACTCGAGGGCCCTCAGCACGGCCTCCGCCGACGGCGGGACGTTGGCCTTCGGGCCGACCCGGTCGCCGAGCGCGTCGAGCGTCTTGAGGCCGTCGCCGGTGATGAGCAGCACGGTCTCGCCGTCGGGGTCGAGCCGACCGGTCTCGATGAGCTTCTTCGCGGTCGCCACGGTCACCCCACCCGCGGTCTCGGCGAAGATGCCCTCGGTGCGGGCCAGCAGGCGGATGCCCTCGACGACCTCCTCGTCGGTGACGTCCTCGATGGCGCCGTCGGTGCGGCGCACCGCGTCGAGCACGTACGGGCCGTCGGCGGGGGCGCCGATCGCCAGCGAGCGGGCGATGGTGTCCGGGCGGACCGGGGTGACCACGTCGCGGCCGGCCTTGAAGGCGGCGGCGACGGGGGAGCAGCCGGTGGCCTGCGCGCCGAACACCCGGTACGGGGTCTGCTCGACCAGGTCGAGTTCGCCCAGTTCCCGGAACGCCTTGTCGACCTTGGTGAGCTGGGAGCCGGAGGCGATGGGCACCACGATCTGGTCGGGCAGGCGCCAGCCGAGCTGTTCGGCGACCTCGTAGCCGAGCGTCTTGGAGCCCTCGGCGTAGTAGGGGCGGACGTTGACGTTGACGAACGCCCAGTCCTCGTGCTCGGCGGCGAGTTCCTGGGCGAGCCGGTTCACGTCGTCGTAGTTGCCGTCGACGGTGATCAGGTTGCCGCCGTAGACGGCGGTCATGAGGATCTTCGCCCGCTCCAGGGAGGAGGGCACGAGGACGACCGACTGCCAGCCCGCGCGGGCCGCGGCGGCGGCGACGGCGTTGGCGAGGTTGCCGGTGGACGGGCAGGCGAGGACCTTGAAGCCGAGTTCGCGGGCGGCGGCGAGGGCGACGCCGACGACGCGGTCCTTGAACGAGTGGGTCGGGTTGCCGGTGTCGTCCTTCACCCAGACCTTGCGCACGCCCAGGGCCTTGGCGAGGCGGTCGGCCTCGACGAGGCGGGTGCCGCCGGGGTCGGTGTTGGGGTGCGACTCGACGGTGGAGGGCACGGGGAGCAGGCCGCGGTAGCGCCAGATCGAGCGAGGGCCGGCTTCGATGTCCTCACGGCGGACCCGGCCGAAGTCGTAGGCCACTTCCAGCGGCCCGAAACACTCGATACAGGCGTATTCCGGGGCGAGCGGCGTCTCGTGACCGCACTCGCGGCAGGACAGTGCCCGAGCCGGACCCAGGTCGAAGGAGGTGGTGGTCGGGGGCACACCGACAGCAGTCATCGCGAGGTTCTCCTCATCTTTCCCGCGTCGCGGGTCGGAATTGGCACCGTGGTCGCGCAGCGGACGCTGTGCGACGGGTTGCCGGGGCTTCTTCGGGCCGATCCCTCTGCCCCTCTGGATGAGCGGTATTCGGTTGTGGATTCAACGTACGACACGATCCCGCCCCTCAGCCAGTCGCGTCCACCATCCGGACGCGGAGCGGACGTGGGAGGATCGCGCGCGTGAGTGCGCCCGCTGAGACGCCCGACGCCGTGCACCTGGTCGTCGGCGAGGAGGAGTTGCTGGTCGAACGCGCGGTGCGCGGTGCGTTGGAGGTCGCGCGCGCAGCCGACCCGCAGGCCGACCTGACCAGGGTTCGGGTGACTGATCTCACCCCTCCTGAGCTGGCGGAACTGGTGAGTCCGTCGCTGTTCGCGGAGGGCCGGGTGGTCGCGCTGGAGGCGGCGCAGGAAGCCGGCAAGGAGATCGCCGACGCCGTGGTCGCCTACGCGAAAGCACCCGCGGACGGGGTGACGCTCGTGGTCGTGCACAGCGGCGGCGGGCGGAGCAAGGCGGCCAAGGAGCTGCCCGCGGCGCTGCGGAAGGCCGGGGCGCGGGTCACGGAGTGCCCGAAGATGACCAAGGCGACCGAGCGGGAAGCGTTCGTGCGCAACGAGATCCGCGCGGCCGGGGGCGGCAAGGCCGATCCGGAGGCGGTGGCGGCGCTGATCGAGGCCGTCGGGTCGGACCTGCGCGAGCTGGCTGCGGCGGCGTCGCAGCTGGTGGCGGACACCGGTGGCAAGGTCGACGCCGAGGCGGTCCGCCGGTACCACCGGGGACGGGCCGAGGTGACCGGGTTCGCGGTGGCGGAGAAGGCCGTCATGGGCGACCGGGCCGGCGCGCTGGAAGCCCTGCGGTGGGCGATCCAGCTCGGGGTGCCGCACGTGCTGGTGGCCGACGCGCTGGCCGACGCGGTGCGCACGGTCGCGCGGGTGTCCGCGGTGGGGCGCGGCGACCCCTTCAAGCTGGCGGGCGAACTCGGCATGCCGCCGTGGAAGGTGAAGAAGGCGCAGGGGCAGTCGCGCGGTTGGGAGGACCACGGGCTGGCCGCGGCCATGTCGGTCGTGGCCGACCTCAACGCGGACGTGAAGGGTGCCGCGGCGGACTCGGGCTACGCCCTGGAACGGGCGGTGCTGAAGATCGTCGCGGTGCACGGGCGGCGCTGAGGCGGGTGCCCTGGACGGGAGGACGGGCGGAACGCGGAAGCGCCGCCCACCCGCGGGGGTGAGCGGCGCTCCGGTGGAGCGGGGATCAGATCTGGTTGGCGCGCCTGGCCAGCGCCGACTTCTTGTTGGCGGCCTGGTTGGCGTGGATGACGCCCTTGGTGACGGCCTTGTCGAGCTTGCGGGACGCCTCACGCGCCAGCTCGGTGGCCTTCGCCTTGTCGCCCGCCTCGGCGGCCTCACGGAACTTGCGGATCGCGGTCTTGAGCGACGACTTGACGGCCTTGTTGCGCAGGCGCGCCTTCTCGTTGGTCTTGATCCGCTTCAGCTGAGACTTGATGTTCGCCACGCGAAAGCCACCTTTTCCTCGGTCTCGGAGTCGTACCGCGCTCGTTCATCGGCGCCAACCCCGGAACGGGGGTGGGTTTCCTCCACGGCGGAATGCCGCGCGGTACGGCGGACAAGGTTATCAGGGCTGCTCACCGAACCGTGAACCCGGCCCTCCCCTCGCCGACGAGCACCTCGTAGGCGCCCCTGGCGACCTCGGGCCTGCCGTCGCCGTGCATGTCGCCGGCGGTCACCGCGAGGTGCTTGGTGGGGAAGCCCACCTCGACGGTGCGCTGCTCGTGGGCCTTGAGCGTGACGCGGGTGAAGCCCACCAGCCGCTGGTAGGGCGTGAGCACCTGGCTCACCGGTTGGTGCACGTACACGGGCACGACGACCGTGCCGTCGCGGTCGCCGGTGTTGGCCACCGCGACCGACAGCCTGACCTGGTCGTCGCGGCGGACCTCGGTGGCCTTGAGGACCGGCGTGGAGGTGGTGAACGTGGTGTAGGACAGGCCGTGGCCGAAGGCGAACTGCGGGTCGTAGCTGGAGCTGGGGCCCGCGTTGGCGCCGCGCGGCTGGTCGTAGGAGAACGGCTGGTCGCCGACGGTCTTCGGCCACGACACCGCCAGCTTGCCGCTGGGGTTGACCGCGCCGAACAGCACGTCGGCGATGGCGTTGCCGCCTTCCGAGCCGGGCAGCCAGCCCGCGACCAGGGCCGGGGCGTCGGCGACCGCGCCCAGCACCTGGGGCCGGCCGGTGAGCAGCACCACGACGACCGGTGTGCCGGTCGCCCGCACGGCCGTCACCAGGGCCTGCTGCTCGGCGGTCAGCTCGGGGGACTCGGTGTCGGCGTCGCCCTCGGCGCCCGGGTCCTCACCGAGCACCACGACCACGGCGTCGGCGCCGGCGGCCTGGGTGACCGCGTCGGCCTGCGTCGGGGCGCTGACGACGTCCGCCGCGGGGACGGCGGTGCGGATGCCCTGGAGCACGGTGACCGCGGGCGGTAGCGGGGAGCCGGACGGGATGCCCTGCCAGCCGACCGTCCAGCCGCCGAGCTGGCGGGGCACCGAGTCGGCCGCGTCGCCGGTCACGACGAGCTTGCGGGCGTTCGTGGACAGCGGCAGGACGCCCTCGTTGCGCAACAGGACGGTGCCTTCGGTGGCGGCCTGGCGGGCGAGTCGGCGGTCGGCGCCCTCGACGATCGAGTCCGCCTTCGCCTCGTCCACGAACGGCTTCTCGAACAGGCCGAGCTGGAACTTGAGGGTGAGGATGCGGCGCACCGCCTGGTCGATCCGCCTGCCGCTGATCGCCCCGCTGCGGACGTTCGCCAGCAGGCCGGAGGTGAACTCGGCGGCGTTGGACGGTTCCATGGCCATGTCGACGCCCGCGTTGACGGCCAGTGCGATGGCTTCCCGGTAGTCGGCGGCCACGTGGTAGCGGTCGACCAGGAAGCGGATGTCCTCCCAGTCGGTGATGGCCACGCCGCGGAAGCCCATGCGGTCGCGCAGCTGCTCGGTGAGCAGGTACTTCGAGGCGTGCGCGGGCACGCCGTTGACCGCGCCGGAGTTGACCATCACGGTGCCGACGCCCGCGTCGAACTGGGGCTGGAAGGCGGGCAGCACGGTGTCCTGGAGGTAGCGGATGGGCAGTTGCGCGGGCGCGCGGTCGTGGCCGTTGAACGGCTCGGAGTAGCCCGCGAAGTGCTTGGCGGTGGCGGTGAGCTTCGCGGTGTCGTCGGCCGGTCCCTGCTGGCCGCGCACGTTGGCCGCGGCCAGCGAGCCGGCCAGCACCGGGTCCTCGCTGTAGGTCTCGTAGTAGCGGCCCCAGCGGGTGTCGCGGGCGAGGTCGGACACGGGCGCGAAGTTCCAGAACACGCCGGTCGCGCGCATCGCCCGTCCGGTCGAGGCGCCGATCTCCTCCAGCAGGTCCGGGTTCCAGGTCGCGCCGAGGCCCACCTGGTGCGGGAACATGGTGGCGCTCACCACGTTCGAGTGGCCGTGCACGCCGTCCGCGCCGTAGATGACCGGGATCTTGAGCCGGCTGTGGTCGAGGGCGAACTTCTGGATGGCGTTCGTCATCTCCGCCCACGCCCGGGGCGTGTTCGGGTTGGGCGCGTCGCCGCCGCCGGACAGGATCGAGCCGACCTTCGCGTCCTCCAGGACGGCCTTCATGCAGTCCTCGCGCAGCGGGCCGGGGTTCCACTCGCAGTTGCCCCGCAGCTTGCCGAGGCGGATCTGCGTCATCTGGCCGACCTTCTCCTCCAGCGTCATGCGCCGCAGCAGGTCGTCGACGCGGCGGTCGACGGGTGCGCGGGCGTCGCTGTAGTCCGCGCTGCCCGGTTCGATCACGCCGCTCGCCTGCGCTCCGGTGACCAGCATCGCCAGCACGGCCAGGGCGCCGACGGCGGTGCGCTTGCGGGATCTCAGCATCGAGGACCTCCCGGACGAGGGGGCGGGCAGCGGGAAGGCGGGACGGGGTCCCGGCGGGGCGGCGGTCCGATCCACCCTTCCGGTGTGAGGTGGCACACGACTAGGGCCGAACGGCGCATTCTGGGAGCGCTCCCAATGTGACCACCTCGGTAAGGGGTGAAATGCAGTACGCCTGTCCTGTTGAATGCGGTGCGTGACCGCCGCTCTCGACTGGCCCGGGTTCGGGCACGTCTCGCTCGCCGCCCTGCTGTTCCTCTGCCTCGCCGCCGCGCTCGCGGGCGCGGTCGACGCCGTCGTCGGCGGGGGAGGGCTGATCCAGCTGCCCGCGATGCTGCTCATCGCGCCCGGTGGGCAGCCCCTGTACGCGTTGGCCACGAGCAAGGTCGCCGCGGTGGTCGGCACGGCGGCGGCGGTGCGGACCTACACGCGGCAGACGTCGATCGACTGGTGGTCGGCGCTGCCGATGGCGTCGGCCGCGTTCGGCGGCGCGGTGGGCGGCGCGGCGTTCGCGGGGGCGCTGGCGGCGGACGCGCTGAACGCCGTGGTGCTCGTGGCGCTGGTCGGCGTCGGCCTCTACACGTGGCGCAAGCCCGCGCTGGGCGTGGCCGAGGCGTCGCGGTTCACGCGCGCCGCGCAGATCGCGGTGATGGCGCTCGGCGGCGCGGTGATCGGCTTCTACGACGGCCTGGCGGGACCGGGCACCGGGGCGTTCCTGGTGTTCCTGCTGGTGGGCGTCGTCGGGTTCGCGTTCCTGCGCGCGTCGGCGACGGCGAAGATCGTCAACGTGGCGACGAACCTGGGCGCGCTGCTCTACTTCGTCCCGGCGGGCAAGGTGCTGTGGGGCCTCGGGCTGGTGCTGGCGGCGTGCAACATGACCGGCGCGGTGTTCGGGGCGCGGCTCGCGGTGCGGCGGGGATCGGGGTTCGTGCGCAGGGTGTTCCTCACCGTCGTGGTGGCGCTCGTGGTCAGCCTCGGGTGGAAGGCGGTGGCTGGATGAGCCGGAACGTCGCACCCAGCGGGTCGCCGGCCGTGGTGAAGCGGCCGAACGGCGAGTCGACGACGTCGCCGACCGTGACGCCGCCCAGCTCGCGCACCCGCCGCGCCGACACCTCGGCGTCGGACACCGCGAAGTAGGTCATCCAGTGCGGCGGGATCTCGGCGGGGATCCCGCCGGCCATGCCGAACACCCCGGCCACGGCCCGGCCGTCCGCCGTCAGCTGCGTGTAGGGGAAGTCGGGCAGCGGGTCCAGGCCCAGCCCGAACACGTCCCGGTAGAACTCCGCCGCCCGGAACGGGTCGCGGGTGGCCAGTTCGTTCCACACCACCGCGCCCGGCTCGTTCACCACGTACGCGCCGATGTGCGTGCCCGCCTCCCACAGGCCGAACGCCGCGCCCGTCGGGTCGATCGCGATGGCGCCGCGCCCCGGGCCGCCGGTGTCGAACTCCGGCACGAGCACCTTGCCGCCGGCCGCGCCCAGGGCCTCCAGGGACTCGTCGAGGTCGTCCGTCGCGAGGTAGGTGGTCCACACGACCGGGAACATCGCGTCGCGCGGCATCTCGCCGAACCCGGCCACGGGCAGCCCGCGCACCAGGGCGTTCGTGTAGTACCCGGTCTCCGGGCCGCCGACCTCGAAGTCCCAGCCGAACAGCCCGCCGTAGAACTCGGTCGTCGCGCCCCGGTCGGTGGTCATCATGTCCACCCACGCCGGCGTGCCCGGTGCGTACGGGGTGTTCAGCTCGCTCATCGGCACAACCTGGCACCGGCTCCCGGCACCCGCGAGTCGATCAAACCCGATCGGTGCCCGGCGGGTCAGTCCTCGCCGGTAGCCGGTGCCGACTTGCGCGGCCGGCCGCGCTTCGGCGGGGCCGCCGTGCCGGAGGGCAGGCGGCCCGCTTCGGCGAGCGCCCGGCGCAGCAGGAACTCGATCTGCGCGTTGGTGCTGCGCAGCTCGTCGCTCGCCCACCGGGACAGGGCGTCGTGCACCGCCGGGTCGAGGCGCAGCAGGACGCTCTTGCGCTCGGCCACGTCAGTGGTACAGCGACCCGGTGTTGACGATGGGTTGCGTGGACTTGTCCCCGCACAGCACGACCAGCAGGTTCGACACCATCGCAGCCTTGCGCTCCTCGTCCAGTTCCACCACGTCCTGCTCGGCGAGCCGGTCCAGCGCCAGCTGCACCATCCCGACCGCGCCCTCCACGATCTTGGACCGCGCCGCGACCACCGCGCCCGCCTGCTGGCGCTGGAGCATCGCCTGCGCGATCTCCGGAGCGTAGGCCAGGTGCGTCAGGCGCGACTCGATCACCTTCACGCCGGCCGCCTGGACGCGTGCCGCGATCTCCACGGACAGGGTCTCGGTGATCTCGTCGGCGTTCTCGCGCAGCGACAGTCCGGCCTCCTCGTGGTTGTCGTACGGGTAGCTGGTGGCGATGTGCCGCACGGCGGTCTCGGTCTGGATGCCCACGAACCGCACGAAGTCGTCCACCTCGAACTTGGCCCGCGCGGTGTCCTCGACCTGCCACACCACCACGGCGGCGATCTCGATCGGGTTGCCGTCGGCGTCGTTGACCTTGAGCGCGGTGGTCTCGTGGTTGCGGATGCGGGTCGACACCTTCACCTTCGTGGCGAACGGGTTGGCCCAGCGCAGGCCGTCGCGTCGCACGGTGCCGATGTAGCGGCCCGCGAACTGGAGGACCCGGGCCTCGCCGGGTGCCACGGTGAACAGCCCGCCCGACGCGACGGAGCCCACCACCACGAGGAGCGCGCCGATCACGATCCCCGCCGGGCTCGGTCCCGCGTCCGGGCCGTCGGGGATCGCGGAGAGCACGATCACCAGCGCACCCAGCGCCATCGCGACGATCGAACCGCCCAGCACGCCCCAGCCCGACACGTGCTTCGCGTCGCGCTCCCGCACCACGGGAGTCGGCATCTTCACGGCCACGTCCATCGCCGCGTCCACCACAGCGTTCATCGCTCCACCCCTCAGGTCATATCTCTTGCTTAGCAAAGTGATATCACTTTTCGGGGATGCGTGGCAAGGCGCCGGACAACCGCGCCGTCCGCCGCGCGTCCACGGGTCCATGGGGAGCATCACGGTGCGCACGGCGCGCGCGGAGGACGGCGGGCGGCTCGTCGACGTCTTCGTCGGCGCCCGGCGCAGCTACTACGAGGGCCACCTGCCCGAGGAGGAGCTGGCCGACTGGGAGAGCAGGGTCCGCGCGGCCCCGTACGACTTCACCCGGCCCGGCCGCACCTGGCTGGTCGCCGAACTCGACGGCGACCTGGTCGGCTTCGCGCTGGTCACGGTGGACGGCGACCTGCTCCAGCTCCAGGTCGACCCGGCGCACTGGGGCCGCGGGGTCGGCCACGCGCTGCACGACGCCGCCGCGGACGCCCTGCGCGGGCACGGCGTGACCACCGCGCACCTGGAGGTGTTCACGCCCAACGAGCGAGCGCGGGCCTTCTGCACCGCGCACGGCTGGCGCGAGGTCGGCCGGTCGGACGGGTTCCCGCCGCACGTCCGGATGGCGCTCGACGTGCGCGTGTGATGGCCTGGGAGGCGTGGAGATCCTGAGCAGTCGCGTCCTCGTCCGCTCGACCGACCCGGAGCGCGCCCGCGCGTTCTACCGGGACGTCCTCGGCCTCGCCATCCACCGGGAGTTCCCCGGCGGCACCGTGTTCTTCCTCGGCGGGGGGTTCCTGGAGGTGGCCGGCGAATCCGCCGACGACCCCACCGCCGCCACCCAGCTGCTGCTCCAGGTGCGCGACCTCGCCGCGGCGGCCGAGACCGTGGCCGACCACGTCACCCGGCCGGCCCGCCGCGAGCCGTGGGGCCTCGACGAGATGTGGATCGCCGACCCCGACGGGCGGCGCATCGTGCTCGTCGAGGTCCCCGCCGAGCACCCGCTACGCCGGGACGTGCGCGAGTAGCTGCACCGCGGGCGGCACCACGCCGCCGTACTGGTGGAACGAGGTGCGGACGTCGGCGAACCCCGCCTGCTCGGCCTCGCGCATGAGGTCGTACTCGGACGTGTCGAGCGCCATCCGGTGCACCGACACCACGAGCCGCCCACCCGGCCGCAGCACGCGCCGCAACTCGTGGAACGCCGCCGCCCGGTTGCCCCACAGCTGGAGGTTGTCGACCGAGACCACCACGTCCACCGACGCCTCGGGCTGACCGGTCCGCATCGCCGCGCCCTCGCGCAGCTCGACCCGGCCGGTCGCGATCAGCTCGGCGCACCGGGTGCGCGCCTCGTCCAGCATCACCTGCGACGGGTCCACGCCGATCGCCTTGAGCGCGCGTTCACCGGCCAGCTTGAGACCGACGCCGGGACCGGGGCCCAGGACCAGCACGACCTCCTCCATCGTCGGGTCCGCCACCTCGACGACGTGCTCCTCGACCTTCGCGTTGAGCTTGGCCATCACGCGCCCGCCCAGCTCGCCCACCTTGCCGCGCGGGTGGCCGAACGCCGCGTCGAACGCCTTCATGAGGTTGTTCGCCATGCCCCCAGGGTCGCCGCGACCGCGTGCGCGCCGCATCGGGGATCGCCCCGGTACCCGCCCGGAGACCGTGCCCGGGGTGTTCCCCGGTCCAGGTGTGCCCGGACCGCGCGCACGTCACGCTCGTGCTGCTGCGCGACCGGCGTCCCGGCCTGGTAGGCGGCATGACCCGACCAAACGGCATCCCGGTCGAACCGCGTCACGTCCCGGGTCGGCCACGTCGGGCTGGAGGGCCCGGCGCGGGATCAGGCGTCGAACGCGAGCCCCGCGATGCTCGTGCCCGGTTCGCTCCACGAGACGTTGGTACCCGACGGTGTCCGGAACTCGCCGAGTTCGACGGCCTTCGCGAGCACTTTCGGCGCGTCGGACTCGCGGTACCGCGGAGCGCCGGAACGACCGATCTCCCGGAGCATGACCTGTTTCGGGTCGCCGATCCTCGCGGTGTCCCGCCCGAGGTACCGCCTGGGCACCGACCACGACGAACAGGTCGCCGTGATCGCCCGGGGGAACTGGAGCAGCCACGCTTCGACCTCCCAGGTCGCCAGCACGTAGTGCGCGTTGTCCACTCGTCGGGACAACGCGTGCTGCACCCGCTCGCGAACCTCGCCCCGTGAGGGGCAGTCCACCTCGTCGAAGTCCTCGTGGACGAAGAACGCCGCGATCCCGGCCTGTTCCCGCGTCGCCCGTGCTTCCGCGAGTCTGGCAAGCCTGTCGACCCTGGCGGCGAGGTTGCCGCTGCCCGCCTGCCGGAGACGGACCTGTTCGTTGATCTCGACGATCCTCCCCCGCGTTTCCGGGTGTGACGCTTCCAGCACGATCCGGAGGCACTGCCGATCGTTGCCGTCCTCACCTGCGAGCACGATCACCGGTTTTCGCGTCGCGCGAGTCGCCGTCCCACCGCGACGGCTCACAGATCACCGCCGAGTGCGCCGCCGAACCACAGCTCACCGAGCGGAAGGCCCTCGCTCGCCGCGACTATGCGCTCGATCTCCGCGGTCGACACGGCGGGAATCGCGGACGATCCGTCGTCGCGGCGCTCGCAGATGACGAACTCCTCCGGGCGGAGGCGGTCCGCGAGCGCCGGCGAGTGCGTGGCGATCAGGAACTGGCTGCGCTCGCTGGCCTCGCGAAGACGTTCGACCAGCATTTCGAGCGCCTGTGGGTGCAGACCGTGGTCGATCTCCTCGATGCAGGTGAGAGCGGGGGGGCGAGGGTCGTGGAGCAGCGCCAACAACCCGAGGAGGCGCACGGTTCCGCAGGACGCGTCCACGAGGGGGGGCGGCCGCCTGAGGCCGCGTTCGTGCAGCACGACGGCGACCTCCCCGGTGCCGTCGGACACGCGCTCGAAGTCGATCGCCTCCAGTTGGGGGAGTGCCTGCCGGGCGTCGTCCTGAAGCTGGTCGAAAGCCTGCTCGTCGGATCTGCGCAATACCGAGAGGAAAGCTGCGAGGTTGCTCGCGTCGTCTTCCAGGAATACGTGGTGACGTGACGGCCTGGCGGGTCGACGTGCCGCCGCCACCGCCACGTCGAACACCCGGAAGGACGCAAGTCGGTCAGCGATCGCGGCGACCTCGTCACCTCCTCCGCCGTGCAGTCGGGGAAGCGTCGACAGGCCACTGCTGAAAGACTTGATGCCGATCGAGTCTTCCGTTCGGGCGGTGTCACCGGTGCTGACCACGGTCGCCTGTTGCCCGCTGATCGTGATTCTGCGGCCGCTCCCCTTGGTGCGCTTGAACTGGAACGCCTCGCGTCGTGACAGCACGTCACCGCTGGCCCGCCTCGACCTGGTGATCCGCAGTTCGTACTCGTCGGGCGCGTTCCGGTTGCTGTGCGTGGTCCACGTGGCGGTGGCCGCGATCCGTATGCTGCGCGGGGGCTTGTCGCCACCGTGGAACACGATTTCGTCGAATCCGCCGCGAGCGTTGATCGCTGGTTCGAGATCGGTCCGGATGATGTCCGCGAGGAACTCGAACACCTTGAGCACGTTGGTTTCCCGGCACCATTGGGGCCGACCAGCACGGTGAGGTCGCCGAGCGGCAGGTGGACTTTCCGCAGACTGCGGAAGTTCTCCACTTCGAGGCTGACCAGCCGCTTGTCCATGGCGGAATCCTGATGGTCGGTGCATCGACTTCCCGTGCGGCGCGCCAACGGAGCCGGTCGGCCTACTTCCAGCCGAGCTGCCGCAGGGCGTCCACGACCAGGGAGAAACGCTCCGGCTCCAGCACCGAGCCCTCGCGGCGGATGTCGTCCTCGTCCAGTTCGAAGACGCGGTCGAGGCGCAGGTAGGAGTGGCGGCCGTCGCGGTCCCAGCGGCCCGTGCCGAGGTCGAGCCAGTCGTCCTCGGCCTCCCTCGGGGCCCTGCTGGTCAGCATCAGGGCGAGCAGGGCGCGGTGGTGCCTGCCGACCACCAGCAGCGGCCGGTCCTTGCCGCGACTCGCGTCCTCCTCGAAGGGCACCCACGCCCACACGACCTCGCCCGGGTCGGCCAGGCCGTCCAGGTCGGGGGAGTACTCCAGGGTCGCCGCATGGGCCGTCGTGTGGACCTCTCGCACCACGCCACGGGCAGGTCGCGGGTCCTCGCCGTTCGCGTACACGGCGGGCAGCCTATGTCGTCGGTCACGCCCGCCAGGCCCGGGTCGGTGGCCCGGCATGAGAGAATGGGGCGATTCCCCCGTCCTTCTTGTGCGAGGAACCTTCGTGACCACGTTCGCCGACCAGACGTTCACGCCTCCGGACCTGATCCGGAACTTCTGCATCATCGCGCACATCGACCACGGCAAGTCCACCCTGGCCGACCGCATGCTGCAGCTCACCGGCGTGGTCGACGCCCGTGCGATGCGAGCGCAGTACCTCGACCGGATGGACATCGAGCGTGAGCGCGGCATCACGATCAAGGCGCAGAACGTGCGGCTTCCGTGGCAGGTCGGGGGGCAGGACCACGTCCTGCACATGATCGACACCCCGGGTCACGTCGACTTCACCTATGAGGTGTCCCGCGCGCTGGAGGCGTGCGAGGGGACGGTCCTGCTGGTCGACGCCGCGCAGGGCATCGAGGCGCAGACCCTGGCCAACCTGTACCTGGCGATGGAGAACGACCTCACCATCATCCCGGTGCTGAACAAGATCGACCTGCCCGCCGCGGACCCCGACAAGTACGCCAAGGAGCTCGCCCACATCGTCGGCTGCGAGCCCGAGGAGGTGCTGCGCGTCTCGGCCAAGACCGGCCTGGGCGTCGGGGCGCTGCTGGACGAGGTCGTGAAGCGGGTACCGGCCCCGGTCGGCGACGCGGACGCCCCGCCCCGCGCGATGATCTTCGATTCGGTCTACGACACCTACCGCGGCGTGGTCACGTACATCCGCGTGGTCGACGGCAAGATCACCCCGCGCCAGCGCATCCGGATGATGTCGACCAACGCGACCCACGAGCTGCTGGAAGTCGGCATCATCTCGCCCGAGCCGAAGCCGAGCGCCGGCCTGGGCGTCGGCGAGGTGGGCTACCTGATCACCGGCGTGAAGGACGTGCGCCAGTCGAAGGTCGGCGACACCGTGACGGCCGAGAAGAAGGGCGCCACCGAGCCGCTGGCCGGCTACCGCGAGCCGCGGCCGATGGTGTACTCCGGCCTCTACCCGGTCGACGGCTCGGACTACCCGATCCTGCGCGAGGCGCTGGAGAAGCTCCAGCTCAACGACGCCGCGCTCACGTTCGAGCCGGAGACGTCCGCGGCCCTGGGCTTCGGCTTCCGCTGCGGCTTCCTCGGCCTGCTGCACCTGGAGATCACCCGCGACCGGCTGGAGCGCGAGTTCGGCCTGGACCTCATCTCGACCGCGCCGAACGTGGTGTACCGGGTCGTGATGGAGGACGGCACCGTACACGTGGTGACCAACCCGTCCGACTGGCCGGACGGCAAGCGCGCCGAGGTGTACGAGCCCGTCACCAGGTGCACGATCATCGCGCCGAGCGACTACATCGGCGCGATCATGGAGCTGTGCCAGGCCAAGCGCGGCCAGCTGGGCGGCATGGACTACCTGTCCGAGGACCGCGTGGAGCTGCGCTACACCATGCCGCTCGGCGAGATCATCTTCGACTTCTTCGACGCCCTGAAGTCGCGCACGCGCGGTTACGCGTCGCTGGACTACGAGGAGTCGGGCGAGCAGGAGGCCGAGCTGGTCAAGGTGGACATCCTGCTCCAGGGCGAGCCGGTGGACGCCTTCAGCGCGATCGTGCACAAGGACCACGCCTACGGCTACGGCACGCGGATGGCCACGAAGCTGCGCGAGCTGATCCCGCGGCAGCAGTTCGAGGTGCCGATCCAGGCTGCCATCGGCGCGCGCGTGATCGCCCGCGAGACGATCCGCGCGATCCGCAAGGACGTCCTGGCGAAGTGCTACGGCGGTGACATCACCCGCAAGCGCAAGCTGCTGGAGAAGCAGAAGGAGGGCAAGAAGCGGATGAAGATGGTGGGTCGGGTCGAGGTGCCCCAGGAAGCCTTCGTCGCCGCGCTGTCCACCGACGACTCCGGCGGCAAGGACAAGGGCAAGAAGTAGGACCGGTGGCCAAGTCCCCGTCGATCTCCGCCTCTTCGGGTGGGTGATCGGCGGGGATCGTCGTTTCCGGCGGTTTCTCCGGCATGGTTGGCGCACCAACTGAAAGGGGGAGACCATGAGCGTCATGGCGAATGACTGCGAGGGACCTCTTTACACGGTCGAAGACCTGGAGGGGATGCCCGATGACGGCCGCCGCTACGAACTCGTCGACGGGGCGCTGCACGTGAGCCCGGCGCCCGGCTACCGACACCAGAAAGTGGTGGTGAAGCTCATCGTGCTCCTGGACGGCGCATGCCCGAACGGCTTGGAGGTCCTGACGGCGCCGTTCGCGGTACGGCCGTCCACGACGTTGGAGTTGCGACCCGATGTCCTGGTGGCCCGCTGCGAAGACCTGACCGAGAAGTTGTTGCCGGTCGCTCCGGTGCTGGCGGTCGAGGTCCTGTCGCCGAGCACTGCCGTGCACGACCTCAACACCAAGAAGGCGGTGTACGAGCGGCTGGGAGTGGAGAGCTACTGGGTCGTCGATCCCGGAGAACTCGCGCTGACCGCGTTCGAACTCGATGCCGGAGGCCGCTACGAGCAGGTGGCCGAGGTCAAGGGCGACGACGCGTTCGACGCCACGGTGCCGTTCCCGGTGCGAGTCGTCCCCGCCGGGCTGCTGGGACCGCTCCGGAAGTGACGAAAGGGCCCTCAGGACGTCCCTGTCCCGAAGGCCCTCGGAGGTGCCCGGGAGGCTCAGCTGTAGTTGCGGAGCATCCCGTTCAGCGCGTGGCGGCGGAGGATCGCTTCGATCTCCCGGGTCTGGTGCTCCGGGTGACGCGCGAGGATCGCTTCCATGTCCATCCGGGCGCTGGGGGTGTTGTAGTCGGCCAGCTCACGTTCGAGGTCCGCTTCCCGCTTGCGGATCGCGCGTCGCGTGGCGAAGTACGTGCGAACAGTAGCCAGGGGGTTCGTCATGTCACCTTTCGGATCGATCTATCTGTATCGGTTCACCTACTATGGTGCCGCACGTCAGAGCCCTGCGCAGCCGATTTCGGCGTGACCTCCGCCGCACCTGTTTCGCCACGGTTCGTGATCATCCCCTGGGGGTGACGGGCCGGTGACGCCCGCGTTGGGAAGTGCTCACCGCGCGCCTCGGCCGAGCACGTCGAGCGAGTCCGCGTACTTCTTCCGCAACCGCTCCTGGGTGGCCTGGTCGAGCAGCGCGAGCCGGGGCGGCGACATGTTGTCGGCGATGTCGGCCCGCTTCACGACGACCGCCACGGGGTCGGTCAGCACGCGTTCGAGGTAGTCCTCGCGCGGCTCGCCGGGGAGGTGGCTCAGCGCGACCACCGTGTCCACGACCTCGGGCGGGCACCCGGCGGCGCGCAGGTCGTCGGCGGTCAGGTCGGTGTCCTCCAGGACGTCGTGCAGCACGGCGGCCATCCGGGCGTGCTCGCCGGACACCGTGCTCATCACGCGCAGGGGGTGGCCGATGTAGGGCTTGCCCGACTTGTCGACCTGCCCCTCGTGGGCCGCTCTGGCGATCCGGATGGCGTCATCAACGGTGAACGTCATCGGACCATTGTTCACAGGCTTGACAAGACCCATTGGTCTAGTCCATTTTCGAGTGGCCCGCGTCACCCGAGCTGGGCGTGGCCGCCGGAGAGAACGTGGAGGTGGACGTGGCTTCGAGGACGAGACGCGCGCTGGGCGCGGTGCTGGCCGGACTGCTGGCGATCGCGGGCCTGGCCCTGGTGGTGGTCGGCAGCGCGTCGGCCGCCAACCTGCTCGCCAACCCGGGGTTCGAGGGCAGCACCAGCGGGTGGACGTGCGGCGCGGGGACCGGTGTGGTCACCACGCCCAAGCGCAGCGGGTCGCACGCCCTGGTCGGCACCCCCGCCGGGCAGGACAACGCGCGCTGCCAGCAGACGGTCACCGTGAAGGCCAACACGGCGTACAAGCTGAGCGCGTGGGTGCAGGGCAGCTACGTGTACCTGGGCGTGACCGGCACGGGCAGCGGTGACAAGAGCACCTGGACGCCGGGCTCGGCGGGCTTCGGCCAGCTGAACCTGGACTTCACCACCGGCAACACCACGAGCGTCACGGTGTACGTGCACGGCTGGTACGGCCAGCCCGCCTTCCACGTCGACGACGTGAGCCTCGACGGCCCGGGTACCCCGCCGACCAGCACGACCACGACGACCACCACCACCACCACCACGACGACCACGACCACGACGACCACCACGCCGGGCAACCCGGACCCGTCGCTGCCGAAGCACGCCCTCACCGGCTACTGGCACAACTTCGACAACGGCTCGCGGCTGCTCAAGCTCGCCGACGTGCCCACCACCTACGACATCGTGGCCGTGGCGTTCGCCGACGCGACCACCACGCCGGGCGCGGTCGCGTTCAACCTCGACCCGACGCTGTCGAGCAAGCTCGGCGGCTACACCGACGCCCAGTTCAAGGCCGACGTGCGCACCCTCCAGTCCCGCGGCCAGAAGGTGATCATCTCGGTGGGCGGCGAGAAGGGCACGATCAGCGTCGGCAACTCCACCGCCGCCACGAACTTCGCGAACAGCGTGAAGGCCCTGATCGCGAACTACGGCTTCGACGGCGTGGACATCGACCTGGAGAACGGCGTCAACGCGACCTACATGGCGCAGGCGCTGCGCAGCATCAGCGCGGGCGGCGGCAAGGTCATCGCGATGGCGCCGCAGACCATCGACATGCAGTCGACGCAGTCCGAGTACTTCAAGCTGGCGCTGGCCGTGAAGGACATCCTGACCGTCGTCAACATGCAGTACTACAACTCGGGTTCGATGCTCGGCTGCGACCAGAAGGTGTACTCGCAGGGCACGGTCGACTTCCTCGTCGCGCTCGCCTGCATCCAGCTCCAGAACGGCCTGCGGCCCGACCAGGTCGGCCTCGGCCTGCCCGCCTCGCCGTCGGGCGCGGGCGGCGGCTACCAGTCGCCCGCCAACGTCAACGCGGCGCTCAACTGCCTCGCCAAGGGCACGAACTGCGGATCGTTCAAGCCCGCGCAGACGTGGCCCGGCATCCGCGGCGCGATGACGTGGTCGATCAACTGGGACGCCTCGAACAACTGGCAGTTCGCCAACACCGTGGCCCCGCACCTGGACACGCTGCCGTAGCGCGGCGGGCGCCGTCCCTCCCGCCGCACCGCGGGAGGGACGGCGCGTCCTCGGCGACCGCCCACTCCACGTCAACCGGGCCGGCGTCCGAGGCGGGCAGGCGCTCCCCGCCCGATCGCGGGATATCGTCGAGTCCATGCTGGACCGCCTCGAAGTGCCCGTCATCGCCGCCCCCATGGCCGGCGGCGCGTCGACACCCCGCCTCGTCGCGGAGGTGGCGAGAGCGGGCGGGCTCGGCTTCCTCGCCGCCGGCTACCTGTCGGTGGAAGCGGTCGCCGAGCAGGTCACCGCCACCACGGGGCTCACCGACCGCCCGTTCGGCGTGAACCTGTTCGTGCCCGGCCCGCGCTCCACCGCGGACCTGGCCGGCTACCGGGAGCGGGTGCGCGCGCAATCGCCGGCCGAACCGGGCGAGCCGCGCTGGGACGACGACGCCTATGTCGCGAAGCTGGAACTGGTGATGGCGCTGCGGGTGCCGGTGGTGTCGTTCACCTTCGGCCTGCCCGCGCCCGAGGACGTCCACCGCCTGCACGCGGCGGGCAGCACGGTCGTGGTGACCGTGACCACGCCGCAGGAGGCCGCGCAGGCCGACCGGGTCGGCGCGGACGCGCTGTGCGTGCAGGGCTGCGACGCGGGTGGACACCGCGGCACCTTCGCCGATGACGGCGTCTCGCCCGGCGGCGGCGAGCTGTTCGGCGTGCTGGCCGCGCTCCGCCTGGTCCGTGACCGGGTGGACCTGCCGCTGATCGCGACCGGCGGCCTGGTCCACGGCGCCGACGTGGCGGCCGTGCTCGCCGCCGGGGCCGTCGCGGCGCAGCTCGGCACCGCGTTCCTGGCCACGCCCGAGGCGGGCACGTCGGCCGCGCACCGCCAGGCGCTCGCCGAGGGCACCCGGCGAACCGCGTTGACCAGGGCGTTCAGCGGCCGACCGGCGCGGGGCCTGGTGAACAGGTTCCTCAGCGAGAACGAGGGCTCGGCCCCGCCGGCCTACCCGGAGGTGCACCACCTGACCAGGCCGGTGCGCGCGACCGGGGACCCCGAGCTGATGTCGATGTGGGCCGGTCAGACCTACCCGCTGGTCCGCCCGGCCCCGGCGGCCGAGGTGGTCGCCCGGCTGGTTTCCGAGGCGCGCCAGGCGCTTTCCGTCGCCAACGCGCGCATTCCACCCGCGTAGCACCCGAGAATGTCCGCGTGACCACCGCGCGCGAACTCGCCGACGAGCTGCTGACCCTGGTGCTGGACGCCGATCCCGTCATGGCCACCCTGCTCGGCATCCCCGGGTGGGACCACCGGTTGCCGGACCACAGCGCCGAGGGCACGCGCGTCCTCCGCGCCCGCGTCGAGGACGTGGCCCGCCGGGCCGGTGAGGGCGCGGACGACCCGGTGACGCGGGCCGTGGTCGTGCAGCAGGCGCGCGGCCTGGTGCACCGCCTGGACGCGAACCTCGTCGAGCACACGCACGCGGAAGGGCTCAACGCGCCGGTGGTCGTCCTGCTCGCCGCGTTACCGATGGTCCGGCCCGGTGACGACGAGGCGCGCCGGGCCTACCTGACCCGGCTGGCGGCGCTGCCCGACCACCTCGACGCGCTCGCCGCGCGGCAGCGCACCTCCGACCGCCGCCCCGTGCGGCACCTGGTGGACGCCGCCGTCGCCCGCCTGGACCGCTACCTGGCGGAGGCCGAGGACCCGCTGGGCACACCCCTGAAGGGCTCCGACCTGGCCTCGCGCGGCGCGGAACTGCTGGCCGGGGAGGTGCGGCCCGCGTTCGCCCGCTACCGCGACTTCCTGCGCACCGAGATCGCCGGGCGCGGGCGCGGCGAGGACCGGCCCGGCCTGTGCTGGCTGCCCGACGGCGAGCGGATCTACCCCGAGCTGGTGCGCTTCTACACCACGACCGGGCACACGCCGGAGGAGCTGCACCGCATCGGCCTGGACCTGATCGCGGCGCTGGACCGGGAGTACGAGGAGATCGGCGCCCGCGTGTTCGGCCCCGTCACGGCGGCCGGCGTGCGGGCCAGGCTGCTGGCCGACCCGGGGCTGCGGTGGGCGGGCGCCGACGACATGCTGGTGCCGGCGCGGGAGTGCATCGCCCGCGCCGAACGCGTCGCGGCCGACTGGTTCGGCACGGTCCCGTCCGCGCGCTGCGCGGTGGAGCCGGTGCCCGAGGCGGAGGCGCCCAACGCGCCGCTGGCCTACTACATGGACCCGGCCATGGACGGGTCGCGGCCCGGCACCTACTTCGTGAACACCCACCGGGCGCACGAGCGCGACCGGTTCAGCGCCGAGGCGACCGCGTTCCACGAGGGCGTGCCCGGCCACCACTTCCAGATCGCGCTGGCCCAGCGGCTCGACGACCTGCCGCTGCTGCGCCGGTTCGCCTCCGTCGAGGCGTACCTGGAGGGCTGGGCCCTCTACGCGGAGCGGCTGGCCGACGAGATGGGCCTGTACAGCGATGGCGTGGCCCGGCTGGGAATGCTGTCCGGCGACTCGCTGCGCGCCGCCCGGCTCGTCGTGGACACCGGTCTGCACGCGATGGGGTGGAGCAGGCAGCAGGCCGTGGACTACCTGCGCGCCAACGCGGTCATGCCCGACGTCGACATCTTCGCCGAGGTGGACCGGTACATCGAGAACCCCGCGCAGGCGCTGTCCTACATGGTGGGGCGGCTGGAGATCCAGCGCCTGCGCGGTGACGCCGAGCGGCGCCTCGGCGACAGGTTCGACATCAGGGCCTTCCACGACCTCGTGCTGCGGGGCGGTCCGCTGCCGATGGCCGTGCTCGCCGACGTGGTCGACGGGTGGTGCGCCTCGGTCCTGGGCGTCGGTCCGGTCGGCGGCGCCGGTCCCGTCGAGGGCTGACCTGCGCCTGCCGCGGGCGGCGCCGTCCACCAGGACGAGTGGGAGCGGGAACAACCGGGAACGGGGGGAGGTTGTGCGGTTCGTGCAGCTGGACGTGTGGTCGGACGTGGTCTGTCCGTGGTGCTACATCGGCAAGCGCAAGCTGGAGCGCGCGCTGGAGCGGTGGGAGGACGAGGCGGTCGAGGTCGTGTGGCGGCCGTTCCAGCTGGACCCGCGCGCCGCGAACAGCGGGCGGCCGATGGTGGACGTGCTGGGGGAGAGGTTCGGCGCGGACGGCGCGCGCCGGGCGCAGGCCAGGGTCACCGAGGTGGCCGCGGGCGTGGGCCTGGCCTACGACCTGTCCCGGCAGGTGGAGGCGAACACCTTCGACGCGCACCGGCTGCTGCTGCTCGGCCGCGAGCAGGGCGTGCAGGGCGCGGTCGGCGAGCGCTTCTTCCACGCGCACTTCACCGAGGGCGCGCACCTCGGCGACCGGGACGTGCTCGTGGCGCTGGCGACCGGGGCGGGGCTGGAGGGCGCGGAGGCCGCGCTCGACGACGACACCCTGGCCCAGCGCCTCACCGAGGAGCTGGGCCAGGGTGTCGCGATCGGCGTGCGGTCGGTTCCCACGTTCGTGGTGGGCAACCGGGGCGTGGCCGGCGCGCAGGACCCGGAGGTCCTGCTCGACCTGCTCAGGACCGGCTGAACACGATCTTGCCCGCGGTCTCGCCGTCGAGCATCGAGCGGAAGCCCTCCTCGGCCCGCTCGAACGGCAGCTCGGCGCCGATCTGCGGGCGCAGGCCGTTCAGCTCGCAGAACGACAGCAGGTCGCCCAGCTCCTCGCGGGTGCCCATGGTCGAGCCGACCACGCGCAGCTGGAGGAAGAACAGCCGCTGGAGCTCGGCGGCGGAGGCGTCACCGCTGGTGGCGCCGGAGATCACCACGATCCCGCCGGGCTTGAGCGACTTCATCGAGTGCGACCAGGTGGCCTTGCCGACCGTCTCGAACACCGCGTCGACCCGCTCGGGCAGCCGCGCGCCGGACTCGAACGCGGCGTGCGCGCCCAGGGACGTGGCCAGCGCGCGCTTCTCCTCGGTGCGGCCGGTCACCCACACCCGGAAGCCCGCCGCCCGGCCCAGCTGCACCAGGGCCGTCGACACGCCGCCGGACGCGCCCTGCACGAGCATCGTCTGACCCGGGCGCAGACCGGACTTCACGAACAGCATCCGGTAGGCCGTCAGCCACGCCGTGCCCATGCACGCCGCCTCGGCGAAGGACAGCCCCGCCGGCTTGGGCAGCGCGTTGCGCGCGGGCACGACGACGTGGTCGGCGAACGTGCCCTGGTGCTTCTCGGTCAGCAGGGTGCGGCCCGGGTCGAGCGTCTCGTCGCCGGACCACGCCGGGTCGCCGATCACCGAGTGCAGCACGACCTCCGTGCCGTCCTCCAGCACGCCCGCGCCGTCGCAGCCGAGGGTCATCGGGAACCGGTCCGCCTTGATGCCCACGCCGCGCAGCGTCCACAGGTCGTGCATGTTCAGGCTCGCGGCGCGCACCGCGACCCGCACCCAGCCGTCCGGCACCGCCGGGTCCGGTCGCTCGCCGACGCGCAGGGCGGCGATCGGGTCTTGCGGGCTCGGCTCGGCTGCGTAGACGGCGAACATGCGGCGAACTTACCGACAAGTACGGATCGGTGTGCGGTGAAGCACGTCACGCGACTACGCTCGGACGGGTGGTGGACGCCTTCGAGCAGTGGTGGGACGGGGTCGAGCTGTGGATGGCCCAGCTGGCCTTCCCGTTCCAGTTCGGCCTGCTCATGTGCGTGCTGCTGCCGCTGTGCCTGGGCGCGGCGCGGTTGATCGACCGGGTGGTGGACAACGCCTCCAGCCGCTACAACCCGGTGCCCAAGGTGCCCCCGGCCGCGGGGCCCGCGGAGCCCGGGAAGGCCGACGCCGGGAGCGGTTCGTAGGCTTTGGGGGTGACCCCCGCACGTCGTCTCACCGTCGCACTGCTCGGTCTGATCGCGCTGGTCGTGGTCGGGTACTTCGTCCCCGGCCTGACCGGTTCGGACGACACGCCCCCGAGCGCCACCACGAGTGGCGTTACGAGCGGGGCCGCGGCCGGCGCCGTGCCGGGCGCGTCCTCGGGGCTGCCGGTCGAGGAGCTGTCGGACCTGCCCGCGCAGGCCCGCACGACGTGGGAGCTGGTGGAGAAGGGCGGGCCGTTCCCCTACCCGCGCAACGACGGCGTCGAGTTCCGCAACCGCGAGGAGCGGTTGCCGCGGAAGTCCCGCGACTACTACCGCGAGTACACCGTGCCCACGCCGGGCAGCGACGACCGCGGCGCGCGACGGCTGGTGACCGGGTCGGCGGACGAGGTCTACTACACCGGTGACCACTACGCGTCGTTCGTCGTCGTGGACGTGACCCGGTGAGCACCCACCGGCACCGGGTGCGGTCCGGCGCGCGCTCGAAGCGGGCCGCCATCGCGGCGATCGCCGAGGCGTTGAGCTTCCCGGCCTGGTTCGGGCAGAACCTGGACGCGCTCTACGACGGCCTCACCGACCTGTCGTGGCTGCCCGAGGGGGAGCACGTGCTGGTGTGGGAGGGCGGTGACGCCGCGGTCGAGGCCGTGCTGGCCGACGCGGTCGCCCGCACCGCCGAGGCGGGCGACCGCGTGCTGACCGTCGTCCGCGCCGACTGAGGCGCGGTCAGTCCCGGGGCACCCAGCTCGCCGCGCGCTTCTCGACGAACGCGGCGATGCCCTCCTGGCCCTCGGGCCCGCCGAAGTGCTTCGCGGACAGCTCCAGCATGTCGGCGAACACCTCGCCGAGGTCGCTCGACCGGGGCTCGCGCAGCATCCGCTTGGTGGCGGCCAGCGCGGTCGGCGCGCCCAGCGCCAGCATGTCCGCGTAGCGGGTGACCTCGGCGTCCAGCTCCTCGGCGGGCACGGCTGAGTTGATCAGGCCGACGGCCACGGCCCGCGGCGCGGCGAACGTCTCGCCGGTGAGGAACAGCTCGTGCGCGGCGCGCGGCAGCAGGCGGGGCAGCACGGTCACCGAGATGACCGCGGGCACCACGCCGATGCGGACCTCGCTGAACGCGAACGTGGCCGTGTCGACCGCGACCGCGATGTCGCAGGCGGCGACCAGGCCGACGCCGCCCGCGCGGGCGGGGCCCGCCAGCCGTGCCACGACGGGCTTCGGGCTGGTCCAGATCCGCTCCAGGATCGCGGGGAACTCGTTGACCCCCTGCTCGCCGGCGCTCGCGCCGCCCGCCTCCTTCAAGTCCATGCCGGAGCAGAAGACCGGTCCGGTGTGGCTCAGCACGACGACGCGCACGGCGTCGTCGGCGGTGGCCGCCTCCAGGCGATCGGTCAGCTCGGCGCGCAGCCGCGTGGACAGGGCGTTGCGGTTGTGGGGGGAGTCCAGCGTGATCGTCGCGATGCCACGCCGCACCTCGTAGTGGACCAGCTCGTCTGCCATGCGCGGCACTCTACGGTCCCGTTTTCCTGACCCGGTGACCACGATCGGCGGCGTGCGCATCACGCCCGACCTCGTCCTCGACGACGTCACGCCGGCCGGCAGCGGCATGTTGGTCCTGCCCGGCGGTGACTCGTGGGAGGGCGGCGGCGACGCGCCGTTCGCCGTCGCCGCGCGGCGGCGCGTCGGCGCGTCGGCGCTGGAGTTCGCGCGCGAGGTCTTCGCCGAACTGGACCTGTACGGCCCCGGAGGTGCTCGAAGCCTGGTACGGCCTGCACACAGCACGGGCGACCCGGCCTGGTTCGGCCGGCCGGTGGACGCGTGACCGGGTCGCCGGTGGAGAAGGGCCTCCAGCGCGGGGCGGCCGGGACCGGTTCGCCCGCGCCGCGCTCAGGCGGTGTGCACCAGCCGGGACGCCACCGCGGCCCCGTACCGGTGCAGCACGAGCTCCGCCACCTCGGGGTCGGGCCCCAGGGGCGGTGCGACGACGACGTCGTCGCCGGCCAGCCGGGCCACCCGGTCGGGCAGCAGGCCCGGTGCCAGGAACCACGAGGCGACGGCGATGCGGCGGGCGCCGCGGGCGCGCAGCCGGGCCACCGCGGTGGTGACGTCCGGCGACGCGGAGGAGGCGAACGCGGCCTCCACTCCCGCCCAGCCGGCACCGGCGGCCCAGCGGGCGGCGATCGAGGACACCGCGGCGTTGGCCGGGGCGTGCGAGGAGCCCGCGCCCGCCAGCACGACGCCGAGCGAGCGGTCGCCGGAGCGCACGCCCACCGACGCCAACCGGCGCAGGGCGGCGGACTCCAGGCGCGGGTCCGGGCCCAGCACGTCGGAGATCGTCACGTCCAGCGCGGGCACCCGCGCCTCGGCCACCGCGCCCGGCACGTCGACGCGCGCGTGGAACGCCCGCCCCAGCAGCAGCGGCACCACCACCGCCGAGCGGTGGCCGTCGGCGCGCGCCGACCGCAGCACGTCGCCCAGCAGCGGCACGGACAGGTCCAGGAACGAGGCCCGCACGTCCAGCGACGGCCGCATCGCCCGCACCACGTCCAGCAGGGCGTGCACGGTCGCCGCCGAACGCGGGTCGCGGCTGCCGTGGGCCACGGCCACGAGCGCGGTCACAGCGCCCCCGTCAGACCGCGGGCCCGCAGCACCGCGCGCTCCAGCGGCCGGAACACCAGCAGTTCGATGCCGACGCCGACGAGCAGGATGAGGAAGATCGCCGCGATCACCACGGAGATGTCGTTGAGCGACGACCCGTTGTGCAGGTACTGGCCCAGGCCCTCGCCCAGCTGCGGCGAGGTGGCGATGATCTCCGCCGCCATCAGCGACCGCCAGGAGAACGCCCACCCCTGCTTGAGCCCGGCCAGGTAGCCGGGCAGGGCGGCGGGCAGCAGGATGTGCCGGGCCGCCGCGACCTTGCCCGCGCCCAGGGCCTGCCCGACGCGCGGCAGCAGCGGCGGGATCTGGTCCACACCCGACACCAGGCCGTTGGCGATGGACGGCACCGAGCCCATCAGCACCACGAAGTAGATCGTCGTCGGGGTCGCGCCGAACCACAGGATGCCCGCGGGCACCCACGCCACCGACGGCAGCGATTGGAGACCCGTCAGCAGCGACCCGATCGCCGCCCGCACCACGCGCACCTTGGCGATGAGCAGGCCCAGCGGCGTGGCGATCAGCACGGCGGTGAGGAAGCCGAGCACGGCCCGGTGCACGGAGGTCCACAGCACCTCGACGGCCCGGCCGGTCTCGATCGCCTCGGCCACCGAACCCCACACCGACCCGGGTGAGGGAAGCTGGTACTCCGGCCAGAACGCCAACGCCCACAGCGCCTGCCACACGCCCAGGAGCAGGGCGAACGCGACCAGCGGCGGCAGGGCGGTGCGGACGAACCGCCTGCCCGGCGACGGCCGCTGCTCCTGCGTCGGCGCGTCGAGCGCGTCGAGCCCGGCGCCGACCGCCGCGAGGTCGTTGTCAAGCCGCTGCGTGGCCACTGATCACCTCCCGCAGGTGCGAGGTGATGTCGTCGATCAGCGTCGCCTCGTCACCCCGGGTGGTGTCCCACTCGCGCACGACGCGGCCCGGCCGCGAGGACAGCAGCACGACCCGCTGGCCCAGCCGCACGGCCTCGCGCACGTCGTGGGTGACGAACAGGATGGCGTTCCCCGTCTCGCGCCACACCCGCACCAGCTCCGCCTGGAGCACGTCGCGGGTGATCGCGTCGAGCGCGGCGAACGGCTCGTCCATCAGCAGCAGGCCGGGCGTGCCCTCCTCGGCGCTGCCCAGCGTGGACGCCAGGGCGCGCGCCAGGGCCACGCGCTGGCGCATGCCACCGGACAGCTCGTGCGGGCGCTTGTGCCCGGCGCCGCCGAGCCGGACGAGGTCGAGCAGCTCGCCGGCCTTCTGCCGGCGCGGACCGCGCTTGAGGCCCGCGAGCCGCAGCGGCAGCTCCACGTTGCGCGCGGCGGTCAGCCACGGCATCAGGGCGGCTTCCTGGAACATCACGGCGGGCCGCGACGTGGTCAGCGCGATGGTGCCCGAGGTGGGCGCGTCCAGCCCGGCGACGAGGTTGAGCAGCGTGCTCTTGCCGCAGCCGGACGCGCCCAGCAGGCACACGAACTCGCCCGGCGCGACCCGCAGGTCGAGGCCGTCGAGCGCGGAGACGGCCGCTGCGCCGTGGCCGAAGACCTTGTGGACCCCGGACAGCGTCACCGCCGCGTCCGCGGTGGCGTGGGCGGCCGAGGGCTCAAGAGTGGCGGTCATGGTGTGCCTGCCTTCCCTGGGTTACTTCTTGTCCAGCCCGGCGGCGTCCACGGTCGGCTTGCCCGCCGCCGAGAGCACCTTGTTCAGCAGCGTGAAGTCGACGAGCCCCGCCACGTCGGCGGCCTCCTTCGCCACGCCCGCCGTCACCGCGTCCTTCGCCAGCCGCGGGAACGACTCGGCCTGCGGGTCGAGCACCAGCTCGATACCGCCGAACGCCCGGTCCAGCACCGGCTCGCCCAGGGCCTTGCCGGTCAGGGCCTTGAGCGCGTTGTTGACGACCTGCTTGGCCTCGACCTGGTTGTTCCGCGCGAAGTCGGTGGCCGCCAGGTGGCCGCGCAGCAGCGCCTCCACGGTCTGCGGGTGCCGCTGGAGGAACTTCGTGCGCACGACCAGCACCGTGGTCGGGAACTTCCCGTCCTCCCACAGGGCCTTCTCGTCCAGCAGCACCTCGGCGCCCGCGTCGAGCACCAGCCGCGAGGACCACGGCTCCGGCGCCCACGCGCCCTGCACGTCACCGCGCTTGAACAGGTCCAGTGACTGCGCGTTCTCGGTGTTGGTGACGTTCACCTGGTCGGGGCCGGTGCCGATGGCGAGCCCCTGGTCGGACAGCCACTTCTTCAGCGCCACGTCCTGGGTGTTCGCCAGCTGCGGCGTGGTGACGACCTTGCCCTTGAGGTCGGCCGGGGACGTGATCCCCGGCTTCACGACGAGCTGCGCGCCGCCGGACGTGGCGCCCGCGACGAGCCGGATCGCCTCGCCCTTGGACTTCGCGTAGGCGTTGATGGCCGGGCCGGACCCGATGAACGTGGCGTCCAGCGACTCGCCGAGCAGCGCGTTCACCGCCTCGGGGCCCGCGTTGAAGGTCTGCGTGGTGAGCTTGGTGGACCCGAGCTCCGCGGCGAACAGCCCCTTGTCCACGCCGATCAGCGCGGCGGCGTGGGTGACGTTGGGGAAGTAGCCGAGGCGGAGCTCGGCCGCCGCGCCCTGGTCGGCGGCGGGGGCCGAATCCCCGCCGCGGTCGACGCGGGAGCACGCGGACAGGGCGATGGCGGACAGGGCGATCAGTGCGGTGCTCAGGAGGCGGCGTCGGAGGCTCACGACGGGACCTTTCAGGGGCCGGGGGAGACGAGGGCGTGGTCGTCGGTGGACGGGGCGGAGTTACCGCCCCCGGTACAGCTGTCCACGCCGTCCAGCTCCGGCAGGGGCGCCCCCACGAGCCCGGCGGCCAGCGTGCTGCCGTCGGCGACGTCGATGATGAGAAAGGAACCAGTGCGGCGGTTGCGCGTGTAGTCGTCGACCGGAATTGCTTCGGCAGTGCGAACCCCGATCTGGCCGATCTCGTTGAGGGCCAGCGCGGCGGGGGCGTCGGTGCTGGCGAGCTTCTGCTCGTCGAACCGGGTGCGCAGTTCGGTGACGATCGCCTGCACGGTGCGCGTGCCGTGCTTGACCAGCACCCGTGCGCCGGGTGTGAGGGGCTTCTCCGACAGCCAGCACACGGTGGCGTCGAACTCGTCGGTCACGGTCGGCGGCGCGGCCGCGGCGGCGATCAGGTCACCGCGCGAGACGTCCACGTCGTGCGCCAGCAACAGCGTCACGGACCGGCCCGCCGCGGCCTCCTCCAGCGGGCCGTCGGCGGTGTCGATGCCGGTCACGGTCGTGCGCAGCCCGCCGGGCAGCACGGCGACCTCGTCGCCCACCCGCACGGTGCCCGCGGCGACCTGGCCCGCGTAGCCGCGGTAGTCCGGGTGCTCGGGGGTGCGCGGCCGGATCACGTACTGCACCGGGAAGCGGAACGGCGCGTCGTGCGGGTCGGGCTCGACCGGCACCGTCTCCAGGTGCTCCAGCAGCGTCGGACCGGAGTACCAGGGCGTGCGCGCCGAGCGCTCCACCACGTTGTCGCCCGCCAGCGCCGACACGGGGATCTCCACGACGGCCTCCTCGGCGTAACCGAGGGCGGTGGCGTGCGCGGTGAACTCCTTGGCGATGCGGGCGAACGTCACCTCGTCGTACCCGACCAGGTCGATCTTGTTGACCGCCAGCACGAGCCTGGGCACGCCCAGCAGCGCGAGCACGGCCGCGTGCCGCCGGGTCTGCTCGATCACGCCCTTGCGGGCGTCGACCAGCAGCACGCCGAGCTGCGCGGTGGACGCGCCGGTCACCGTGTTGCGGGTGTACTGGACGTGGCCGGGGGTGTCCGCGAGCACGAAGGAACGGTTCGGGGTGGCGAAGTAGCGGTAGGCCACGTCGATGGTGATGCCCTGCTCACGCTCCGAACGCAGGCCGTCCACCAGCAGTGACAGGTCCGGGGTGGCCAGGCCGCGGTCGGCGCTGGCGCGGTGCACCGCGTCCAGGGTGTCCGCGAGCACCGACTTGGTGTCGTAGAGCAGCCTGCCGACGAGCGTGGACTTGCCGTCGTCCACGCTGCCCGCCGTGGCCAGCCTCAACAGGTCGCTCATCTAGAAGTACCCCTCCCGCTTGCGGTCTTCCATGGCGGCCTCGGACATCCGGTCGTCCGCGCGGGTCGCGCCGCGCTCGGTGAGGCGGGACGCCGCGACCTCGGCGATGACGGTCGCGATGTCGGCCGCGTCGGACTCGACGGCGCCGGTGCACGACCCGTCGCCGACGGTCCGGTAGCGCACGGTCTTCTCGACCTTGACCTCGCCGTCGCGCGGGCCGCCCCACGGGCCTTCCGCGAGCCACATGCCGTCGCGCAGGTACACCTCGCGCCGGTGGGCGTAGTAGATCGACGGCAGCTCGATGCCCTCGCGGGCGATGTAGTGCCACACGTCCAGCTCGGTCCAGTTGGACAGCGGGAACACGCGCACGTGCTCGCCGGGGCGGTGCCGTCCGTTGTAGAGGTTCCACAGCTCGGGTCGCTGGCGGCGCGGCTCCCACTGGCCGAACGAGTTGCGCAGGCTGAAGATCCGCTCCTTGGCGCGGGCCCGCTCCTCGTCCCGCCGCCCGCCGCCGAAGACGGCGTCGAACCGGTGGGTGGTGATGGCGTCGAGCAGCGGCACGGTCTGGAGCGGGTTGCGGGTGCCGTCCGGCCGCTCGGCGAGCCGGCCGTCGTCGATGTAGTCCTGGACCTCCGCGACCTCCAGCCGCAGCCCGTGCCGCGCGACCACCCGGTCGCGGAACTCGATGACCTCGTCGAAGTTGTGCCCGGTGTCCACGTGCAGCAGCGGGAACGGAACCGGTGCGGGCCAGAACGCCTTCACCGCGAGGTGCAGCAGCAGCGTGGAGTCCTTGCCGCCGGAGAACAGGATCACCGGCCGGTCGAACTCGCCCGCGACCTCGCGGAAGATGTGGATCGCCTCGGACTCCAGGCGGTCGAGCGCGTCGAGGGCCGTCGTCGTGGCGGTCATCCGTGCAACCCGCATTCTGTCTTGGCCAGCCCCGCCCACCGGCCGCTGCGCGGGTCCGAACCCGGCAAGGGCTTCGCGGTGCACGGCGCGCAGCCGATGGAGGGGTAACCGGCCTGCACCAGCGGGTTCTCCAGGATTCCGTGGTCGGCGATGTAGGCGTTGAACCGCTCGTCGGACCACGGCGCGATCGGGTTGACCTTCACCAGCCCGTTGCGGTCGTCCCACTGCACGATCGGGGTGTTCGCGCGGGTCGGGGCGTCGACCCGGCGGACACCGGTGACCCACGCGTCGTAGTCCGCCAGGGTCCGCCGGAGCGGCACGACCTTGCGCAGCTCGCAGCACCGGGTCGGGTCGGTCCGGTTGAGCGGGCCGAACTCGGCCTCCTGGTCCGCCACCGACTGCTCGGCGGCGGCGTCGACGATGCGCACACCGGGGTAGACCAGGTCCACCGCGTCACGCGTGCCGATGGTCTCGGCGAAGTGGTAGCCGGTCTGCAGGAACAGCACGTCCACGTCCGGCTTGACCTTGGTCGCCAGGTCGACCAGCACCGCGTCCTGCATGTTCGACGCGACGATCCAGCTCTCGCCGAACGTGCGGGCGGTCCACGCCAGCGCCTCCTCGGCACTGGCGTCCGCCAGCTCGGCCGAGGCGGCCTCGGCGATCACCTTGAGCTCCTCGACCCTGGTCGGGGCGGTCATCTCCGCACCTCCTTCTGTGGAAGGTTGAGACCCACGAACTTGACCGTGAACACGCGACGGCAGGAGGCGCAGAGCCACGAGTGGCTCGGCTCCTCCTGCGGTCGGAGGTCCTCGTCGCCGCAGTAGGGGCAGTAGAACGGTGTCGCGCGCTCACTCATGCCGGCCTCCGTCGGGGCAGGTGCGTCGGTGGGTGCTCACTTCAGATCACCCTCGTCCGCCCGCGCGACCCACTGCGCGAACCTCTCTTCGGGCTCCCGCTTCGCCACGAAGTTGCGCACCACGCGCTCCACGTAGTCCGACAGCTCGGCGGCGGTGACCTTGTGGCCGCGCAGCTTGCGGCCGAACCCGGCGTCCAGGCCGAGGCCGCCGCCCAGGTGCACCTGGAAGCCCTCGACCTGCTCGCCGTCCGCGTCGGTGACGATCTGGCCCTTGAGGCCGATGTCGGCGGTCTGGATGCGGGCGCACGAGTTCGGGCAGCCGTTGATGTGCACCGACACCGGCGCGGTGACGCCGGCGACGACGTCCGCCAGCCTGGTCTCCAGCGCGGAGACAAGCTCGACCGCGCGGGCCTTGGTCTCGACGATCGCGAGCTTGCAGAACTCGATGCCGGTGCACGCCATCACGCCCCGCCGCCACGGCGACGGCTCGGTCTGCAACCCCAGCTTCGCCAGGTCCGCCTGGAGCCCCTCGACCTCGCCCTCCGGCACGTCCAGCACGACGATCTTCTGCTGCGGCGTGAGCCGGACCCGGGTGGACCCGGCGCGTTCCACGACCTTGGCGACCTCGACCAGCGTGGACCCGGACACCCGGCCCGCGATCGGGGCCGCGCCGACGTAGTAGGAACCGTCCTTCTGCCGGTGCACGCCGATGTGGTCGCGGGGGATCGCGGGCACCTCGGGCGCGGGGCCGTCGACCATCTTCCGCTTGAGGTACTCGTCCTCCAGGACCTGGCGGAACTTCTCGGGGCCCCAGTCCGCGACCAGGAACTTGATCCGCGCGCGGTGCCGCAGGCGGCGGTAGCCGTAATCGCGGAAGACGCTGATCACGCCCTCCCACACGTCCGGCACCTCGTCCAGCGGGACCCACGCGCCCAGCCGCTGCCCGATCATCGGGTTCGTGGACAGGCCGCCGCCGACCCACAGGTCGAAGCCCGGCCCGTGCTCGGGGTGGTGCACACCGACGAACGCGACGTCGTGGATCTCGTGCGCCACGTCCGGCAGGCCGGAGATCGCGGTCTTGAACTTGCGCGGCAGGTTCGAGAAGCGCGGGTCGCCGATGTAGCGGCGCAGGATCTCGTCGATCGCGGGGGAGCCGTCGACCACCTCGTCCTCGGCGATGCCCGCGACGGGGGAGCCGAGGATCACGCGCGGGCTGTCGCCGCACGCCTCCATCGTGGTCAGGCCCGCCGCCTCCAGCTTCTGCCAGATCGTCGGCACGTCCTCGACCCTGATCCAGTGGTACTGGATGTTCTGCCGGTCGGTGATGTCGGCGGTGTCGCGCGCGTAGGTCTGCGACAGCTCGCCGAGCAGGGCCAGCTGCCGGGTGGTGAGCCGGCCGCCGTCCACGCGGACGCGCAGCATGAAGTACTCGTCGTCCAGCTCCTCCGGGTCCAGGGTGGCCGTGCGACCGCCGTCGATGCCGGGCTTGCGCTGGGTGTAGAGGCCGTACCAGCGGAACCGCCCGCGCAGGTCGGCCGGGTCGATGGAGTCGAAGCCGCCGCGGGCGTAGACGTTCTCGATCCGCGCCCGGACGTTGAGCGGGTTGTCGTCCTTCTTGCTCCGCTCGTTCGGGTTCAGCGGCTCGCGGTAGCCCAGCGCCCACTGCCCCTCACCTCGGCGCTGCTTCGTGCGCTGAGGTGTCGTCGTCGGGGGGACCATGCTCGTCCTCCGGGTTTCGGGGGCGCTGGTGCGCGTGCGAGTCCCGGCAGAACCGTGGTGGGGGTCTCGTCAGCGCACCCGGCGCCGACGGTGAGAATGCGGGCGCGGGTTATGCCGAACGACGGCACATCGCGCTGGACACGCGCCGGAAGTCGACGTGGCGGCGGACCACCAGGCGCACTCCGGTCGATGTCATGTGGATGAGCGTGCCACGCGTCCATGGCGTGGTCCACCGCCATCCGCATCGTGGGACGGGGGTGCCGCGCCCGGTAGGTGGGACAATGGGGGCCATGCCCTCCGCCCTGCCGATCGGCGACCCCGCGCCGCCCGACGGTTCGCTCCCCGCCACCGCCCTCGCCGGGCTCGGCTCCCGCCCGTTCGGCGTCTACGTGCACGTCCCGTTCTGCGCGACCCGGTGCGGCTACTGCGACTTCAACACCTACACCGCCGGTGAGCTGGGCACCTCCGCCTCGCCCCGGTCGTGGCTGGAGGGGCTGCGCCGCGAACTGGACCTCGCCGCGACCGTGCTGGGCACCCCGCCGCCGGTCGAGACGGTCTTCGTCGGCGGCGGCACCCCGTCACTGCTCGGCTCCGACGGGCTGGCCGACGTGCTCGACGCCGTGCGCGCCTCGTTCGGCCTCGCACCGGGCGCGGAGGTCACCACCGAGTCCAACCCCGAGTCGACCTCGCCGTCGTTCTTCGCCGCGATCCGTGACGCCGGCTACACGCGGGTGTCGCTCGGGATGCAGTCCGCGGCCCGGCACGTCCTCGCCGTCCTGGACCGCGCCCACACCCCGGGTCGCCCCGTCG
The DNA here is from genome assembly GCF_031455225.1 of Saccharothrix longispora. GTDB lineage: Bacteria > Actinomycetota > Actinomycetes > Mycobacteriales > Pseudonocardiaceae > Actinosynnema > Actinosynnema longispora. The sequence goes on from NZ_JAVDSG010000001.1 coordinate 8,084,340, forward strand.
CGGCGGCCCGCGAGGCCCGCGCGGCCGGCTTCGAGCACGTGAACCTCGATCTCATCTACGGCACGCCCGGTGAGTCGCCGGGCGACCTGGAGGCGTCGCTGGACGCCGTGCGCGGCGCGGGCGTGGACCACGTGTCGGCCTACGCGCTGATCGTGGAGGAGGGCACCGCCCTGGCCCGCCGGGTGCGCCGGGGCGAGCTGCCGATGCCCGACGACGACGTGCTGGCCGACAAGTACGAGTCGGTCGACCGGGCCATGACCGCCCAGGGCCTCACCTGGTACGAGGTGTCGAACTGGGCCGCCTCCGCCGAGGCGGCGTGCCGGCACAACCTGCTGTACTGGCAGGGGGCCGACTGGTGGGGCGCGGGCCCCGGCGCGCACAGCCACGTCGGCGGCGTGCGCTGGTGGAACGTCAAGCACCCCGCGAAGTACGCCGAACTGCTCGCCGCAGGCGCCTCGCCGTCCGCCGGGCGCGAGGTGCTGACCGGGGACGACCGCCGCGTCGAACGCGTCCTGCTGGAGCTCCGCCTGGCCACCGGCCTGCCGCTCGACGTCCTGGACGAGGGCGGGCGGGCCGAGGCCGGGACCGCCGCCGCCGACGGCCTGCTGGACCCCGCCGCCCTGGACGCGGGCCGCTGCGTGCTCACCGACCGGGGCCGGTTGCTCGCCGACGCCGTGGTGCGCCGGCTCACCTGACGGCCGCGGTGGCGGCACCGCGATGCCCGCCACCTGCGACAGGCCGCCGCACGGCGCCGTGAACGCGCCCGCGTCGCGTTCTGCTGCCCGGAGGGCGTCGAGCAGGGAGGGGTTGAGCACACCCGACGCCGGCGATGTGACCGAACCCGGACCAACGGCTTTCCATCCGCCGCCGCAACCTCCGTAAACTCGGGGGGAAGCAGTCCAGGTCGTCCCGGAGGTGACGTGCGGTGAACGCCGATGAGCGCCGGTTCGAAGTGCTGCGCGCGATCGTCGCCGACTACGTGTCCAACCAGGAGCCGGTCGGCTCGAAAGCCCTGGTCGAGCGGCACAACCTGAGCGTGTCCAGCGCCACCGTGCGCAACGACATGGCCCAGTTGGAGGAGGACGGCTACATCACCCAGCCGCACACCAGCGCCGGCCGCGTGCCCACGGACAAGGGCTACCGGCTGTTCGTGGACCGCCTCAACGAGGTCAAGCCGCTGTCCTCGCCCGAGCGCAAGGCCATCCGGAACTTCCTCGAAGGCGCCTACGACCTCGACGACGTGCTGCGCCGCAGCGTCCGCCTGCTCGCCCAGTTGACCCGCCAGGTCGCGGTCGTGCAGTACCCGGTGCTCAGCCGGGCGACCGTGCGCCACATCGAGGTGCTGGCCATCACGCCCGCCCGCCTCATGCTGGTGCTCATCACCGACACCGGCCGCGTCGACCAGCGCTCGGTCGACCTCGGCGACGTCATCAGCGAGGACAACGTCGCCCGGGTGCGCGCCATGCTCAACGCCGCGATGGTCGGCAAGCGCCTCTCCGACGCCTCCGCCGAGGTCGCCCAGCTGCCCGAGGAGGCGCCCGCCGAGCTGCGCGACGTCGTGCTGCGGGTCGGCACCGTGCTCATCGAGTCGCTGGTGGAGCACCCCGAGGAGCGCCTGGTGCTGGGTGGCACCGCGAACCTCACCCGCAACGTGGCAGACTTCCCCGGTTCGCTGCGCCAGGTGCTGGAGGCGCTGGAGGAACAGGTCGTGGTGCTCAAGCTGCTGGCCGCGGCCCGCGACCCCGGCACCATCCTGGTGCACATCGGCGAGGAGAACGAGGCGGCGGAGATGCGCAGCACCTCCGTCGTGTCCATCGGCTACGGCAGCCGGGACAACCTGCTCGGGGGAATGGGCGTGGTCGGACCGACCCGCATGGACTACCCCGGCACGATGGCGGCCGTGCGCGCGGTCGCCACCTACGTGGGGGAGATCTTGACCGGGCGGTGACGGCGGGGGAGGAACACCGCGGTCCCGCAGGACGTTTGGCAGGCGAGCGCGCGCGTGCGCACGACGCCGCTCGCAGGAGGAAACACGGTGGCGAGGGACTACTACGGCACGCTCGGGGTCTCCAAGAACGCGACACCCGAGGAGATCAAGCGCGCCTACCGCAAGCTCGCGCGGCAGCTCCACCCGGACGTGAACCCCAACGAGGAAGCGCGCTTCAAGGAGGTGACCGCCGCCTACGAGGTCCTGTCGGACCCGAAGAAGCGGCAGGTCGTCGACCTGGGCGGCGACCCGCTGGAGCCGGGCGGCGGCGGCCGGGGCGGCGGCGACCCGTTCGCGGGCTTCGGCGGTCTCGGCGACATCATGGACGCGTTCTTCGGCGCGGGCGGCGGCGCGGGCGGGCGGGGGCCGCGCAGCCGCGTGCAGCCCGGCTCCGACGCCCTCATCCGGCTGTCGATGACGCTGGAGGAGTGCGCGGCGGGCGCCTCGCGGGAGCTGACCGTCGACACGGCCATCCTGTGCGACCTGTGCGTGGGCAGCGGCTGCGCCGAGGGCACGTCCCCGACGCGCTGCGACACCTGCGGCGGGCGCGGCGAGGTGCAGTCGGTGCAGCGGTCCTTCCTGGGCCAGGTCGTCACCGCGCGGCCCTGCCCGGTGTGCCGCGGCCTCGGCGAGGTCATCCCCGACCCGTGCCGCCAGTGCGCCGGCGAGGGCCGCGTGCGGTCCCGGCGCACCATCTCCGTGCAGATCCCGGCCGGCGTGGCCGAGGGCATGCGGGTGCGGCTCGCGGGCCAGGGCGAGGTCGGCCCCGGCGGCGGCCCCGCCGGCGACCTGTACGTCGAGGTCGAGGAGGTGCCGCACGAGGTCTTCGAGCGCGACGGCGCCCACCTGCACTGCTCGGTGCGCATCCCCATGACGACCGCCGCGCTCGGTGCCGTCCTGCCGCTGGCCACGCTGGACGGCGAGGAGGAGTTGGAGATCGAGCCCGGCACCCAGCCGAACACCGTGCTGGTGCTCACCGGGCGCGGCATGCCCCGGCTGCGCTCCAGCGGGCGCGTCGACGGCCGCGGTGACCTCCACGTGCACCTGGAGGTCGTGGTGCCCACCAAGCTCGACGCCCGCCAGACCGAGCTGCTGCGGGAACTCGCCGTCGCCCGCGGCGAGGACGAGCCGACGCTCGCCCACAACGGCAAGGGCGGCGGCGGGCTGTTCTCGCGGCTGCGCTCCGGCCGCGGCCACCGGTGACGCTGCCCGTCTTCCTCGTCCCCGCACTGCCCACCGGCGGCACGGCGGTCCTCGACGGCCCCGAGGGCCGGCACGCGGCCACCGTCCGCCGGTTGCGGGCGGGCGAGGAGCTGGTCCTGTCCGACGGTTCGGGCGACCAGGCGCGGTGCGTGGTCGAGGAGGCGGTGAAGGACGCGCTGCGGCTGCGCGTCGTCGAGCGCTGGACCGTGCCGGAGCCGTCCGTGCGGGTGGTCGTGGCGCAGGCCCTGGTGAAGGGCGACCGCGGCGAGCTGGCCGTGGAGCTGGCCACCGAGGCGGGCGTGGACGGCGTCGTGCCCTGGCGGGCCTCGCGCTGCGTGACCAAGTGGGAGGACGGGCCGCGCGGCGCGAAGGCCCTCGAACGGTGGCGCGGCACCGCCCGCGAGGCGGCCAAGCAGGCCCGGCGCGCCCGCGTGCCGTCCGTCGCCGACCCCGTCACCACCTCCGGGCTCGCTTCCCTGGTGTCCTCGTCGACCGTCGCATTGGTTTTGCACGAATCTTCTTCGCAGCCGCTCGGAACGGTTCCGCTGCCCACTTCCGGGGACGTCCTGCTCGTCGTCGGACCGGAAGGCGGGATCACCGACGAGGAATTGTCGGCGTTGACCGCCGCCGGTGCGCACGTAGTGCGACTGGGCCCTGCCGTTCTGCGAGCGTCGACGGCCGCGGCGGTCGCTCTGGGTGCGCTGGGTGTGCTGACCGATCGCTGGCGGTGACGGTCCCCGTTCCCTTCTGGCAAACGCCAGACGCAGGGGTTACGCTCATGGCCAGAGGGGTTGGCCGGGTCACCGGGACCGGTCCCTCGGAGCAGGCTCGCCGGACACCTCCCCCCTCGGTCCGGCGCCGCCGCGTCGCGGTGGGACGACCCCCAGGTCCCACCGCGACGCGGCCCTTTTTTGTGCGGAGGGTTTCGCGTGCGCATCGACTACGGACCCCACCCCAGCCAGTTCGGGGAGTTTTCCACGCCGGGTGGTGAATCCTTTCCCGTCATCGTGGTAATCCATGGTGGTTTTTGGCATCAACGTTATGGTCTCGAACTCGGCCGCCCCCTCGCCGACGACCTCGTCGCGCACGGCGTCGCCGCGTTCAACGTCGAATACCGGCGCGTCGACGGCGGCGGCGGGTGGCCCGAGACCGGGGACGACGTGCTCGCCGCCCTCTCCGCGCTGCCCGGCGGTCCCGGCCCCGTCGTGACGCTCGGTCACTCGGCCGGCGGCCACCTCGCCGTCTGGGCCGCCGCGCGGCACCCCCGCGTGACCGCCGCCGTCTCCCAGGCCGGCGTCCTCGACCTGCTCTCCCACCCGGCCGTCACCCGCCGCGCCGCCGAACTGCTCGGCGGCACCCCCGACGAGGTGCCCGACCGCTACGCCGACGCCTCCCCCACCGCCCTGCTGCCCATCGGCAAACCGGTGGTCCTCGTGCACGGCGACGCCGACGAGGACGTGCCGTTCGAGCAGAGCGCCGCGTTCGCCCGCGCCTCCGGGGCCGAACTGGTCGCCCTCCCCGGCGTCGGCCACATGGACGTCATCACCGTCGGCACCCCCGCCTGGGAGGCGTGCCGCGACGCCGCGCTGCGCCTGGCGGGCGCGCGCCCGCGGCGTTCGCGTCCGACGGCCCCGCGGCACCGCGGGGGTGGGTAGCGTGCGGACCATGTCCGACTGCCTGTTCTGCCGCATCGTCGCCCGGGAGATCCCGGCCACCGTGGTCCACGAGACCGACACCACGCTGGCGTTCCGCGACATCGCCCCGCAGGCGCCCACGCACGTCGTGCTGGTGCCCAAGACCCACGCGCCCGACGCCGTCGCCCTGGCCGCCGCCGCGCCCGGGGTCCTCGACGACCTGTTCCTCGCCGCCGGGGAGGTCGCCAAGGCCGAGGGCGTCGCCGAGACCGGCTACCGCACCCTGTTCAACACCGGCTCCGACGCAGGTCAGACCGTCTTCCACGCCCACCTGCACGTGCTCGGCGGGCGCCGGCTCGGCCCTCTCGCCTGAGCCTCCCGGTCGGGGCCCCTCGCCGAAGGGCCCTGACCGGGCGACACCGACACGAGCGCACCCGCCGCGCCCACCGGTTTCCGCCGGCCTTACTCCGGTGCGGACTGTCGGTGCCGGCGGCTAGCATCGACGGAGCAGGTCAAGTCCACCCGAGCACCGCGCGAACGCGCAGGAAGAGGGCCCGAGGCCACGTGGCCGGTACCGCTGACAACACGCCGCAGGCAAGCCGGGACGCGGCCGCCGCCCAGGACGCGCAGTCCAAGTTCTCCGTGCCCGACGGCGCGGTGCTGGCCCTGCTCGGATCGCGGGACGAGAACCTCCGGCTCGCCGAAGAACTCCTCGACGCCGACGTGCACGTGCGCGGCAACGAGATCACCCTGTCCGGCCAATCCGCCGACGTGGCGTTCGCCGAACGGGTGTTCTCCGAGCTCGTCACCCTCGCCAGCCGCGGCCAGCAGGTCGGACCCGACACGGTCCGCCGCACCGTCGCCATGCTGTCCGCGGGCACCAGCGAGTCGCCCGCCGAGGTCCTGAGCCTGGACATCATCTCCCGGCGGGGCCGCACGATCCGCCCGAAGACGCTCAACCAGAAGCACTACGTGGACGCGATCGACCAGAACACGATCGTGTTCGGCATCGGTCCCGCGGGCACCGGCAAGACCTACCTGGCGATGGCGAAGGCCGTGCAGGCCCTCCAGGCCAAGCAGGTCAACCGCATCATCCTGACCCGCCCGGCGGTCGAGGCGGGCGAACGCCTCGGCTACCTGCCCGGCACCCTGAACGAGAAGATCGACCCCTACCTGCGCCCGCTGTACGACGCGCTGCACGACATGGTCGACCCCGAGTCGATCCCCCGCCTCACCCAGGCGGGCACGATCGAGGTCGCCCCACTGGCCTACATGCGCGGTCGTAGCCTGAACGACGCGTTCATCATCCTCGACGAGGCGCAGAACACGACGCCCGAGCAGATGAAGATGTTCCTCACCCGGTTGGGCTTCGGCTCGAAGATCGTGGTGACCGGCGACGTCACGCAGGTCGACCTGCCGGGTGGGCAGCGCAGCGGCCTGAAGGTGGTCAGGGAGATCCTCGAAGGCGTCGACGACGTCCACTTCTCCGTCCTGACCAGCAACGACGTGGTCCGTCACCAGTTGGTGGCGGACATCGTGGACGCCTATGACAAGTGGCAGGTCGAGCAGGAGGAACGCGAAGCCGGGGAGGGTCACCAGCACCAGGCCGGACCCGGTGCGAGGTCGCGTGGGCAACGCCGGGGACGATAGGCCCGTGAGCATCGAGATCGCGAACGAGTCGGGCGTCGGCGTGGACGAGCCGTCCATCGTCGCCGCCGCCCGGTTCGCCCTGGACCGGATGGGCGTCAGCCCGTTGGCCGAGCTGTCCGTCCTGCTCGTCGAGCTGGACGTGATGGCGGACCTGCACCAGCGCTGGATGGACCTGCCCGGTCCGACGGACGTCATGGCGTTCCCGATGGACGAGCTGGACTCGGCCCGGCGGCCGGACGCGGCCGGGTTGGGGCCGGCGCTGCTGGGTGACATCGTGCTGTGCCCGGACTTCGCCAAGGACCAGGCGAAGAAGGCCGGGCACGGCCTGCTGGACGAGCTGCACCTGCTGACCGTGCACGGCGTGCTGCACCTGCTCGGCTACGACCACGCCGAACCCGCGGAGGAGCGGGAGATGTTCACGTTGCAGAACCGCATCCTGGGCGACTTCCGCGCCTCGGTGGCGGAGGCGGAGCGCAAGTCGGCGCAGCGCGAGGCGGACTCGAAGCTGCTCGGGGCGGTGGGCCTGGAGGACGCGGACCGGCCCGAGCCGACAGCCTGAGGCGGCCGACGTGGTGGCGGGTAATACCGGCCTGCTCGTGCTGGCCGTGCTGCTGGTGCTCGCGGCGGGCGCGTTCGCGGGCGCGGACGCCGCGCTGGGCACGGTGTCGCGTGCGCGCGTCGAGGCGTTGCAGCGGCAGGGGCGCAGCGGCACCCGGCAGTTGATCGCGCTGCTGGCCGACCGGCCGCGGCACGTGAACCTGCTGCTGTTGCTGCGGCTGGGCTGCGAGCTGGCGGCGACCGTGCTGGTGACGGTGGTGTGCTTCCGGCTGATCGCGACCGGGTGGGTGGCCATGCTGGTCGCGGGCCTGAGCATGCTGGTCGTGTCGTACGTGCTGGTGGGCGTGGGTCCGCGCACGATCGGCAGGCAGCACCCGTACGCGGTGAGCCTGGTGGCGGCGGGGCCGATCCGGGTGCTCGGCCGCGTGCTGGGCCCGCTGAGCAAGTTGCTGATCCTGGTCGGCAACGCGATCACCCCGGGCAAGGGGTTCCGCGAGGGCCCGTTCTCGTCCGAGGTGGAGCTGCGCGAGCTGGTCGACATGGCGCAGGAGCGCGGCGTGGTCGACGAGGGCGAGCGGGAGATGATCCACTCGGTCTTCGAGCTGGGCGACACGATCGCGCGCGAGGTGATGGTGCCGCGCACGGAGATCGTGTGGATCGAGTCGACGAAGTCGATCCGGCAGGCGTTGGCGCTGTCGCTGCGGACCGGGTACACGCGGGTGCCGGTGATCGGGGAGAGCGTCGACGACATCGTCGGCGTGGTGAACCTGAAGGACCTGGTGCGGCTGACGCTGGCCGAGGAGCCGAACGGCGTGTCGGTGGCGGACGTGATGAAGCCGGCGTCGTTCATCCCGGACTCGAAGCCGATCGCGGACCTGCTGCGGGAGATGCAGCTGTCCCGCAACCACCTGGCGGTGGTGGTGGACGAGTACGGCGGCACGGCGGGCCTGCTGACGATCGAGGACATCCTGGAGGAGATCGTCGGCGAGATCACCGACGAGTCCGACACGGAGGACCGGCCGCCGGTGGAGCACCTGGCCGACGGGTCGGTGCGGGTGAGCGCGCGGCTGCCGGTCGACGACCTGGACGCGGTGTTCGGCACGCAGTTGGACGACCACGAGGTGGAGACCGTGGGCGGTCTGCTGGCGCAGCGGCTGGGCCGCGTGCCGCTGCCGGGCACGGAGGCGGAGATCGCGGGCCTGCGGATGCGGGCCGAGGGCGGCAAGGACGAACGCGGGCGGGTGCGCATCACGACGGTGCTGGTCCGCCCGGCGCCCAGGGACGACGACGAGGGGGAACCCGGTGAGTGAGCTCGACCCCGAGGACCTGAAGATCATCACGCTGGCCCGGTCGGCGCGGGCGCGCACCGGTGCGGCGGAGGGCGCGGCGGTCCGGGACACCGACGGCCGGACGTACGCGGCGACCACGGTCGCGCTGCCGTCGCTGCGGCTGACCGCGTTGCAGGCGGCGGTCGCGGCGGCCGTGTCCAGCGGCGCGGAGGGCCTGGAGGCGGCGGCGGTCGTGACGGCGGCCGAGGCGGTGGACGAGGCGTCGGTGTCGGCGGTGCGCGACCTGTCGGCGGGCGCCCGGGTGCTGCGGGCGGACGGGGCGGGCGCGCTCCGGGAGACCGTGTAGTGCGTGACTACGTCACGGTGTGCCGCGGGTGCTGCTGCGGCACGGTGAAGAAGCACCCGGACTACGACCACGAGGAGCAGGTGCGCCGGTTGACGGCGCTCGCGGCGGCGTCGGGCGACCGGCTGCGGGTGCGCACGGCGGACTGCCTGGACGCGTGCGAGCACTCGAACGTGGTCGTGGTGAAGCCGCGCGGGCACAAGCCGGTGTGGCTGGGGTTCGTGCTCCAGGACGCGACGATGGACGACCTGGAGCGCTGGCTGACCGAGGGCGGCCCGATGCCGGCGGCGCTGGAGCTGAACCGGATCGAGCCGCCCGCCCAGCGCGCCTAGAGCAGGACGCCGGTGAGCGGTGGGGCGACGAGCGGAGGGCGGCGGGGAGAGGGCCGGCCGGGCGCGTCCGACGGGCACGGGGACAATGGGGGGATGGATGGTTACCGCTCCGGGTTCGCGTGCTTCGTCGGCCGCCCCAACGCAGGCAAGTCGACGTTGACCAACGCTCTGGTCGGGACCAAGGTCGCGATCACCTCCAGCAAGCCGCAGACCACCCGGCACACCATCCGGGGCATCGTGCACCGCGAGGACGGCCAGCTGGTCCTCGTCGACACCCCCGGCCTGCACCGCCCGCGCACCCTGCTCGGCCAGCGCCTCAACGACCTGGTCCGCGAGACCTGGTCGGAGGTGGACGTGGTCGGGTTCTGCGTGCCCGCCGACCAGAAGGTCGGCCCCGGCGACAAGTTCATCGCGGCCGAGCTGGAGAAGATCGCCAGGCGCACGCCCGTGATCGGCATCGTCACCAAGACGGACCTGGTGGGCCAGCAGCAGGTCGCCGAGCAGCTGCTCGCGCTCCAGAAGGTGATGGACTTCGCCGACTTCATCCCGGTGTCCGCGGTGGACGGCTACCAGGTGGACGCGCTGGCCGACCTGCTGGTCGGCAAGATGCCGGAGGGCCCGGCGCTGTACCCGGACGGTGAGCTGACCGACGAGCCGGAGCAGACGCTGGTCGCCGAGCTGATCCGCGAGGCCGCCCTGGAGGGCGTGCGGGACGAGCTGCCGCACTCGATCGCGGTCGTGGTGGAGGAGATGCTGCCCCGCGAGGGCCGCGACGACCTGGTGGACATCCACGCGAACGTGTTCGTGGAGCGCCCCAGCCAGAAGGCGATCATCCTCGGCCACCGGGGCGAGCGGCTCAAGCAGGTGGGCATCACCTCGCGCCGCCAGATCGAGAAGCTGCTGGGCACGCGCGTGTACCTGGACCTGCACATCAAGATCGCCAAGGACTGGCAGCGCGACCCGAAGCAGCTGCGCCGACTGGGGTTCTAGGTGGCGAACCTCTACCGGGACACCGGTGTGGTGCTCCGGGTGCAGAAGCTCGGCGAGGCCGACCGCATCATCACCCTGCTCACCCAGAAGCACGGCAAGGTGCGCGCGGTCGCCAAGGGCGTGCGGCGCACCTCGTCCCGCTTCGGCGCGCGGCTGGAGCCGTTCGGGCACGTCGACGTGCAGTTCTACCCGGGCCGGTCGCTGGACGTGGTGACCCAGGTGCAGACGCTGGACGCGTTCGGCGTGGACCTGGTGGACGACTACCAGCGGTACACGGCGGCGTGCGCGGTGCTGGAGACGGCCGACCGCCTCACCGCCGAGGAGGGCGAACCCGTCCTGCGGCTGTACCTGCTGGTCACGGGCGCGCTGCGGGCGTTGGCGGCGAAGGAGCGCGACCCGTCGCTGGTGCTCGACGCGTTCCTGATGCGGGCGATGGCGTTCGCCGGGTGGGCGCCCGCCGTGGACGAGTGCGCGCGCTGCGGCGACCCCGGTCCGCACCGGGCGTTCAACGTGCACGCGGGCGGCCTGGTGTGCCCCCGGTGCAAGCCGCCGGGCAGCGCCCAGCCGTCCGCGGACACGCTGGGCCTGCTCAGCGCGCTGCTGCACGGGCGGTGGGACGCGGTGGACGCCATCCCGACGACCGCCCGCCGCGACGCGAGCGGCCTGGTCGCCGCGCACCTCCAGTGGCACCTGGAACGGCAGCTGCGCTCGTTGCCCTTGGTCGAGCGCAAGGCCCAACCCGCCGACGGTTAGGCTCGCCCGGCTCCACCCGCGCACCCCCGGAAGGACAGCCATGCTTCGCCGACGGCGGGCCGAGCGCGTCGCGCGCGCTCACCGACCCCCGGAACCGCACCCCACCGGCGCCACGCCGCCGAAGATCCCGACCGAGTTCGTGCCGCGGCACATCGCGATCGTGATGGACGGCAACGGCCGGTGGGCGAACCAGCGCGGCCTGTCCCGCATCGAGGGGCACAAGCGCGGCGAGGCCGTGGTGGTCGAGGCGGCCAAGGGCGCCATCGAGATGGGCGTGAAGTGGCTGTCGCTGTACGCGTTCTCCACGGAGAACTGGCGGCGCAGCCCCGAGGAGGTGCGCTTCCTCATGGGCTTCAGCCGCGACGTGATCCACCACCGCACCGACGAGCTGGACGAGCTGGGCGTGCGGGTGCGCTGGGCGGGCCGCCGGCCCCGGCTGTGGCGCAGCGTCATCAAGGAGCTGGAGGTCGCCGAGGAGCGCACGAAGGACAACGACGTGCTGAACCTCGCGATGTGCATCAACTACGGCGGGCGCGCCGAGGTGGGCGACGCGGCGCGGGAGATCGCGCGGCTGGCCGCCGCCGGGAAGATCAACCCGGAGAAGGTCGACGAGCGCACCGTCGCGAAGTACCTGTACCAGCCGGACATGCCGGACGTGGACCTGTTCATCCGCCCGTCGGGCGAGCAGCGCACGTCGAACTTCATGCTGTGGCAGTCGGCGTACGCGGAGCTGGTGTTCCAGGACATCCTGTGGCCCGACTTCGACCGCCTGGACCTGTGGCGCGCCTGCGAGGCGTACGCCATGCGAGACCGGCGCTTCGGCGGCGCCGTGGACAAGCCCGACGCGGAGCCCGAGGAGGGCGAGTGACCGAGCAGGACGCCGACCAGGACACCGACCAGGACGCCAAGGTGACCGCGGAGCTGCTGACCGCGGCGCGCGAGGCGCTGGAGCTGTTCCACGAGGTGCACGTCGACGACGACGGGGCGCTGAGCTTCCGGCACGGCGAGGTGCCGTGCGCGGTGCAGGCGATGCGGCTGGCCGACGGCCTGACCGTGCTCAGCCTGACCTGCGTGGTGGCGTGGGACCTGCCCGCCGACCCGAACCTGTCCGTGTCGGCCGCCGAACGCGCGGGCCAGGGCCTGTTCGGCACGCTCGGCGTGGTCTACACCGAACGCGGCATGGACGTGACGTTGCGCTACGCGTTCCCCGCCGAGGGACTCAAGCCCGAGCCGCTCAGCACCCTGCTGATGCTGGTCGTGTCCACCGCCTCGCAGCTGCGCAACGAGCTGCTGGCCGGAGCCGGGGACGGTGCCTGACGTGGCCGGTGTGATCGTGTACGAGCCCGACGACGAGAGCGACGTCGAGGGCCTGCCGTGGGCCGTCACGTTCGAGGCGTCGGCGGGTGACGAGTGGGCGTCGTTCGTGTGCGGCCCGTACGAGCGCGACGAGGCCGTGCGGCTGGCGGAGGACGTCGTCGCCGCGGGGCAGGGCGTGACCGCCGTCGTGGAGCCGCTGCTGCCGGTCACCGAGGCGGCCGACGTGCTGGCGACGATCGCCGAGCTGCGCGAGGAAGCGGACGACGCGGAGTAGCGGGGCCGCCCGTCCGCCACCTCCACCGGCGTGACGACTGCGAACGTGTCGGACGCACAGAGGATCGACGCACACGCGATGCCGTTCCGCGACGGGAGCGGGAGCCTCCGGCGGTTCCTGACCGACACCCCGGCCGGTCAGCGCCACACTCGCGCGTCGAGGACCACGTGGCCGGTGTCGTAGGTGGCCAGGTCGGCTTCCTTCACCGTGACGGTGGCGGGGTGCCCGTCGGAGGTCGCGAAGCAGTACCGGAGACCGGGGCTGGTGGCGAAGACGGGGTCCGCACGCGGTTCGGCGGCGAGGGTGTCGGCGCACCACCGACCTGCTTCCGACGGCGGACCGGTGTAGGGGTGCACGCCGCCGCTGTTGGACCTGAGCAGGTTGAACTGGTCCAGGTGCACGTCGAACGGACCGGATGCGCCGGCGGCCCGCTGCCCCTCCGTCTGCCCGATGTCCAGGTCGAGGGCGGTGCCGCGCTCCAGCCGTACCTCCAGCCCGTCCGACGGGGGCGCGGCGGGCCCGGAGGTGCGCGCGGGTGCGGAGGTCCGCGTGGAGGTGGCGGGCAGCGGGTCCGCGCTTCCCGGTCGCCCCGTGCCCTCCACCTGGTAGGCGGTCGCGTCGGTCCTCGTGGTCAGCGCCACGACCAGGACCACGGCGGTCACCAGCGCCAGGCCGAGCACGGCGAGCGCGACGACGCCCCAGCGCTCCCGGTTGCCGTGGTCGATCCGCCCGATCGTGCGCGCCTGGACGTTCAGGTCTCCCCGGACCTGCCCGCTCATGTCGTTCCGGTGGTCTCCGTGCGCGTCGATGCGGTGATCCTTCCGCGCCCCGGGACGTGTCTGTAGGCATATATGCGGTCGTGAGCTGCTCTGGCATCATGTCGAAAGTGACAATCACTGGCGAAATCCGAGGGTCGCGCCCGCGGTCCGGGCCGCCGCGGTGGAGGATCACGTCGCTGGAAGTGCTGTGCGGGGTGCTCGTGCTCGCGCTGCTGCTCCAGGACTGGCTGGTCGGGGTGCTGGACGTGCCGGTGCTGCGCACCGCGTCCACGGTCTTCGTCGCCGTGTGCGTGCAGGCCCTGCCGTTCCTCGTCCTCGGCGTGCTGATCAGCGGCGCCATCGCGGCGTTCGTCCCGGCGAGCGCCCTGCGCCGGGCGCTGCCGCGCCGCACCGCGCTGGCCGTGCCGGTGGCCGGGGTCGCGGGGGTCGCGCTGCCGGGCTGCGAGTGCGCGTCCGTGCCCGTCGCGCGCCGGTTGATGCAGCAGGGCGTGGCGCCGGCGGTGGCGTTGTCGTTCCTGCTCGCCGCGCCCGCGGTGAACCCGATCGTGCTGGTGTCCACGGCCGTGGCGTTCCGGGACGCGCCGATGATGGTCCCGGCGCGGTTCGCCGGGTCGCTGCTCACGGCGATGGTCATGGGGTGGCTGTGGACGAGGTTCGGCAAGGCCGACTGGATCGCCGAGCGGGCCCTGCGCCGGCTGCCGGACCACGACGGCCGCAACCGCTGGCTGGTGTTCGCCGAGACCGCGCGGCACGACCTGGTCGACGCGGGTGGGTTCCTCGTGCTCGGCGGCGTGTTCGCGGCGGCGTTCAACGTGCTGGTGCCCGCCTCGTGGTTGGAGACCCTCGGCGGTCAGCTGGTGCTGGCGGTGCTGGTGCTGGCGCTGCTGGCGGTGGTGCTGGCGCTGTGCAGCGAGGCCGACGCGTTCGTCGCGGTCTCCATGTCGGCGCTGCCGCTGCTGCCGCGCCTGGTGTTCCTGGTGGTCGGCCCGGCGGTCGACGTGAAGCTCATCGCGCTCCAGTCGGGCGCGTTCGGCAAGGCCTTCGCGGCGCGCTTCGCCCCGGCCACGTTCGTGGTGGCGATCGCGTCGGCCCTGGCGGCCGGAGCGGTGTTCCTGTGAGAGGTGCGACCCGTGAGGGGCGAGAGCCATGAGGCGTGAGACGCAGAACATCCTGCTGGTGCTGCTCGGCGGTGCCCTGCTCAAGCTGGCGTTCAGCGGCACCTACCTGCGCTACGTGAAGGAGTCGCTGCAACCCTGGCTCGTCGTCACCGGCGCGGTCATGGTCGTGCTGGCGCTCGTCGCGATCGTCCGCGACGTCCGGGCCGGGCAGCGGCAGGACCAGGGGCATGAGGAGGAGCAGGGGCACGAGCCGGGCCACGACGATCACGAGCACGGGTCGTCGCGCAGCCCCTGGATGCTGCTGCTGCCGGTGCTCGCGGTGTTCCTGATCAGCCCGCCGGCGCTCGGCGCGGACGTGGTCAACCGGTCCGACCGCAACACCGTCCAGGAGGGGCAGGCGTCGAGCGGGTTCGCGCCGCTGCCCCCGGACGAGGTGGTGCCGCTGACCATCGGCGAGTTCGTCACCCGCACCGCGTGGGACGACTCGGGCTCCCTCGACGACCGCACGGTGCGGCTCACCGGGTTCGTGGTGCGCAAGGACGGCGACGTGTTCGTGGCGCGCCTGACCATCTCCTGCTGCGCCGCCGACGCCTCACCGGTGAAGGCGAAGCTGGTCGGCCGGGACTTCGCGGCGCTGGCCGACGACCAGTGGGTCGAGGTCACCGGGCGCGTCGTGCCGGGCTCGGCGACCAAGGAGACGAAGTGGGTGCCGACGTTCAGCGTCTCGCAGGTCGTGCCGGTGCCGCAGCCGGAGGACACCTACGAGGGCTGAGCTAGGACGTCGCCGCCTTGTCGCAGCACTCCCGGCACGTGCCGAAGATCTCCACGGTGTGGCTGACCTCGACGAACCCGTTCTCGGCGGCGACGCGGTCGGCCCACTTCTCCACCGCCGGGCCCTCGACCTCGACCGTGCGGCCGCACCTGCGGCACACCAGGTGGTGGTGGTGATGGGCCGAGCAGCGGCGGTAGATGGCCTCGCCGGTGTCGGTGCGCAGCACGTCGACCTCGCCGGCGTCGGCCAGCGACTGGAGGGTGCGGTAGACGGTGGTCAGGCCGATGCCCTCGCCGCGCTTGCGCAGTTCCTCGTGCAGCTCCTGGGCGGAGCGGAACTCGCCGAGCGAGTCGAGCAGCTTGGACACCGCGGTGCGCTGCTTCGTCGAACGCAGCCCGGGTACCGCGGTGGTCGGGCGCTCGCTAGTGGTCACATCTCCTCCGTCCGGGTGGTCCGGTCGGCCTCGTTGATACCACGCGGACCTTCGTCGACGTGGGTCACCGCGTCGACCACGATGTGCGCGAGGTGCTCGTCGACGAGCCGGTAGACGACCTCGCGGCCGTGCCGCTCGCCGTGCACCACGCCCGCGGCCTTGAGCACGCGCAGGTGTTGGCTGATCAGCGGCTGCGCCACCCCCAGCGCCTCGACCAGTTCGTGCACGCACCGGTCCGCCTCGCGAAGCTGGAGCACGATGGCGATCCGCACCGGCGCGGCGAGCGCCCTGAGCAGCTCGCCCGCGGCGGACAGGGTGCGCGCCGGTTTGGGTGGCGCGGGCTCGGGCACGACGCGCTCAGCCGAGTGGACGTGCTCGCCCCTGACCCCGACCGTCACGTCGCCTCCACGGTGATATGGATTTTCACCACCGATACTACGGCGCTAGAGCACCGAAACGGCGATGAGCACCAGTACGGCCAGCACGAGCACCCGCAGGACGCGCCCGGAGGGCGCCAGCAGCGGCCACGTCACGGCCAGCAGCACCGCCACGCCGGCCGCCAGCACGCCCAGCAGCGCGGCCCCCACCGCGCCCCGGAGCCACACGCCCAGCCCGAACAGCACGAGGACCAGCAGGAACGCCGCCGGCGCGGGCACCCGCGCGAGGGGTCCGGCGCCGGGGATCAGGGTCCGCTTGGAGTCACCAGCCACCGTGGCATCCTTGCACCGTGCTGCTCGTGTGCCGCTTCACCGTCCCCGAAGCCTCCGTCGCGGACTTCACCGGGCGGGTCGACCGCGCGCTGTCGCTGCTCACCGCCCAGCCCGGCTGCCGGCGTGCGCAGCTGTCCCGGTCCACCGACGAGGCCGACCGCTTCGTGCTGACCGTCGAGTTCGACTCGGTGGTCGCCTACCGGCGGGCGATGTCGCCGTTCGAGGTGCGGGAGCACGTCGTGCCGCTGCTGTCGGAGGCCAACGCCGACGAACCGGCCGCCTACGAGCCGCTGCTGGTCGCCTCGGGCGGCGAGGTGCGGCGCGAGGTGAGCCTGGTCGCGCAGGACGCGTCCACCGTGCGGCTGGGTGAGGCGGGCGGCCCGGCGACCCCGCGCTAGTCGGTACTACCCTGGCGTCCCCGTTCAGCGTCTCCCGATGGAGAGTCCGTGGCAGCCGATCGCGTCGAGACCGTCGTCAGCCTCTGCAAGCGCCGGGGGTTCGTCTACCCGTGCGGCGAGATCTACGGGGGCACGCGGTCGGCTTGGGACTACGGCCCGCTGGGCGTGGAGCTGAAGGAGAACGTCAAGCGGCAGTGGTGGAACCAGGTCGTCCGGGGCCGCGAGGACGTCGTGGGCCTGGACTCGTCGGTGATCCTGCCGCGCGAGGTGTGGGTGGCGTCCGGTCACGTCGAGGCGTTCGTCGACCCGCTGGTCGAGTGCACCGCGTGCCACCGGCGGTTCCGGCAGGACACCCTGGTCGAGGAGCACGCCGAGCGAACCGGGGAGCCCGCGGCCGACCTGTCCGGCGTGCCGTGCCCGCACTGCGGGGTCGTGGGCCGCTACACCGACCCGAGGATGTTCAACGGGCTGCTCAAGACCCACCTCGGCCCGGTCGAGACCGACGAGGGCCTGCGGTACCTGCGCCCGGAGACCGCGCAGGGCATCTTCACGAACTTCCTCAACGTGCAGACCACGTCGCGCCGCAAGCCGCCGTTCGGCATCGGCCAGATCGGCAAGAGCTTCCGCAACGAGATCACGCCGGGCAACTTCATCTTCCGCACCCGCGAGTTCGAGCAGATGGAGCTGGAGTTCTTCGTCGAGCCGGGCACCGACGAGGAGTGGCACCGGTACTGGATCGACGAGCGCACCCGCTGGTACACCGACCTGGGCATCTCGAAGGAGAACCTGCGGCACCACGAGCACCCGCGGGAGAAGCTGTCGCACTACTCGAAGCGGACCGTGGACATCGAGTACCGATTCGGGTTCGGCGGCCAGGAGTGGGGCGAGCTGGAGGGCGTCGCCAACCGCGCCGACTACGACCTGACCACGCACTCGAACCACTCGGGCGTGGACCTGTCGTACTTCGACCAGGCGACCAACTCCCGCTACCGCCCGTTCGTCATCGAGCCGGCGGCGGGCGTGGGCCGGCCGATGATGGCGTTCCTGCTGGACGCCTACGGCGAGGACGAGGCGCCCAACGCCAAGGGCGGCGTGGACAAGCGCGTCGTGCTGCGCCTGGACCGCAGGCTCGCGCCGGTGAAGGCCGCCGTGCTGCCGCTGTCGCGCAACGCCGACCTGTCGCCCAAGGCCCGGGACCTGGCCGACGCCCTGCGCCGGAACTGGAACATCGAGTTCGACGACGCGGGCGCCATCGGCCGCCGCTACCGGCGGCAGGACGAGATCGGCACCCCGTTCTGCGTGACGGTCGACTTCGACTCGCTGACCGACCACGCGGTCACCGTGCGGGAGCGGGACACGATGTCGCAGGAACGGGTGTCGATGGACCAGTTGGAGGGCTACCTGGCGGCCCGGCTGGTCGGCGCCTGACCTGGTTCACCCGTTCGTGCCGGCGATCCGCCGCGCGCCCGGCTGTGGATCTTGACTACGGTCCGTGCGTTTCGACCACGCACAGCGAACGAGGACCGTCGATGCCCGCTCACCCCGACCACACCGCCTGGCCCGGCCAGGAGGGCCTGGAGCGGATGACCGCCCTGCCGCACGTCGCCACCCTGGGCACGGAGGACCACGCGTCGGGGGAGGAGCTGCTGGCCCGGCTCGCCCCCGGCCGGGTGTTCATGATGGGCGACAACCCGGCCCTGCCGCCGATGCCGGCGCGCCCGACCCTGGCGGACTTCTTCCGCCTGCGCCTGGACCCGTTCACCGCCCGCCACATGCTGCACAGCGCCCGCCGCGCCCGCGACCTCGGCCTGGACGAGCCGGTCGTGCTGGCCTGCCTGCTGCACGACATCGCCGTGGGCGGCCTGCTGCGCAGCCACCACGGGCACTGGGGCGCGCAGCTGGTGGCGCCGTACGTGTCCGAGGAGGTGGCCTGGGCCGTCCGCCAGCACGAGGTCCTGCGGTTCTTCGCCGACCCGTCCGTCGGCTACGACTACCCGGACGCCTACGACGCGTTCTTCGGCCCCGACTACGCCCCGCCCGCGCACGTCCGCGACGCCTACCGCGAGGTCCGCGCGCACCGCTGGTACATGAGCGCCCGCCTGGTCACGATCAACGACGTCTACACGTTCCAGGACGACGACGGCGTCGACTTCGCCGAGTTCGAGGACGTCGTCGGCCGCCACTTCAGGCAGCCCGCCGAGGGCCTGGGCTTCGACGGCTCGCCCGTGGCCCACATGTGGCGCACGATGATCTGGCCCAACAACTTCCTGTAGCGGGCGCTAGGGTCCGCGGCCATGACCTGGCTGGCCGACACCCGCGCCTCCTACGACACCGTCGCGGACGGCTACGCCGACCTGCTGCGCGATGCCCTCGCCGACGCGCCGCACCAGCGCGCCGCGCTGGCCGCGTTCGCCGACCTGGTGCGCGCGGCGGGTGGCGGACCGGTCGCGGACGTGGGCTGCGGACCGGGCCGGCTCACCGCCCACCTGCACGGGCTGGGTCTGGACGCCTTCGGGGTCGACCTGTCGCCCGCGATGGTCGCCGTGGCCCGGCGCGACCACCCCCGGCTGCGGTTCGACGTCGGCTCGATGACCGACCTCGACCTGCCCGACGGCTCGGTGGCGGGCCTGCTCGCCTGGTTCTCGCTCATCCACGTGCCCGACGACGAGGTCCCGGGCGTGCTGGCGCACTTCCGGCGGGTGCTGCGCCCGGGCGGTCCGCTGCTGCTCGGCTTCTACGTCGGTGACAGGACGCACCTCAAGACCGAGGGCTACGGCGGGCACCCCATGCGCGTCCACGTCCACCACCGCCCGCCCGAGCGGGTGGAGGTGTGGCTGCGCGGCGCGGGCTTCGAGGTGGAGGTGCGGACCCTGCTCGACCCGTACCGGGAGTTCCCCGGGGCGATCCTCTTCGCACGCCGCGCCTAAGCGGGCGACAGACGGGTGACCAGGCGTGCCAGTTCGGCGGCCACGTCGACGTCGAGCAGCCGCAGCTTGCGCTCCGCCGCCTCGCGGACCACGTCGATGAACAGCGGTTCGTACCAGGGCAGCAGCACCCACATCTCGACGCTGCTGTCGAGCCTGCGCAGCTCCTTCAGCCGCCACAGGCCGTAGGACGGCCGCGGGTCGAGCACCAGGCGACGGGCGGCGTCCACGGCACCGTGGTCGGCGACCATCCCCTGGAAGACCTTCGCGTCGTAGCCGAGGCGCGCCAGTTCGGCGATGCCCCGCGCCATGTCGCCGGCGAACCGCCGGGCCAGGTCCTCGGAGGAAGTGTCCACACCCCTGGATCGCCGCGACGGGCCCGCGCGTTGCTAATGGGCCCGCGCGTTGCTACCGGGCCCGGTGCTCGGAGGGGCTGACGCCGCGTTCCCGCTTGAACGCCGTCGACAGCGCGAACGCCGTGCTGTAGCCGACCTGCCGGGCGACGGACGCCACGGTCGCGGACGGCTCGCGCAGCAGGTCGGCGGCCAGCGACAGGCGCCAGTCGGTCAGGTAGGCCATCGGCGGCTCGCCGACCAGTTCGGTGAACCGCCGCGCCAGGGAGGCCCGGGACGCGCCGACCGCGTCGGCCAGCGAACCGACCGTCCACGGGTGCGCGGGGTCGGCGTGCAGCAGGTGCAGCGCCCGCCCCACGACGGGGTCGGCGTGCGCCGAGTACCAGGCGGGCGGGTTGGCCTCGGGGCGGCAGAACCAGGCCCGCAGCACGGAGATGAGCAGCAGGTCCAGCAGGCGGTCCAGGACGGCCTCCTGACCGGGCAGGTCGCGGGTGACCTCCTCGGCCAGCAGCGGCACGACGGGCAGGTCGGAGCGCGGCACCACCAGCCACTGGGGCAGCGCCGACAGCAGCCGCCGGCTCACCTCGCCGTCGACCTGGTAGGTGCCGCTGAGCAGCACGACCGGCCCGTCCGGGCCCGACCCCCACGTGCGCACGCCCCGACACCACTGGTCGCACAGCTCGACGCCGTCGGGCGTGGTGCTGGTCTCGCCGGGGTGCACGACCGCCTGCACGGGGGTGGCGGGGTCGTCGGCCAGCCCGTACGCCTCGGGGCCGCGCAGCACGGCGACGTCCCCGGTGCGCAGCCGCACGGGCGGCGCGCCGTCGGGCATCAGCCAGCCGTCCCCGCGCACCACGGCCACCACCGACAGCGGTGCGCGGTCCTGGACGCGCAGCGACCACGGCGGCTCCAGGACGGTGCGCAGCAGGAACGCGCCGCGCGCCCGCGGACCGTCCAGCAAACCGGTGAGTGCGTCCACGGGACCAGCCTAGAGACGAACGCGCATGGGTTCGGGCGCTTCGACCATGGAAGCGGGCCTCCCCGCCCGGTTCACTGGGGCGGTGTTCCCCACGGTGACGGTGATCGCGGCCCTGTGCTGCGGGATGATGGCGGGCGTCTTCTTCGCGTTCTCCGCGATGGTGGTGCCGGGGTTGCGCCGGCTCGCGCCCGAGGAGGGCGCCGCCGCGATGCGGTCGGTCAACACCGCGCTGCTCAACCCGGCGTTCCTCGGGCTGTTCCTCGCCACGGCGGCGGTGTCCGCCCTCGCCGCGTTCGAGGGCGACCCGTGGGCGTGGGCGGGCGCGGCGCTGTACCTGCTCGGCGGGCTCGGGCTCACCGCGGTGTTCCACGTCCCGCGCAACGGCGAGCTGGAGCGCCGGCCCGGGTACTGGGCGGCCTACCTGCGCCAGTGGGTGCCCGCCAACCACGTGCGCGCCGTCGCGTCGCTCGCCGCGAGCGCTTCGTTCGCGCTGGCCGCACTCCACTGGTGATCACCCTGGGTAATGGTTCACCGGTTTGATGGAATTTATCGTGAACGATCGAGTGAACATTTCCCGAAGTGGGCAAAAGCGGCTCATCATTAACCTTCACGTCACCCCGTTTTGTGACACTTGACGCAGACGCAGCTCATCGGGGGGTGTCATGGCGCGTGCCGTTGTCGCGGTGATCGCATTGGCGCTCGTCGCCGTCCTCAGCCCATCACCGTTGGATCACGCCCGCGTGGCGCGGGTTGTGCCCGCGACGCACGCGGCGGTCGGCGCGGCGGAGGAGGAACCGCCGCGCGAGGGTCGCGGCACCCCCGAGCACCGTTCCTGGTCGGCCGGGTATTCGCCGGCCAGGAACGTGAAACCGGCTTCGCGCCCGCTCGCCGGCCCGCCGCGCCGGTGGGTGCGCACGAGCACTCCCGCGTTCCTCGGCCGGGGGCGGACCGACCACCTCCGCGAATGGTGCACGCCATCCGCGTTGCAGGTGTTCCGGCACTGACGGACGCCCCACCGCCGCCGTCAACGCACCGTCCGACCGCCGACGAGCGGGAAAGCACGTGGAATTCCCGCAGTCGGGTCGGCACGCCCGCGCCCATTCGCGAAGAGGTCCCCGGAAACGGGTCGCCACCTCGTCCGCGGGCAATCGCCGACCACCTGTCCGCCCGCGCGGACTCACGCACCGTGACCGCTGCCCCGCGGGTGCGCGGCCGGTCCCGCGACATCGAGTCCGGTGAGGTCCTCGCCCACCGGACCGACCTCCTCCAGCCGCTCCAGCGGCTGCCCGAGCTTCCGGAGTCGTCGAGTGAGCACGTACATCGCACCTTCGTCCGCCCCACCGGGGCGGGCGGCATCGTTCTGGCCCGACGTGGGCGCGTCCCTCGTGGTGTTCCTGGTGGCGCTCCCGCTCTGCGTGGGCATCGCCGTCGCCTCGGGCGTGCCAGCGGAACTGGGCGTCATCACCGGAGTGGTCGGCGGCCTCGTCGTCGGCCTGCTGCCCGGCAGCACCATGCAGGTCAGCGGCCCCGCCGCCGGGCTCACCGTGCTGGTGGCCGACGCGGTCGCCGACCACGGACTCGGCGCGCTCGGCCTCATCGTCCTGGGCGCCGGCCTGCTCCAGGTCGCCATGGGCCTGCTGCGCCTGGGCCGCTGGTTCCGCGCCATCTCGCCCGCCGTCGTGCAGGGCATGCTGGCGGGCATCGGCCTCGTGCTGGTCCTCGGCCAGCTCTACCCGTTCGCCGGGCAGGCCCAGCCCGCGACCACCGACGAGAAGTTCGCCGGCCTGGCCGGCCTGGCCACGTCCGCGTCCACCACCGCCGCGGGGCTGAGCGGCGTGGCGGTCGGCGTGCTGACCCTGACCGTGGCGGCGCTGTGGAAGCGGACGCCGCTGCGCGCCGTGCCCGGCATGCTCGTCGCCGTCGTCGTGGCCAGCGCCGTGGCCCTGCTGCTGCCGCTGCCGCGCATCTCGGTCGGCCCGCTGACCGAGGTCGTGGCCCTGGTCGACCTCGGCCTGTTCGACGTGGGCGTGCTGGGCGCGATGCTGACGTTCGCCCTCGTGGCGTCCGCCGAGAGCCTGTTCAGCGCCGCCGCCGTCGACCGCATGCACAGCGGCCCGCGCACCCGGTACGACACCGAGCTGGTCGCGCAGGGCGTCGGCAACACCCTGTGCGGCGTCCTCGGCGCGCTGCCGATGACGGCGGTGATCGTGCGCAGCGCGACCAACGTGGACGCGGGCGCCCGCACCCGCCTGTCCCGCGTGCTGCACGGCGCGTGGCTGCTGCTGTTCGTCGTGCTGCTGCCCGGCGTGCTGTCCTACGTGCCGCTCGCCGTGCTGGCGGCGCTGCTCGTGCAGGCCGGGTGGAAGCTGCTCGACCCGGGCGGCGTGCGGGCGCTGTTCCGCACCGACCGCGCCGAGGCGGCCGTGCTCGTCCTCACCGCGGGCACGATCGTGCTGACCGACCTGCTCACCGGCACCGTCGTCGGCCTGCTCGCGGCCGTGGTGAAGACCGCGTGGGACGTCTCCCGGCTCACCGTCGCGGTCACCGCGCACGGCGAGGACCACCACCACGTGGCGGTGCGCGGCAACGCGACGTTCCTGCGCCTGCCGAGGCTGCTGGAGACCCTGGAGGCCCTCCCGCACGACAGCCGCGTGCGCGTGGACCTCAGCGGCGTCCGCCACCTCGACCAGGCGTGCGGCCAGGCCATCGAGCAGTGGGCCGAGCAGCGCGAGGGGGTGGAGCTGATCCACCCGGCGGCGGACCGCGTCAACTGAGGAAGGCAGCGCTCGCGGAGGACGTCGTGTCCGCGTGCGGTGGCGCCTTCCCCGGAGGCGACCGCCATCCGCAGGGGCACGACGTCGGCGGTGCGCCGTCGTCCTGGTGCTGCCGCCGGCGCAACACCCGAGCCCGGCCCAGGACCGGCTTCGCCACCGACTCACCCATCCGCACCCGGACCCGTACCGACCGAGGTCGCGTGACGCAGCGCCAGATCCCTCACGCCGTCCGCCGTCCGGCCGCACTCGCGCCAACCCGGCCCACGGCACCCCACGGCCCGCTTAAGGTGCCGGAATGGCGGAGGACGGGTTCGTCGAAGTACGCGGGGCCAACCGGGGCGACAACGTGGTCCTGCACCTCTTCGCCGTGGCGCTGATGGTCACCGGACCGATCGTCTACGCGGCCAACGACGGCGGCACCGTCGGCGTCGTGCTCACCGCGGTGCTGCTGCCGCTGGGCATCGCCGTGTGGCGCGGTATCGCTCGCGCCAAGCGGCGGCTGCTGCGCCTGGACGAGGTGGGTCTGCCCGCGACCGCCGTGGTCCTGTCCGTGGAGCCGATCAGCGAGGACGCCACGGTCCGCGTCCGGCTCCTGATCAAGGGCCCGGACGTGCCCGAGTTCGTGATCGAGCACGACACCAGGTATGACCCCAGCCTGAAGCGGGGGAACAAGCTCGTCGCGGCGGTCGACCCCGACGACCACCGCGACTTCGAACTTGAGTACTAGGGAACGCCGTGATGCCCCGTGAGGCGGTGCCGTTCTGGTGATCGGGCGGATCCGTTGCCGGATCGCCTCACCGGTCACCTTCGGGCGTGCTCGGCGCCGCCCTGCGTCAACGACGTGATGTCCGGGACCGCCGGCCCATCGGGCCGGTCAACGGGTCGACGTTCCGAGGTGCGGCACTGGTCGAGCGCGCCGGACTTGATCGCGTCGAGCCAGCCGCGGGTGGCGACGACCGTGCCCGCGTCCGGGTTCTTGCTGTCCCGCACCGCGTACCGCCGGCCCTGTGGGGCGACCTCGACGCAGTTGCCACCCCCGGTGCCGCCGTCGCCGGAGTAGTTGCTCTTGCGCCAGTCGGCCATCCCGCACTCCCCGCTGTCCTCGGTTACGCGTAAGTCTTCACCGCCTCACTGATCGCGTCCAGCGAGTCGGACGGGGACAGCGATCGTTCGGTGAGGATGCCCCAGCGTTCGGTGCAGGTCCGGACATCCGCGCGG
Organism: Saccharothrix longispora; assembly: GCF_031455225.1. Lineage (GTDB taxonomy): Bacteria > Actinomycetota > Actinomycetes > Mycobacteriales > Pseudonocardiaceae > Actinosynnema > Actinosynnema longispora. The sequence continues at coordinate 8,109,128 of NZ_JAVDSG010000001.1, forward strand.
TCTTCGATGTAGACCGCGCCGCCCGGCCCTTCGGCGTAGCCGAAGTCCGGGATGGGGTCGGGCAGCGTCAGGATCGAGAACGGTCCGAGCAAGGCAGGGGTCGCACCTGCCGACTTGGGGAGCACCTGGACCGTGATGTGGTCGGCCTCCGACGTGTCGAGCAGGCGTTGGAGTTGGTTGCGCATCACCAGCGGTGTGCCGACCGGGCGTTCCAGGATCGCCTCGTCGAGGATCACGTGGAATCGCAACGGGTTCGGGCGCGCGAGCACCTGTTGCCGCGCCAGCCGGGCGATCACGCGGCGGTCCACCACCTCGTACCCCATGCCGGGGTTGGCGCCGTAGATCAGCGCCCGCGTGTAGTCGGCGATCTGGAGCAGGCCCGGCACCACCATCGTCTCGAACTCGCGCAACGCCACGAGTGCAGCTTCGACGCTCAGGAACTCGTGGAAGTCGCCGGGCAGGTCCTTGCGGAGCGCCAGCCAGTAGCCGCGTTCGTTCACGGTGGACGCCAGGCCGAGTATCCAGTTGCGCATACCCTGGTCGTCCACCTCGTACAGGTCCAGCAATTGCTCCACGTCGTGCCGCTTGACGCCTTGTTCGCGTGTCTCGATCCGGCCGAGTTTCGAGCGCGACCACTTTCCCGTACCTTTCCGAAGAAGTTCGGCGGCCTGTTCGATGCTCAATCCGCTGCTTTCACGCAACGTTCGCAACGTCTCGGTGAGCTGCCACCGCCGCACTGTCGCGCTGATCGCTCCGCCGTTGTCCTGGCGCACTGTTGTCCTCCGAAAAGGTGAATAAAACGGGTTCCCGTTTCTAGTGCTGGTTTCTCGTAGCACAGTATCGCCACACCAGGTGATCAATCGGCTACGACACGGAGGCGGTCGGCATGTCGCTCACGACCGGGCAGCAGCAGTACGAGGAATTCGTGACCGAGTTGCTCGCCGACGAGAGGCCGCGCCTGTTCGCGGTGCTGCGCGAGTTCGGCACGCACCAGGACGCGGAGGTCGCGGCGTGGGGCATGGCCTGGCCCGACCGTGCAGAACTGGTCTCGCCGAACGGCAGGGTTCGGATGCGGTCGGAGTCGCCGGAGCGGGCGCTGCGGGTGTTCGGTCGCGGCGAGGACGTCTCGGCGCGACTGGTCTGGGTCGACGCCGACCCGGCGTCGTGAACGCCCCGCCCCTGAGCCCGGGTGGTGCGGTGAGCGCCGCCCCGGCCGAATCCGCGCTCCTGGACGAGTGGTTGGCCGAACTGGTCCGGCGGCGTTGGACGTTCCACCGCGTGCCGGACCGGGAGTCGCCCAGGGCGATCGCGGCCGTCTTCCGGTGGCGCGGCCTCTGCCTCGCCGACGTGGTCGTGCTGCTCCACGCGGACCGCGCCCAGGGCTACCGCGTCGTCCTGACCACGCCCGACGCGGACCCGTTCCGGCCGGAGGTACTGGCCCACTCGTGCGAGGACACCGCGATCAGGGTCATCCGCGAAGTCCTCACCATCCCACCGCCCGACGCCCCGGCGGCGCGGCACCGGGCATTCGACCGATGACGTGTTCGGTTGCCCCGCGATCGATTGGTGCGCATTCGACTGGTGCGCGTTCCGGTCACGGCGCCGATCGCATTCGGAACAGTGCTGGGTGGGTTCTGCCCGCGTCGGCGAATTCCGGTGCGATTCCGCCCGATCTGTTGTCCACGGGCAGGGTGGCGTCCTCGGGATCGGGGTTCCTCCCGGCGAACGAGGCCGGGGCGACCGGTGGCACGATCAGCCGGCCGGTGCCATTCCGGACACCGATGCCGAGGTGACGGCGGCGACCCGGTTCTTCACCGTCCGCTCGTCCACCCCGCGCTGCACCGACAGCACCACCACCACGTACCGGTCCGGCACCACGCCCGCGCTGTGCGGGTACAGGTCGGCGGGCAGGTACCACGTCCAGCCTTGCTCGGCATAGGCGTCCACGCCCGGCGCGAGCAGGCTGAACACCTGGTCGAAGCCGTCGGCGGCGGTCGCGAGGACCGCTCGGAGGGCTTCGGTGACGAGGTCCCCGCCGGGCATGCCCGGGATGTGCCGGTAGAGCTTCGCGACGTCGTTCGGCGAGGTCACCACGTCTCTCCACGGCGAGGCGTCCTCCGGCGCGCGGGTCGAGGTCAGCGCCGCCACCCGGTCGACCGCACCCACGCCGACGGGAACGGCGCGTCACCGCCCTCGGACGCCGCGGCGCCGGCGTCGAGGTCCATCGGGGTCACCCCGGTTCGACACCGGCGGCGGCCCCGACCGCCCGCGCCACGGCCGCCGGGAGGTCCGGGGCGGGTTCCCGGCCGTCCGGGGCGCGGCGGCGTGCGGGGTCTCGGCGACACCGGCGGTCCTGGGCGCGCCCACGCCGACGACCGGCGCGGGCACCACGGGCCACCGGCGTCCTGCCACCCCTCCACGGTCCGTTCACAACCGCCTGGTGTCGAGCGCTTCCTCCTGTGCGATTCCTGAAGCTTCGTCGCGTCGCACCAGGTAGGCGCCGCCGGTGGGCCGTTCGGAGACCGCCTCGACCAGTTCGGTGTCGTGGTAGACCAGCCCGGCGCCGTCGTCGGTGCAGTGCGTGACCGGCAGCGTCCCGGCCGCGACGGCCGCGTGGATCGTCGGCCGGCGCATCGGCTCGCTGTCGTAGTGCACGCCGTTGCCGTAGGGCAGGAACCCGAGCCCGTTGGTCACCACGCGCAGGTCCGGCCCGAACGAGTCCGTGGACCCGCCGAGGTACCAGCAGATCGACCCGGCCGACACCCCGCCGAGCACGACGCCGTCCCGCCACGCGTCGCGCAGCACGGGACCGAGGCCGTGCACCTCCCACACGGCCAGCAGGTTCGCCACCGAGCCGCCGCCCACCCACACCACGTCGTGCTCGCGCACGAACCCGGCCAGGTCCGCGGTGGGCGGCATGGTGAACAGGTTGAGGTGCGACACCTCCCACCCGACGAGCCGGCCCGCCTCGGAGACGTCCGCGTTGAACCACCGCTGGTCGCCGTTGGCCGTGCCGACGTGGCAGAGCCGCGGCGCGCGCCCGTGCACGCCGGACAGGTCCACGGCGTGGTGGACGAGCCGGTGGAACTCCAGGTTGGTCCGGTGGCCGGCGCGGAGACCGCCGGAGGTCGCGACGATCGTCGGCTGCTCTGCTGGCATGCGCTCGATCTTCCCAGTGCCGAGGTGTGGAATCATCGGGTGCGTGACGTTCCTGCCGAGGCTCCGCCGGCTCGTGACGCGCCTCGTGCTCGGCGCTCTCGTCATCGGCCTGCTCGTCGTCGGCGGCACGGCTTTCCGCGTCTGGCAGGTTGCCCGCGAGGACGACCGCACGCACGCGGACATGGCCGTGGTGCTCGGCGCCGCCCAGTACAACGGCGTGCCCTCCGAGGTGCTCGAAGCGCGGTTGCAGCACGCGAAGCGCCTCTACGACCAGGGCGTGGTCGAGTACATCGCCACCACCGGTGGCAGGCAGCCCGGCGACAACTTCACCGAGGGCGAGGCCGGCCGCATCTGGCTGGAGGAGAACGACGTCCCCACCGACCGCATCCTGGAGGTCGGCGAGGGCAACGACACCCTGGGCAGCATCCGGGCCGTGGCCGCCGCCGCCCGCGCGAAGTCGTTGCGCACCGCGGTGATCGTCAGCGACCCGTGGCACTCGCTGCGGGCGCGCACGATGGCCGAGGACGAGGGCCTGTCGGCCTGGACGTCGCCGACGCGCAGCGGGCCGAACGTGCAGACGCGGCAGACGCAGCTGTTCTACATCCGGCGCGAGACCGGCGGGCTGCTGTACTACCACCTGATGAAGGCGCCGGCCGGGGCGTTCGACGGCATCCTGCTCTGACCGGGCTCCCCGTCCGACGGTCCGCGGTCACCCCGCGCGGGACGCGCGCACCGGCCACAGTGGGGGCATGACCGAACTGCGCGACGTCGTCGCCCGCCTGGAGCGGGTCGAGGCCGAGCTGGCCCTGCACCGGCTGGCCGACAACTACTGCGTGGCCGCCGACCACCGCGACCCGGACCTCTGGCGGGAGGTCTGGACGCCCGACGCGGTGTGGGACACCGGCCCGGACCACGTGTTCACCGGCATCGACGCCATCTGCGCCGCCGTCCGCGAGCAGTGGCGGGCGTTCCCCGTCATGCGGCACGGGACGGTCGGCCACGTCGTGGACCTCACCGGCCTGGCCGAGGGCGTCGCGACCGGCCGCAGCGACGTCATCTTCCACGTGAACTTCGACGACGGGACCTGGTCGACCGGCGTGGGCACCTACCTCGACGAGTACCGCCACCACGACGGCCGGTGGAGGATCGCCCGGCGCACCGTGTCGGGGGCGCGCGAACTCGGCCCGCTGCACGACCGGGAGCGCACCGCCGAGTCCTGAGCACCGAGCACCGACCACGGCCGCGGGCACCGGCGGGGGAGTTGTCCACAGGCCCGGCGCGCGGACCGACCCCGCCCCGCCCGCTCACCTAGGCTGGTCCGATGAGCGGCGGCTACACCGAACACGACTGCGCGCGGCTGCTGGGGGAGCGGCCCAAGGGCGCCGTGCTGCCCGGTGCGCGCGCGGAGCGGCGCACGCCGTTCTCGCGCGACCGGGCACGGGTGCTGCACTCGGCCGCCCTGCGGCGGCTGGCGGGCAAGACGCAGGTCGTCGGGCCGAACGAGGGCGCGGAGGTGACCGGTGTGCCGCGCACCCGCCTCACGCACTCCCTCGAAGTCGCCCAGATCGGCCGGGGCATCGGCGAGGAGCTGGGGTGCGACCCCGACGTCGTCGACACCGCCGGCCTGGCGCACGACATCGGGCACCCGCCGTTCGGGCACAACGGGGAGCGCGCGCTCGACGAGCTGGCCGGGCCGTGCGGCGGGTTCGAGGGCAACGCGCAGACCCTGCGCATCCTGACCAGGCTGGAGCCCAAGACGGAACGCGGCCTCAACCTGACCCGCGCCTGCCTCGACGCGGCCACCAAGTACCCGTGGCCCCGGCGTCCCGGCACGGCGAAGTTCGGCGCCTACGACGACGACCTCGACGTGTTCCGGTGGGTCCGCGAGGGCGCGCCCGACCACCGGTGCTGCCTGGAGGCCCAGGTCATGGACTGGGCCGACGATGTCGCCTACTCGGTGCACGACGTGGAGGACGGCGTCCTCGCGCACCGCATCCGGCTCTCGGCCCTCGGCGACCCGGTCGAGCGCGCCGCCATCGCCGAGTTGGCCGCGAAGCACTTCTGCGACGAGCCCGTGGACGTCCTGGAGGCCACCGCGGTGGAACTGCTCGCCCTGCCGGTCATCGCCGACCTCGCCGAGTACGACGGGTCGCTGCGCGCGCAGGTCGCGCTCAAGCGCCTCACCAGCGAGCTGGTCGGCCGCTTCGCCTCCGCCGCGGTCGGCGCGACGCGCGAGGTGCACGGCGACGGCCCGCTCACCCGCTACGAGGCCGACCTCGTGGTGCCCGCGCGGGCGCAGGCCGAGGTGGCGCTGCTCAAGGCGGTCGCCGTCCGGTACGTGATGAGCGACCCTGACCGGCTGCGCATGCAGGTCGGGCAGCGCGAGCTGATCACCGAACTGGTGCACGCCCTGCTCACCGGCGCGCCCGAGGGCCTCGACCCGGCGTTCCACCCGGCCTGGCACGCGGCGGGCGACGACGCGGCGCGGCTGCGGGTCGTGGTCGACCAGGTCGCCTCGCTCACCGACGCCCAGGCCGTCGCCTGGCACCGGGCGCTGACCGCCACACCCGCGCGTGGCGTGTGACCGGTGGCACACTCGGGGGCATGACCGATGACGACCGACCGCCCGGCGGGTCCTGACCGTGGCGCGGACCCGAGCGAGCACGGGGGCCCGCCGGTACCGGCGGAAGCACCCGGACCAGCACCGTGACGGCGACGACGGCGACACCGACGGCGGTTCCGCCGGCGTCCGCGAACCACGACACCCCGTGCCACCCGGTCCGGCGGGCGGCACGGGCGAACGGCCCATCCCGGACGACCCGACAGTGGTGGAGGAAACCCAGTGCCTGACCGAGCGCCCCTGACGTTCGCCCTCGCCCTGCACGACGCCGTCGCACCCGACCGCACGCGCAACGCCTGCTGGTCCCCGTACTCGGTGGCCAGTGCCCTGGGCATGACCGCCGAGGCGGCGCGCGGCGACACCGCGGCCGAGCTGGTGGCGCTGCTGGGCGAGGACAACGCCAAGCTGCTCAAGGCCACCGCGGTCGGTGAGGACGCCGAGTTCGCCGTGGCCAACACGCTGTGGGCGTCCGACGCGCTGCCGCTGGAGGACGGCTTCCTCGCCGACCTGGCGGGCTGGCCCGGCGCGAGCGCGCGGTCGGCGCCGTTCGCCACCGACCCCGAGGGCGCGCGGGGCCTGATCAACGCCGACGTCGCCGACACCACGCGCGGACTGGTCCCCGAGCTGCTCGGCCGCGGTTCGATCACCACCGACACGGTCGCCACCCTGGTCAACGCCCTGTACCTGAAGTGCGCGTGGAACGCGGAGTTCCCCGAGCACGACACGGCCGACCGGCCGTTCCGAGGCGCGGGCGACGTGCCGACCATGCGCCGCGAGGACAACGCCCGCTACGCGCGCGCCGCCGGCTGGGAGGCCGTGGCCCTGGCCGCGAACGGGGGCGTCGAAGCGGTCGTGCTGCTGCCCGAGGACGAGCTGGGCCCCACCGACGGCGTGCCCGAGGTGCTCGACGCGCTCGACTGGGAGCGCGTCGACCTGTACCTGCCGAAGCTCGACATCGGCCTCAACGCCTCGCTGGCCCCGGCGCTCCGGCAGGTCGGCGTGACCACCCTGTTCACCCGCGAGGCCGACCTCACCGGGCTCAGCCCCGACCCGCGCCTGTACGTGGACGACGTGGTGCACGAGGCCGTGCTGCGGGTCGACGAGCAGGGGTTCGAGGGCGCGGCGGCGACCGCCGTGGTGATGCGCATGACCTCGTTCATCCCCGCCGAACCCGGCCGCGAGGTGCGCGTGGACCGGCCGTTCCTGTTCCTCGTCCGGCACGCCGACACCGGCGTGGTGTTCTTCCTCGCCCAGGTGGTCGAGCCCTAGTCCGTCACGTTCCGGCGCCCACCGCCGTCCCCTCCTCGAAGACCCGAGGACGAGGAGGGGACATGCCCAGGATTCCCGTTGTCACGACCCGCGAGGCCGGCCCGCTGGTCAGGCTCGCCTACCGGTTCGCCAAGCGCCGATTCGGCGCGGTGCCCGAGCCGGTGGCCGTGTCGGCGCACCACCGGAAGCTGCTGGTCGCGAGCGCCCGCCACGAACTGGGCGTGGAGAAGGCCGCGACGACGCTGCCGGTGTCGCTGCGCGAGCTGGTGGTGTACGCGACCGCCGTCACCGCGGGCTGCTCGTGGTGCGTCGACTTCGGCACCATGCTGATCAGGCACGAGGGCCTGGACGTCGACCGGCTCACGGAGGTCCGCGACTACGCGCGCTCCGACCGGTACACCGGGCTGGAGAAGCTGGCGCTGGCCTACGTCGAGGCGATGACCGCCACCCCGACCGCCGTCACCGACGAGCAGGTCGCCGAGCTGGACGCGCGGCTCGGCCACCGGGGCCTGGTCGAGCTGACCTACCTGATCGCGCTGGAGAACCAGCGGGCCCGGTTCAACTCGGCGCTGGGCATCACCGACCAGGGCTTCACGTCGGGGGAGGCGTGCCGGGTGCCGATGCCGTGACACCGCCCGCCGCGAAGTCGACGTGGCCGAGCTTGTCCGGGTTCGACACGTCGTAGACGGCCACCACCAGGCCGTCGCGCACCGCGAACGCGCTGACCCGCTCGGTCACGTCGTCGGTCGCCGGGATCAGCACCCCGAGGTCGCCGTTGACCAGCGCCGGGCGCCCGGTGCTCAGCCCGCCGTACTTGCGCACCAGGCCGAACAGGAAGCGGGCCACCTTGTCCGCGCCGGACACCACGTTGATCGCGGTCTTCGCCTTGCCGCCGCCGTCGCCCACCACCACGACGTCCGGGTGCAGCAGCCCGACCACGGCGCCCACGTCACCCGCCGCGAGCGCCGCCAGGAACCGCTCCAGCACCTCGCGCTGCTCCTCCAGGGCGATCCTGGGCGGCGGGTCGGCGTCGGCGGCGGCGCGGCGGCCCCGCGACGCGTGCTGGCGCGCCGTGGCCGTCGTCACGCCGAGCACGTCCGCGATCTCGTCGAACGGCACGCCGAACGCGTCGTGCAGCACGAACGCCACCCGCTGCTCGGGCGTGAGCCGGTCGAGCACCACCAGCGCCGCCATCCGCACGCCGTCGTCGCGCACCACCGCGTCCAGCGGGTCGTCCTCGCCGGAGGTCACCAGCGGCTCGGGCAGCCACTGCCCGACGTACCGCTCGCGCCGCACCGCCGCCGACCGCAGCCTGTCCAGGCAGATCCGCCCCACGACGGTCGTCAGCCAGCCCTTCGGGTCGCGGATCGCCGCGCGGCCCCCCGCCGACAGCCCGGACAGCCGCAGCCACGCCTCCTGCACGGCGTCCTCGGCGTCCGCGACGCTGCCGGTGAGCCGGTAGGCCACCCCGACGAGGTGGGGGCGCAGGCCGGTGAAGGTCGCGACCAGGGTCTGCTCGGCTGCGGTCACGGGCACCAGTTTGCCAGCACTAGACTCGGTCGACGTGGCAGGACGCATCCGGGAGAGCGACATCGCGTTGGTGCGTGACCGGAGCCGGATCGACGACGTCGTGGGGGACCACGTCTCGCTGCGCGGTGCCGGCTCCGGCGCGCTGAAGGGGCTCTGCCCGTTCCACGACGAGAAGTCGCCGTCGTTCAACGTGCGCCCCTCGCACGGCACGTTCCACTGCTTCGGCTGCGGCGAGGGCGGCGACGTCATCGCGTTCGTGATGAAGATCGAGCACCTCGGGTTCGTGGAGGCGGTGGAGCGGCTCGCCGACCGCGCGGGCATCCAGCTGGTCTACGAGGGCGGCGGCGCCACGGTCCAGCGCGACCGCGGCACCCGCAGCAGGCTCATCGAGGCGCACCGCGCCGCCGCCGAGTTCTACGCCGAGCAGCTCGCCACGCCCGACGCCATGCCGGCGCGCGAGTTCCTGGCGCAGCGCGGCTTCGACGAGGCCGCGGCCCGCCAGTTCGGCTGCGGCTTCGCCCCCGGCGGCTGGGACAAGCTGACCAAGCACCTGCTCGGGCGGGGGTTCGAGCTGACCGAGCTGCTCAAGGCCCAGCTGACCAAGGAGGGCAGGCAGGGCCCGATCGACCGGTTCCACCGGCGGCTGCTGTGGCCGATCCGGGACATGGGCGGCGAGGTCGTCGGGTTCGGCGCGCGCCGGATCTTCGACGACGACCCGATCCAGGCCAAGTACCTGAACACCTCCGAGAGCCCGATCTACAAGAAGTCCCAGGTGCTGTTCGGGCTCGACCTGGCCAAGAAGGAGATCGCCAAGCGCCGGCAGGCCGTCGTCGTCGAGGGCTACACCGACGTGATGGCCATGCACCTCGCGGGCGTGCCCACGGCCGTCGCGTCGTGCGGCACGGCGTTCGGCACGGACCACATGAACGTGCTGCGGCGGCTGCTGATCGACGACTCCCTCAGCGGTGAGGTGATCTTCACCTTCGACGGCGACGCGGCCGGGCAGAAAGCGGCGCTCAAGGCGTTCGAGGGCGAGCAGCAGTTCTCCGCGCAGACCTACATCGCGGTCGCGCCCGACGGCATGGACCCGTGCGAGCTGCGGCAGGAGAAGGGCGACGTGGCGGTGCGCGACCTCGTGGCCCGGCGCACGCCGCTGGTCGAGTTCGCCATCAAGGCGCAGCTGCGCGACTACGACCTGGACTCGGTGGACGGCCGCGTCGAGGCGCTGAAGAAGATGGTGCCGTTCGTCGCCCAGATCAAGGACCGGGCCAAGCGCGACGGGTACGCCACGCGCCTGGCGTGGTGGGTGGGCTGGGAGGACGAGGCCGCGGTCGTGCGCCGGGTGCGGGAGACGGCCAACGGGCGCGCCCCGGCGGCCCCCGCGCGGCGGGTGGCCGTGGACCTGAACCAGGGCGCGCTGGCGGTGGACGTGAGCGGCCCGCCTCGACCCGACCCGCGCGACCCGGCGCTGCGCACCGAGCGGGAGGCGCTCAAGGCGGCGCTCCAGCTGCCCGAGATGGCCGGGCCCTACTACGACTCGCTGCCGGACGACGCGTTCACGCACCCCGCCTACCAGGCGCTGCACCGGGCGATCCGGGAGGCGGGCGGCACGTCGTCCGGGCTGTCCGGGCCGACGTTCCTGGAGTCGGTGTCGCAGGCGTGCGCGCAGCAGTCCGTGCGGACGGTGCTGCGCGAGCTGTCCGTCGAACCGCTCCAGGTGAAGGCGGACGAGTACCGCTACGTGCAGGGCGTGCTGGCCGGGGTGCAGAAGATGCTGGTGTCCCGGCAGATCGCGGAGATCAAGTCGCGGCTGCGGCGGGTGTCGCCGATCGACGAGCCCGACGAGTACCGCCACCTCTTCGGCGACCTGATCGCCCTGGAGGAGTACCACAAGGCACTGGGCGAACAGGCGGTGGGCGGGCTGTGAGGGAACTGTTCCGGAGGATCTTCGGCTCGGGCGCGCCCGAGGGGTTCGCGGGGTCGCTGGACGCCGACGAGAACGTGCTGGCCTCGGCCGCCGTCGGCGCCGGGTGGCTGGTCGCGACCACGCACGGGCTGTGGCTGCCGGACCCGGCCGGACCGCGCCGCGTCGGCTGGCACCTGGTGAGCAAGGCGACGTGGACGGGGAACGCGCTGGCCGTCGTCGAGGCGGTGGAGGACGGCGAGGCCGGGCAGGCCGTGCTGCTGCGCGACCTGCCCGTGACGCGGTTCCCGCTGGAGTCGCCGGGGAAGATCCCGCAGGTGGTGCACGAGCGCGTCACGGCGTCGATCAAGTCGCGGCACCGGCACGAGTCGCCGGGGGCGTGGTTCCTCCAGCGCAAGGTGCCCGGCCGGGACGGCGTGGTGCTCCAGGTGCGGCCCGACCCGGACGCGGACGTGGCGGCGGTGCGCGACATCGCGGCGTCGGTGGCGGCGAAGATCGCGGCGGTCAAGCCCGTCGACTGATCCTCGCCAGTACGGGCGTACGGTATCAGTACGTCCGTACTGTATGGGAGTCGCGCATGTGGGACCCGGGCAAGTACCTCGCGTTCGCCGACCACCGGTCACGACCGTTCCACGAGCTGGTGGCCCGCGTCGGCGCCACGTCACCGCGCCGCGTCGTCGACCTGGGCTGCGGCCCCGGCAACCTCACCCTCGCGCTGGCCGAGCGCTGGCCGTCGGCGGTCGTGGAGGCCATCGACTCCTCGCCCGAGATGGTCGCGGCGGCACGGGAGCGGGGCGTCGACGCGCGGGTGGCCGACGTGGCCGCCTGGGAGCCCGGCGAGGACGTCGACGTCGTGGTGACCAACGCCGTGCTCCAGTGGGTGCCCGGCCACGAGGACCTGCTGCGCGCCTGGGTGCGGCGGCTGCCGTCCGGGGCGTGGCTGGCGGTGCAGGTGCCGGGCAACTTCTCCGGACCGTCGCACGCGCTGGTGCGCGAACTGGTCGACGAGTCGTGGCCGGCCCTCGCGGGGCTCGTGCGGGTCTCGCCGGTGCTCGACCCCGTCGGGTACGCGGAAGTGCTGTCCGAGGCGGCCGTGGACGCGTGGGAGACCACGTACGTGCAGCGGCTGGAGGGGGAGGACGCCGTGCTGGAGTGGATCAGCGGGACGGCGCTGAGGCCGATCCGCGCGGCCCTGGACGACGCCTCGTGGGAGGAGTTCCGGGCGCGGCTCGCGCCACGCCTGCGAGCGGCCTACCCGCGCAGGGCGGACGGCACCACGTGGTTCCCGTTCCGGCGGGTCTTCGCGGTCGCCCGGGTGCCCTGACCCTGGCGTTCCGCCCCCTGGTGCCCCGACCACCGCCGTGGCCGCCCCTCACTCGGGACGGCCACGGCGGTCGCCTAGTTGGTGCGCGGGATGACCGGGTCGCGCCGGTGCCCGTTCGCGTTCGCGGTGGCGTTGTCGGTCGTGCCCTGGCGGCCCTGGTGGCGTCCGAAACCGGTCTTCTCGCTCACCTTGGCGCGCACGATCCCGGCCGCGCCCTGGACCGCCGGGTGATCGCTCAGCGAGCGGTAGGCGCGCACGATCTGGTCGTAGCGCTGGCGGCCTGCACGCGCCCCCAGCACGTAGCCGACGGCCGCGCCGATCAGGATGCCCTTCATGCGGTGTCCTCTCCTCCCATCGTGCCTGGTCACGTCCCTTCCTGCCGGGAAACCAGGGGGGTGTGCGCGAGCACTGTCGCGGATGCGCTAGAGTTGTGCGCGTCAGGCCGCGAGGCCCGGCCTACAACAGAACATTCCCCCATAGCTCAACGGCAGAGCATTCGACTGTTAATCGAAGGGTTACTGGTTCGAATCCAGTTGGGGGAGCGCGATGGCAGCCCCAGGTCCTTCGACCTGGGGTTTCGTCGTTGTCATGGGCCGGGGGTACCCACGGATCACCCGTTTGTCACCCGCACGGGGGCACTTTCTTCCGGCAGGCTGTCCGGCATGGCCGACCGCTTCGCCCTGCGCCGCCGCATCACGTCGCTGGACCCCGAGACCGACCACGCGGAGATCATGCGGCTCTCGACGGGGCACGAGTTCCCGTGGGACTACGTCAGGGCACTGGAGTTCGCCCTGTTCCGCACGTACTGCGTGCCGTCCATCTCGGCGCTGCTGGCGAAGACGGGCGAGTTCGAGCGGCGCGCCCAGCAGCGCTACGACGACACCGCCCTGCTCATGGGCGAACTCGTGGAGCACGGCTACGACTCGCCGCGGGGGCGGGAGGCGCTGCGCGTGGTCAACCGGCTGCACGGCCGCCACGACATCTCCGACGACGACATGCGGTACGTGCTGTCCACGTTCGTCTACGACCCGATCGACTGGCTGGACCGCTTCGGCTGGCGGCCGCTGACCGACCACGAGCGCCTGGCCGCGTTCCACTTCTACCGGGCCGTGGGCGCCAGGATGGGCATCAGGGGTGTGCCGGACACCTACGGGGCGTTCCGGGCCTTCAAGCGGGCGTACGAGGCCGAGCACTTCGCGTACAGCGAGACGAACCGCCGGATCGGCCAGTACACCCTGGACCTGTTCTGCTCCTGGTACCCGCTGCCGAAGGCGGTGACGTCGAGAGCGGTCCTGGCGATGCTCGACAAACCCATGCTGGACGCGTTCGGCTTCACCCCCCAACCCCGTTGGCTCACCACCGCCGGCCACCGCGCGCTGCGCCTGAGGGCCCGGGCGCTGCTCCTCGCCGCCCCCCGCAAGCGCCCCCTGCTGACCAACCGCCCGAACCGCACGTACCCGGCCTACCCGACCGGCTACCGGCCGTCCGACCTCGGAGCCCCGTAGCGGCAAGCGCACAGCTTGGTCACGCCCTGCCGGGTTGTCGAGACGTGGCGATCGGTGATCTGTACCCTCCAGAACCGCACGTCAGGGGGCGGTAGCTCAGCCGGTCAGAGCAGCGGACTCATAATCCGTCAGGTCGTGGGTTCGAACCCCACCCGCCCCACCGCCCGACCTGGTCGGACGTGGTGGCAGCACAGGTCCGGGAGCACCGCCGCGTCGTCCGCCCTCGCTGTCGGACCGGTGCGGCATGCTCATGGGGTGCTCACCGAACCCGTCATCCTCCTTCCGCGGTGAGGCCGTGAGCGACGAGATCGACTACGCGCGCGGCGTCGCCGAAGCGGTGCTCGACCGCCTCGGTGACCTCGCACCGCCGTGGCGCGTGCTCGCCGTCGAACGGCACCGCGAGTCGCAGGCGCCGCCGTCGGGGTTGGCGGCACCCGACAGCCTGGTGGTGGCCATCGGCCGCGACGAGGGCGACGAGGCGTCGGTCCGGGTGTACTTCTCCCTCGACGTGCCCCGGGACCAGGCCGTCGCGGTCACGGCCGCCCAGATCCAGGACCACGCGATCGAGGAGACCGGCGGCGCGCCGCTGCCACCCTGCCCGGGGCACCGCCACCCGATGAGCGCCCGAGCGGTCGACGGGCTCGCCGGTTGGGTGTGCCCCCGGGACGTGGCCCACCACCGCGAACCGATCGTTCCCCACCGCGCCTGAACGTGCGGGCCACCGCGACCGGTGGACCGAGGACCCGGTGGTTCAGTCCACGCACGGGATCGGGGACGGGGCCGCGCCGGGGCCCGAGGGAGCACTGGGGTGCAGGGCCGCGGTGACGGCGGCTCGGAGGGCGGGACCCGAGTCCGGTTGGTCCTCCGGGACCAGGGGCAGGGTCGCGAAGGTCACGCCCGGTGCGCTCTGGACCGCCGCCAGGACGTCCCAGCCCTCCGACAGGACCACGTTGTGCTTGGCCACCTCCGCCAGCGGGCCCAGGGCGGCCGGGCCCTCGGACTTCAGGCGGTGCAGGAGGGCCGACAGGAACGCCTGCTGGCGGCGAGTCCGGTCCAGATCCCCGTTCGGCAGGCCGTGGCGTTGCCGGACGAACGCCAGGGACTGTGCCGGCGTCAGGTGCTGGGGCCCGGCGGGGAAGTCGGCTCCCGAGTGCGGGTCCGCGGTCGCCCGGTTCAGGCAGACGTCGATCCCGCCCAGCGCTTCGGTCAGGTGGTGGAAGCCGACCATGCTCACCTCGGCCAGGTGGTCGATCGGCACGCCGAGCAGGGCCTGGACCGTCTCGACCTGGGCGCGTCGGCCGGCCTCCCGGCCGAGCCACTCCTGTTCGGCCGGGTCCAGCGTGGTGGGCAGGGTGCGCTCGACCGCCTCCTTCGCCCTCCCGTACGCCTCTTTGACCTTGCCCTGCTGCGGTCCGCCGGGGATTCCCAGCAACGGGGCGTTGTTGTCCCGCGGCAGGGACAGGGCCTTGGCCCCGCCCGCACCCGCCGGGAGGTGCAGCACGATCAGCGTGTTGGCGTTGTACCCGCCGCGGTCCACGTCGCCCGCGTGCAGGGCGTCCAGCACCTCCTCGGGAGGGGTGCCCCCGTCCAGGTCACGGCGCGTCGTCAGGCCCATGACCAGCACCGTGGTGCCGGACGCGGAACGGGGGGCGTCGGGCGGGATCGCCGTCGAACGGCGGATGCCCGCGTCCACCTCCTGGTACGTCGTCCACGCCACGCCGGCCGCGACCAGCACGACCGCCGACAGCGCGATCCATGTGGTCCGGACCACTACTCGCAGAACCCTGTGCACCGCTCCAGCCCCCCTGCGTCCTCTAACCTGGAGAAGTTGACGTTGGGGGACGTGTCGTGGTTGACCGCTTGGCCCATCTGCCGAGTGTGGCGGCGATCGCCGTGACGGCGCTCTTCACCGGTGTCGGCATCTGGCTCGACGGCGAGCAACCCGGGGCGGTGCTCGGCGTCCTCATGGTGTTCGGCGCGTCGCTCGCGGCCGCGATGGTGCGGCCGGTCGGGTTGTGGATCGCGGTCCCGGCACCCCCGCTGTTGTACGCGGGGCTGGTGGTGGCCGTGTCCGCGCTGGAGGGGAAGTCCACGGGGAAGTTGGCGATTCTCGTCGCACCACCGGTCGTGCGCGCGTTCCCGCACCTCGCGGTGGCGGTGGGCGCCGGGCTGGTGGTGGCGGCGGTGCGGGTGGGGGGATCGTGGTGGAGGGGCAGGTCTTCGTCGACCCGACGGGGAGGCGCCGTGGCGTGATGCGCGCGGCCGGGTTGGCGCTGGCGACGTCGTTGCTGGGGTTGGCGGCGGTCATCGTGGCGACCGTGGCCGGGCACGTCCCGTGAGGACGCACTGGGTCTCGCTCGTGGTGGGGCTGGGTTTCCTCATGGGGGCGTTGAGCTTCCACGCCTACGCCACCGCCAGGGTCGCCGACCCCGAACGCGTGCACGTCGCCGCCGAGGAGGTCGCGGACGGCACGGCGGCGCTGGTGTTCCACGGCGGACCGCACCCGAGGTGGACGCCGCGGCTGCTGGACGCGCTGGCCGCCAGGGACGTCAGGGCGACGTTCTTCCTGGTCGGCGCGCACGTCAACGAGCACCCCGAGCTGGTGCGGCGGATGGTGCGCGACGGGCACGAGGTGGGCGTGTCCTCCTTCCGCGAGGGCGAGCACGACGGGCTGGGCACGGCCTTCGCCCGCACCGCCCTGGCCGCCGCCGCGGATGTCCACAGCGGGCTGTCCGAACCGGAGCCCGACACACCGGACCTGCACCGGTACGACCCGCTGCCCGTGGTGGCGGACGTGCTGCCGAACGCGCACCGGGTCGTCCGGCTGCACGTGTCCAGCGTGACGCCCGCCGTGGTCGACCTGCTCGTCGACGCGCTGCCGGACCGCCGCTTCACCACGCTCACCGACGCGACCGGCCGCGGACCCGCGCTGGACGACGCGAGCCCGGCCGAGGAGGTCACCGGGCACGCGCTGAGCTGGTCGCAGCACCACGGCGACGTGCTGGCGCTGGTCCTCGGACTGGTCTGCGCCGTGGTGGCGGTGCTGGCGACGCTGCGCACCGTCCTGCAACTGGGGCTCGCGCACACGGCTCGCCGCCTGCACCGCGAGACCGCCGTCGCGCCGCACGCACCGCCGGTGTCGGTGGTCGTGCCCGCCTACAACGAGGTCGCCAACATCGTCGCGGCCGTGTCCTCGATCGCCGCCTCCGAGCACCCGGCGGGGGTGGAGGTGGTGGTCGTCGACGACGGGTCCACCGACGGGACGGCCGACGTGGTGCGGGCGCTGGACCTGGCGAACGTGCGGGTGGTCAGCCAGCCGAACGGCGGCAAGTTCGCCGCCCTCAACGCGGGCATCGCGCTCGCCCGGCACGACGCGCTGGTCCTGGTGGACGGCGACACCGTGTTCGAGCGCGACACCGTGTCGAAGGTCGTCCGCCCGCTCGGCGGCACCGGTGTCGGCGCGGTCTCCGGCAACGTCAAGGTCGCCAACCGGGGCGGCCTGCTCGGGCGCTGGCAGCACCTGGAGTACACGGCGGGCTCGAACCTGGACCGGCAGATCCTCAACGCGCTGGAGTGCATCCCGACGATCCCCGGTGCGATCGGGGCGTTCCGCCGGGAGGCGCTGGACGAGGTCGGCGGCATCAGCGCGGACACCCTCGCCGAGGACACGGACGTGACGATGGCGATCACCCGTGCCGGGTGGCGGGTGGTGTACGAGCCGGCGGCGCGGGCGTGGACCGAGGTGCCGACCGGCGCGTCCGGCCTCTACAAGCAGCGGTACCGGTGGTCCTACGGCACGTTCCAGTCGATGTGGAAGCACCGGACGGCGCTGTGCGAGCGGGGCCGGATGGGCCGGTTCGGGCTGCTGTACCTGCTGCTGTTCCACGTCGTGCTGCCCGCCCTGGCGCCCGCGCTGGACGTCTACGTGCTCTACGGGGCGTTCGTGGCCGACGCGCCGTGGGCGCTGGTGGTCTGGGGTGTGTTCCTGGTGGTGCAGACGGCGGGCGCCGGGTACGCGCTGAGGCTGGACGGCGAGTCGCTCGCCCCGCTCTGGGTGTTCCCGCTCCAGCAGGTGGCCTACCGGCAGCTCACCTACGTCGTGGTGATCAAGTCGCTGGTCACGGCCCTGAACGGGACGCCGCTGGCATGGCAGACGGCACGGCGCAGCGGCCTGGCGAAGGTGGCCGCTCGGTAGCACCGCGGGTAGCATCGGTGGTATGAAAATCAGTGTGAGCCTCCCGGAGGAGGACGTCGAATTCGTCGACCGCTACCTGCGGCAGCACCACAGCCCCTCGCGCTCGTCGGTGATCCACCAGGCGATCGCCATGTTGCGCGAGGCCGGTCTGGAGAACGCCTACGCCGGCGCGTGGGACGAGTGGGAGACGGGTGGGGAAGCGGAGTTGTGGGAACCGACCGCGCCAGACGGTGTGGTCGATGCGACGAGGTGACATCTACTGGGTGGACCTGGAACCGGTGCGCGGCGCCGAGGCCAACAAGGTCCGCCCGGCCGTGGTCGTGAGCAACGACGCGGCGAACCGGGCCGCCGGACGGGGCGGCCGAGGGGTCGTGACGGTCGTGCCGATCACCTCGAACACCACCAGGGTGTACCCGTTCCAGGTGCTGCTGCCCGCCAAGGACTGCGGGCTCGGCGCGGACTCGAAGGCGCAGGCCGAGCAGGTGCGCACGGTCGCCGCGGCCAGGCTCCGCGCCCGCATCGGCGGCCTGCCGCCCGCGGTGCTCAAGCAGCTCGACGAAGCCCTGCGGATGCACCTGGCCCTCTGAGGCGCGGCCGACCGGGGCGCGGCAGCGGGGCTCACAGCGCGGAATTCACAGCGCGAGGCCGACGAGCGCGGCGACCGCGCACAGCCCCAGCAGGGACGCGCCCACCACCAGCAACGTCCGCCCGGTCGTCGGGGGGACGTCCTCGAACGCCGGGGGCTGCCAGTGGTCCGGCGTGCCCCCGTACGGGGGGAGGTGGCTCGGGTCGGGGACCCACTCGCCGCGCTCCGGGACGTACAGGCCGCCGCCCGCGTCGGGACCCGCGAGCGGTGTGGGCGCGGGCGGTGCGGCGTACGGGTCGGCGGGAGCGCGCTCGCGGTCCCGCCGCTGGAGGACGAGGCCCACCAGTGCGCAGACGAGGCCGGCGGCCCCCAGGACGGCCGACGTCACGGAGGCCACCTGGTCTGCCAGCTCCAACGACACGCCACGAGTGTGGCAGAGGGCGCCGCGCCGCCGGGGTCCCCTCGCGGAAGACCCCGGCGGCGAGCGGTCAGTCGACCACCCGGATCGCCCCGGCCGGGCACAGCTGGGCGGCCTCGCGGGCCGACCGCTCGTGCCCGCCCGTCGGCTCGGGCTCCAGCAGCACGACCGTCCCGTCCGACTCGTCCTGGTCGAACACGTCCGGGTCGGTCAGCGCGCACATGCCGGCTCCCGCGCAGCGGTCCCGGTCCACCTCGACCCTCACGAGAACGCCACCGGCAGCTCGTGCACGCCGTAGATCGCCATGTCGGTCCTCAACCTCACCTCCGAGGCGGGCACGGCCAGGCGCAGGTCCGGGAACTCCCGGAACAGCGCCGAGTACCCGACCCTCATCTCGATCCGGGCCAACTGCTGGCCCAGGCACTGGTGCACACCGTGCCCGAACGCGATGTGCCCCGTCGCGGACCGGCGGACGTCGAGCTCGTCCGGCCGCTCGAAGCGCTCCGGGTCGCGGTTCGCGGCGGGCACCGAGATCGACACGGTGTCGCCCGCGCGGATCACCACGCCGCCGATCCCGACGTCCTCCAGGGCGGTGCGGATGGTGCCGAACTGGATGATCGACAGGTACCGCATCAGCTCCTCGACGGCGTTGTCCAGCAGCGAGGGGTCGGCCTTGAGCGCGGCCAGCTGCTCGGGGTGCCGCAGCAGCGCGAGCGTGCCGAGGCCGAGCATGTTCGCCGTGGTCTCGTGACCGGCGACGAGCAGCAGCAGCCCCATGTTGGCCACCTCGCCGTCGGTCAGCTCCCCGGTCTCGACCAACCCGGTCAGCATGTCGTCGCCGGGTTCGGCGCGCTTGCGCCGCACGAGGTCGGCGACGAACTCCTCCAACCGCTCGAACGCCGCCATGACCTCCTCGAACGGGCGGTCCAGGCGCAGCGCCTCGGCGGTGTCCCGCTGGAACGCCTCGCGCTCGTCCCACGGCACCCCCAGCAGCTCGCAGATCACCATCGACGGCACCGGCAGCGCGAAGTTCGCCACCAGGTCCGCCGGCGAGCCCGCCGCGCGCAGCCCCGCCAGGTGCTCGGCGACGATCTGCTCGATGCGGGGCATCAGCGCGTTCATCCGCCGCACGGTGAACTGGCCGGTGAGCAGCCTGCGGTAGCGGGTGTGGTCCGGCGCGTCCATGCCGATGAACATGCCGGGCTTGGCCGGGTCCTGGCGCGGCACCGCCTGACCGGCCAACCGCCGCAACGGGTGGTGCAGCTCGGACCGGCTGCTGAAGCGCCGGTCCGCGTGCACCTCCCGCGCGAGCTCGTAGCCGGTGACGAGCCACCCCTCGTGCCCGTCCGGGAACCGCATCCTGTGGATGGGCGCCGCCGCGCGGAGCGATCCCAGCTCCGCGGGCGGGTCGAAAGCCGTGCTGCGCGTCGTGGGCAGCTCCGGGATCAACATCTCGGTCATCTCGCACACCTCCCAGTGCGTCAGGGGACCTCCTTCGCAAGCTACAGAAAATTCACGAACCCGTGAAGTAAATATGCCGTCAGGAACGCACGTAGTACGAGAGATAGCAGGTGTGCTACAAATCGCCCGAGAACTTCTACATGGGGGAGGTGAGGGTCCTTGGTCATCGAGGTACGCGACCTGCGGATGCGCTACGGGTCGACGGACGTGCTGCGCGGCGTCGACTTCACGGCGGGCCTGGGCGAGGTGGTGGCCCTGCTCGGGCCGAACGGCGCGGGCAAGACGACGACCATCGAGATCCTGGAGGGCTTCCGGCTGCCCTCCGCGGGGCACGTCCGGGTGCTGGGGCAGGACCCGGCCAAGGGCGACGAGGCGTGGCGGGCCAAGCTCGGCGTGGTGCTCCAGTCCTGGCGCGACCACGGCCGCTGGCGCGTGCGCGAGCTGCTGCACCACCTCGGGCGCTACTACCTGCCGTACGCCACGCCCGACCGCTCCCGGCCGGTCGACACCGACGAGCTGATCGAGGCGGTGGGGCTGACCGAGCACGCCGACAAGAAGGTCTCCACGCTCTCCGGCGGCCAGCGGCGGCGGCTCGACGTCGCCATCGGCATCGTCGGCAAGCCCGAGCTGCTGTTCCTGGACGAGCCGACGGCGGGGTTCGACCCGCACGCCCGCCGCGACTTCCACGACCTGGTGCACCGGCTGTCGGACCTGGAGGGCATGACGATCCTGCTCACCACGCACGACCTGGCCGAGGCGGAGAAGCTGGCCGACCGCATCCTGGTGCTCGCGGGCGGGCGGATCATCGCCGACGGCAGCCCCGACCAGCTCAGCCGTCAGGTCGCGGGCAAGTCCGAGGTGCGCTGGACGCACGACGGGCAGCGGCACGTGCACACCGCCGACGACGCCGCGGAGTTCGTGCGCGACCTGTTCCGGCAGCACCCGACGGGCGTCTCGGAGCTGGAGGTGCGCCGCAGCACGCTGGAGGACACCTACATGGCACTGGTCCAGCGGCACGAGAACGGCCGGGTCGAGCAGGAGGAGGTGGCGGTCCTGTGAGCACCCGGGAGAGCGGGGCCGGCGGCAGGATGTTCGCGGTGCGACTCGGCGTGGACCGGGGGCTGCGCGAGTTCCGGCACACGCTGGGCAGTCCCGACCAGCTGTTCAACGTCTTCACCACGATCGGCTTCATGCTCGTGCTGTGGTTCCAGCGCGACACGGCGGTCGAGGGAACCGGGCTCGCGCTCGCGGCCTTCACGCTGCCGAGCATGCTCGGCATGGGCGTGGCCTTCAGCGGTCTCGTGGGGCCGGCGGGCCAGCTCAGCACCAACCGCGAGGACGGCACGCTGCTGCGCGCCAAGGCCGTGCCGAACGGCATGGTCGGCTACCTCGTCGCCCGGCTCGTGCAGTTGGCCCTGGACGGCGGGTTCAGCCTGGTCGTCCTGCTGGTTCCGGCGGCGCTGCTGGTGGACGTGTTCGGCCACACGGGCGTCGGTGGCGTGCTGGGCCTGCTCGCCGTGCTGGTGCTGGGCGCGCTGGCGACCCTGCCGTGGGGCGCGGTCGCCGGGTCGATCACCAAGAGCCCCGGCGGCGCCATGGGCATCACGATGCTGCCGATGATGGGCGTCGCGGCGATCTCCGGCATCTTCTACCCGATCACCGCGCTGCCCGGCTGGCTCCAGGCGCTCGGCCAGGTGTTCCCGGTGTACTGGATCGGGCTCGGCGCCCGCTCCGCGCTGCTGCCCGACGCGGCGGCGGCCGCGGAGATCGGCGGGACGTGGCGGACACCCGCCGTGATCGCGGTCCTGGCGACCTGGGCGGTGGTCGGTTTCCTGCTCGCGCCTACGATCCTGCGTCGGATGGCCCGCCGGGAGTCGGGGGCCGACATGGAGCGGCGCCGGCAGGCGGCGCTCCAGAGGGGCGGGGTGTGAGCGAGAGCGTCTACAACCGGATCGCGATGCTGCGCGCCGAACGGGGGGTGTCGCGCAGGCAGCTCTCCGAGGCCCTGGGCATCCACTACCAGACCGTGGGCTACCTGGAGCGGGGCGAGTACAGCCCGAGCCTGTACCTGGCGCTGCGCATCGCGCAGTACTTCGAGGTGCCGGTGGAGGTCGTGTTCTCGACCGACCCGTTCCCCCGGCTGGGCAGCCGGGACTCGGAGCGGTCCGCGTAGGCGCACCGGGGGCGGTCCCCACCGGGACCGCCCCCGGATCACGTCACCCCGGCCTGGTCAGGCCGACGGCGACTCGATCACGTCGGCCGAGGCGGTGTCACCAGCCCAGCACGCCCCGCAGCGCCGCCCGCAGGGCCAGGACCAGCTCGGCGCGGCTCTCCGGCGTGCCGGGGGCGGGTGCCCCGAGCGCGCCGGTCCCGACCAGCCGGTCGAACAGCAGGCCGTCGACGAACGCCACCAGCTCGCGGCTCTGCCGCTCCGGTGCGGGCGCGCCGAGCGCGGTGAGCAGTTCCCGCGCCTGCTCGCGCAGGCGTTCGCCGTGCGCCAGGACGCCCCGCAGCTCCGGGTGGTGGGTGGCCTCCAGCAGGCACGCGTAGCGCGCCAGGGTGCGTTCGCGGCCGGTGGTCATCCAGGTGTCCAGGACCCGCGCGACCGCCTCGGCCAGCTCGTCGGGGTCGAGCGACCGGGTGACGCCCGCCTCGGCCACCTCCGCCGCGTCCAGCTCGGCCAGCCGCCGCACCACGCCCTCGACGAGCGCCTTGCGGGTGCGGAAGTAGGCCGACGTGGAGCCGGTGGGCACCCCCGCCTCGGCGTCCACGGCCCGGTGGGTCAGCCCGCGCATGCCCCGCGTGGCCACGAGGTGGATGGCGGCGTCGGCCAGTGCGGCCATGCGCTCCGTCACAGCGGCGTCCTCCTTCTACACCTGTAGAGTAGCGATCTCTACAGGTGTAGAAGGGGTGAGGGTGTGAAGGCAGCGGTGGTGGGCGGCGGCCTCGGCGGGATCACCGCGGCGGTGGCGTTGCGGCGGGTCGGCTGGGAGGTGGTCGTCCTCGAACGGGCACCCGCGTTCGGCGAGGTCGGCGCGGGCGTGGGCGTGATGCCGAACGCCCTGCGCGCGCTGGCCGCGCTGGGGCTGGACGACGAGGTGCGGCGGATCGGCACGCCCCGCGTGGCGGGCGGGGTGCTCGACCGGCGGGGCCGCCCGCTGACGCGCGTGGACGCGGGGCGGCTGGAGCACGTGGTGGCCGTGCACCGGGCGGACCTGCACCGCGTGCTGCGCTCGGCGCTGCCCGCCGGGTGCCTGGTCACGGACGCCGAGGTGCGCTCGGTGGACGACCTCGACGCGGACCTCGTGGTGGCCGCCGACGGCATCCGCAGCGGCATCCGGCGGTCGCTGTTCCCCGACCACCCCGGCCCGGTGTACGCGGGCACGACGGCGTGGCGCGGGGTGAGCGAGGCGCGGTTCCCGGCCGACCTGGCGATCGGCCAGACGCTCGGGCCGGGCGTGGAGGCGGGCGTGCTGCCGCTCGGCGACGGCCGGGTGTGCTGGTACGCGGCCACGGTCGCGCCCGCCGGGGGACGTGCCGACGACGAGCTGGGGGAGGTGCGGCGGCTGGTCGGCGACTGGCACGACCCGATCCCGGCGGTGCTCGCCGCGACCCCTCCCGAGGCGGTGCTGCGGCACGACGTCCACGAGCTGGGCACGCCGTTGCCGACCTACGTTCGCGGCCGGGTGGCGCTGCTCGGCGACGCCGCGCACGCGATGACGCCGTACCTGGGGCAGGGCGCGTGCATGGCGATCGAGGACGGCGTGGTGCTCGCGTCGCTGTGCGCGCGCCACGACGTGCCGACCGCCCTGGCCGAGTACGACCGGGCGCGCCGCCCCCGCACGCAGGCGGTCGCGCGGGCGTCCCGGGCGATGGGGCGCGTGGGGCACCGGCTGCGCAACCCGGTCGCGGTGGCCGTGCGCGACGCGGCCGTGCGTGCGGTGCCGACCGCGGTGGCCCTGCGCGGGATGACCCGGTTCCTCCGCTGGACGGCTCCGGAGCTGTCACCCGACGGGGGAAATATGCCCGGTGACGTAAGTCACAAATAACCGCGATGATTCCAGTGGATAACAATCAAATATCACTCGTTTTCGCAGGGTGGCTCACCCTTTCGCGGTATTAAGCACTCACGGTGTGGTCCTGACTCCGCGCTGTGCTCCTCCCGAGTGCCCGGCACGGCGGTGCACCATCCCCGAAAGTGCATCTACGGTGTCCCGTCATGGCCCCCGTCCCCTCGTGTCCGGCTGAAGCCATCCCCCTGCGCGAGACCGCCGTCGACCTCGCGGAGGCCGACGACTTCATCCGCCTGCACCACTCCGAGCACCCCGACCTCGGCCCGGTGGAGCACCGCCTGGCCGAGGTGCACGCCGAGATCGCGGCCACCGGCACGTACCGCCACACGGCCGCCGAACTGGTCTTCGGCGCGCGGGTCGCGTGGCGCAACAGCGCGCGCTGCATCGGCCGCCTGTACTGGCGCAGCCTCAAGGTGCGCGACCTGCGCGACCTGCGCGACCCCAAGGAGGTCGCCGACGAGTGCGTCGAGCACCTCAGGCTCGCCGGCAACGGCGGCCGGGTCCGCCCCGTGATCACCGTGTTCGCGCCCGACGAGCCCGGTCGGCCCGGTCCGCGCGTCGTCAACGAGCAGCTGATCCGCTACGCGGGCTACGAGGGCGCCGACGGGGGCGTGCTCGGCGACCGCCGCAACCTGGAGCTCACCGGGAAGGCGCTCGACCTGGGCTGGCGCCCGCCGCGCCGGCGCGGGCCGTTCGACGTCCTGCCGCTCGTCGTCGAGCGGGAGGACGCCGAACCCTGCCTGGTCGAGATCCCGCGCGACGCGGTGATGGAGGTGTCCATCACCCACCCCGAGCTGCCGTGGCTGGCCGAGTTGGGCCTGCGCTGGCACGCCGTGCCCGCCATCAGCAACATGCGGCTGCGCATCGGCGGCATCGACTACCCGGCCGCCCCGTTCAACGGCTGGTACATGGGCACCGAGATCGGCGCCCGCAACTTCGCCGACGCCGACCGGTACGACCTGCTGCCCTACCTGGGCCGGCGGATGGGCCTCGACACCTCGACCGTGCGGTCGCTGTGGAAGGACCGCGTGCTGGTCGAGCTGAACCGCGCGGTGCTGCACTCGTTCGCCGAGGCGGGCGTGACCATCACCGACCACCACACCGAGTCCGACCGCTTCCTCGCGCACATCGAGAAGGAGGAGGCCGCGGGCCGCACCTGCCCGGCCGACTGGACGTGGATCGTGCCGCCGATGTCCAGCGGCGTCACGAGCGTCTTCCACCGGTACTACGACAAGCGGGAGCTGCTGCCCAACTTCTTCCCCGGCGACACCGAGGGCGTCTGCCCGGTCATCCACTGAGGTTCCGAAGCGCAGCAAGACGTACATACGGTTGAAATACGGCGGAAGTGTGGCATAGATCACCTTCGTGCGACTAGGGTGACGCTCCGTGAGAGTCGGCATACCCGCAGAGTCGCGGCCCGCCGAGCGCCGCGTAGCCGGTCTACCGGAAACGGTGACCACGCTGATCGGTGCCGGTCTCGCGGTGGACGTGCAGGCCGGAGCGGGCGCACACGCCCACGCCCCGGATGCCGCCTACCGCGCGGCCGGCGCGAACACCACGCCCGACCACCCCGCGGGGCGGACCGAGGTCGTCATCTCCGTGCAACCGCCGACCCCGGCGGAGGCGGCGCGGCTGCGCGAGGGCGACATCACGATCAGCTTCCTCCAGCCGAACCTGGAGCGGGAGCTGGTCGAGGTGCTGCGGGACCGCGGCGTCACCTCGTTCAGCCTCGACCTGCTACCCAGGGTGACCAGGGCGCAGGCGGCGGACGCGCTGTCCTCGCAGGCCCTCGTGGCGGGCTACCGCGCGGTCGTGGAGGCCGTGCACCGCCTGCCGAAGTTCCTGCCGATGTTCACCACCGCCGCGGGCACCGTCCCGCCGGCGAAGGTGCTGGTCCTCGGCGCGGGCGTGGCCGGTCTCCAGGCCATCGCCACGGCCCGCCGGCTCGGCGCCGTCGTCGAGGCGTACGACGTGCGCGCCGCCGCCAAGGAGGAGGTCCGCAGCCTCGGCGCGAAGTTCGTCGAACTCGACCTGGAGACCCAGGACGGCGTGTACGCGCAGGCGCAGTCCGAGACGTTCCTGGAGCGGCAGCGGGAGCTGATCGCCGAGCGCGTCGCCGCCTCCGACGTCGTGATCACCACGGCCGCCGTGCCCGGCCGCACGGCGCCGGTGCTCGTCACCGCGGACATGCTCAAGACGATGGCGCCCGGCTCGGTCGTCGTCGACCTGGCCGCCGAGTCCGGCGGCAACGTCACCGCGAGCGTCGCGGGCGAGGACACGTGGGTGGGCGACGTCCTCGTGCACGGCGCGCGGAACATGCCGAGCAGCATGCCCGCGCACGCCAGCAAGCTGTACGCGCGCAACGTGGCAAACCTGCTGCTGATGATGACCTCGGACGGCGAGGTGCGGCCCGACCTCGACGACGAGGTGCTGGGCGGCTGCTGCCTGACCCACGCGGGCGAGCTGAGGAGGGAGCTGCCGTGATCGACCTGCTGACGATCTTCGTGCTCGCCGTGTTCGTGGGCTTCGAGGTCGTGTCGAAGGTGTCCACCATCCTGCACACACCGCTGATGTCGGGCGCGAACGCGATCCACGGCGTGATCCTGGTCGGGGCCATCCTGATCACCGGGCGCGCCGAGGGCGCGCTGGAGATCGCGCTGGGCCTGGCGGCGGTCTTCCTGGCCACGGTCAACGTGGTCGGCGGGTTCGTGGTCACCGACCGGATGCTGGAGATGTTCAAGGGGCACAAGCGGTGAGCCCCACCTGGGTGCAGTTGGCCTACCTCGTCGCCGCGCTGTGCTTCGTGCTGGCGCTCAAGGGCCTGAGCACGCCCAAGCACGCCCGCGCGGGCAACCTGCTCGGCGCGGCGGGCATGGCGCTGGCGGTGGTCGTGGCGTTCGTCCACGGCGCGGTCCACAACGGACTGCTCATCGTGCTGGCCGTCGCGGCGGGCGTGGTCGTCGGCATCCCGGCGGCGCGCTCGGTGCGGATGACCGCCATCCCCCAGATGGTGGCGCTGTTCAACGGCGTCGGCGGCGCGGCGGCGGCGCTGGTCGCGCTGACCGAGTTCCTGGAGGTCGCCGACGGCTCGGTGCTGTTCCAGGTCGCCACCGCGCTCACCGTGCTGATCGGCTCCGTCAGCTTCTCCGGCAGCGTCGTCACGTTCCTCAAGCTCCAGGAGGTCATGACGACCCGGCCCGTGCTGCTGCCCGCGGGCCGGGTGCTCGGCATCGGCGTGGCGGCGGCCAGTGCGCTGCTCGCGGTCCTGGTGGTGGTCACCGGCAGCGGGGCGCTGCTCGTGCTGCTGGCCGCGGCCGGGCTCGCGCTGGGCGTGCTGTTCGTGCTGCCGGTGGGCGGCGCGGACGTGCCGATCGCGATCTCGCTGCTCAACGCGTTCACCGGCCTCGCCGTGGCGGCCTCCGGTTACGTGCTGGCCAACACGCTGCTGATCGTGTCCGGCACGCTCGTCGGCGCGTCCGGCACGATCCTGACCAGGCTGATGGCGCAGGCGATGGGCCGCCCGCTGACCAACATCCTGTTCGGCGCGTTCAAGGCGCGTGACGTGACCGCCGTGTCCGGCGAGCAGCGCACCGTGCGCTCCGGGACCGTCGAGGACGTCGCGATCCTGCTCGGCTACGCCCACTCGGTTCTGGTCGTGCCGGGGTACGGGCTGGCCGTGGCGCAGGCCCAGCACGCGGCGCGGGAGCTCGCCCAGGTGCTCGAACAGCGCGGCATCACCGTGGACTACGGCATCCACCCGGTCGCCGGGCGGATGCCGGGGCACATGAACGTGCTGCTCGCCGAGGCCGATGTGCCGTACGAGAACCTGAAGGAGCTGGACGACGTCAACCCCGGCATCGGCAGCGTCGACGTGGTGCTCGTAGTGGGTGCGAACGACGTGGTCAACCCCGGTGCGCGCGACGAGCCGTCCAGCCCGATCTACGGCATGCCGATCTTCGACGTGGACCGGGCGAAGGCCGTGGTGTTCATGAAGCGCTCGATGCGGCCGGGCTTCGCGGGCGTCGACAACGCCCTGCTCTACAACCCCAAGACCACCCTCCTGTTCGGCGACGCGAAGGACTCGCTGACCAAGCTCCTGGCCGCCGTGAAACACGTCTGACCCGAGAGTCCAACGCTCAGGGGCTTTGAGTTCTACGCCCGGAACGCCCCAGGTTCGTTCCGGGCGTAGAACTCACCGCACCCGGGCGTAGAACTCACCGGACCTGGAGGTTGGACTCTCGCGGCCTGGGGGTGGACTCTCGCGACCTGCGGGCGCTTGTCCCGGTCGGCGTGCGGGGGCCGCGCGGCGTTCGGAGCACGCACGACGTGCTTCCTGCCAGGCCGTGGATTTATCACTCGATCAGGCGTCGCCTGAGAGGTGGAAGCGCTGTTCGTCCGAGAGGACGCCGTCCCGGGGAGTGGACGCCGCGGCGGGCGTGGAGCGTTGCGTCCGGACGTCGTCGGGACTGCCACCGGGACCTCGTCGCGCGGACGCCGCAGAGGCGCGGGCGTGCGACGCCGGGAGCGGGTCGGACCGGCCCGACCACCTGCGGCGACGAGGGCGTGCCCCACCGGCTGCGGTCCACTTCGGACATCACGCGCACGTCCGCTCCGGCAACCCGCCGAGGTGGCCCGGAACGGGCGCGGCCCGTCACCCGGACCGCCGGACGCCCCGGCTACGGTTTGTGCGGCTTCCGGATCACCGCCTCCCAGTACCATTCGCGCATGTCGGACGAGGCACGCTCACTCACGGACGTGGTCACGAGGCTGCGTCGCGCCCTGCGCACCAGCATCCGTTCGGAATGGCCGTGGGATTCCCTGCCGATGGCGCAGATCGAGCTCCTCCAGACGCTCGCCGAACGCCCGCCCATGCGCGTGGGCGACCTCGCCGCGGAGCTGCGCCTGGCGCCCAACACGGTCAGCGGCCTCGTCGGCCAGCTCATCGAAGGCGGTCTCGTCGAGCGCGGCGGCGACCCGGCCGACCGCCGGGTGGCGCTGCTGTCGGTCACGCCCCGGGGTCACGAGCAGCTCGCCGTCTGGCAGGCCGCGCACGAGAAGCGCATCGGGTCCGCGCTGGACCGGCTGGAGCCGGGCGAGCGCGACGACGTGGTCCGCGCCCTCGCCGCCCTCGACCACCTGGTGGACCACCTGCGTGCCAACTGAACGACACGTGCTCGCAGCCGTAGCCCTCGGTGGCGGCCTGGGCGGCCTCGCCCGCCACGGGGCGTCCCTCGTCCTGCCCGGTCCGGTCGGCACGCTGCTGGTCAACGTCGTCGGCTGCGCCCTGATCGGCGTGCTGATGGTCCTCGTGCCGCGCCTGCACCCCCTGGCCCGGCCGTTCCTCGGCGTCGGGGTGCTCGGCGGCTTCACCACGTTCTCCGCCTACGCGCTGGACGCGGTCCGCCTGGGCGGCGTCCCGGCCCTCGCCTACGCGCTCGGCACCGTCCTGCTCGCCCTGACCGCCACCGGCCTGGCCGCGACGCTCACCCGGCGGGTGGTCCGGTGACCGCGCTGCTGGTGTTCGCCGGCGCCGCGACCGGGGCGGTCCTGAGGTACCTGACGACCCGGCTGCTGCGCGGCGACTTCCCGCGAGCGGTCCTGCTGGTCAACGTGGTGGGCTCGTTCGCCCTGGGCTGGCTGGCCGGTTCGTCGCCGGCGCTGACCGCGCTGGTCGGCACCGGCCTGTGCGGTGGGCTCACCACCTACAGCACGTTCAGCCACGACACGGTGGCCCTCGTCGAGCGGGGCGAGCACTGGAAAGCACTTGCCAACGTCGCCGCCAACCTGGTGCTGGGCGTGGCGGCGGCGGCACTGGGCCACGTCCTCGGCCACCGTCCCTGACCCCGGAGCGCACCGGTGGACCGCCCCGGCCGCCGGCCCCATCGGCGGCGGCCTCCGGCGGTCGTGGGTCAGCCGGTGGGCGCGAGCCGCCCCAGCACGTCGGGCAGCTCGTCGGCGTGCACGACGCCCAGCCGCTGGGTGGCCCGGGTCAGCGCCACGTACAGGTCGCTCGCCCCGCGCGGCGACTCGGCGAGGATGCCCGCCGGGTCCACCACGAGCACCGAGTCGAACTCCAGGCCCTTCGCGTCCACCACCCCGAGCACGACGACCTGCGCGTCCAGGTCGTCCGAGGCGCCCGGCACGGCGGTCCGCAGCTCCTCGACCGACGCGGCGGGCACGATCACGGCCAGCTTGCCGTCGCCGATCGACGCGACCTCCTTCTCCACCAGTTCGGGCAGGACGTCGGCGGGCGACGCCACGCGCAGGTTCCACGGCGGGAAACCGCTGTCGCGCACCGAGGTCGGCGGCGCCAGGTCGGGGTCCACCGAGGCCAGCACGTCGGCCGCCACCGCCATGATCTCCGACGGCGTCCGGTAGTTCACGGTCAGCTCGGTGAGCTTCCACCGGTCCATCACGTACGGCGAGAGCACGTCGTCCCACGACGACGCGCCCGCGATGTCGCCGGTCTGCGCGATGTCACCGACCACGGTCATCGACTTCGACGGGCAGCGCCGCATCAGGGTGCGCCACGCCATCGCCGACAGCTCCTGCGCCTCGTCCACGATGACGTGGCCGAACGTCCACGTCCGGTCGGCCGCCGCGCGCTCGGCCGCCGTCTCGTAGCGCTCCGCGCCGTGCCGCTCGGCCAGCCGGTAGGCGTCGACCAGGTCGGTCGCCATCAGGATGTCCGGGTCGGCGTCGTCCTCCAGGTCGAGGATGTCGAGCACCCCCTGCGCGTAGTCGATGGCCTGCCGCCGCCGGCGCTCCGCCCGAGCCTTGGCCTCGGTGTCGTCCTCGCCGAGCAGTTCCGCCGCCTCGTCGAGCAGCGGCACGTCGGCGGGCGTCCACTCGGCGCCGCGCGGGCGGTGCAGCAGGGCGCGCTCGGCGGGGGACAGCTTCGGCGTGGCCTTGGCGATCCGCTTCGGCGACGCGAACAGGTCCTCCAGCAGCTGCTGCGGCGTCAGGGTCGGCCACAGCTTCGCCACGGCGGCCTGCACGGCCGGGTCCTCGCGCAGCTCGCGCCGGATGTCGTCCACGTCGGCCTGGTCGAGCAGGTGCCGACCCAGCCGGGCCACCGCCTGCGACGCCAGCGCGGAGATGATCTCCCGCAGGAACGTGCGCCGCGCCTCGTTGTGCGGGCGGCGGGTGCGCCGGGCCCGGCCGCGGGCCTCGGAGATCGTGCGCCGGTCCAGTCGCAGCACGTCCTGGTCGAACGGCACCTCGACCAGGCTCGGCGCCTCCTGCCGGTCCTTGATCGCGCGTGCCACCACGTCCGCCATCCCGATGCGGCCCTTGAGCGCGGCCACCTCGGCGGGTTCGCGGCCGACCGCCGTGAGACCGGGGAACAGCTCGCCCACCGTCGACAGCAGCACGCCCGTCTCGCCCAGCGACGGCAGGACCTGCCCGATGTAGCGCAGGAACGTGGCGTTCGGGCCGACCACCAGCACGCCGCGCTTCGCCAGCTGGCGGCGGTGCGTGTAGAGGAGGTAGGCGGCGCGGTGCAGGGCGACCGCGGTCTTGCCGGTGCCCGGACCGCCCTGCACGACGACGACGCCGTTCAGCTCGGTGCGGATGATGCGGTCCTGCTCGGCCTGGATGGTGGCGACGATGTCGCCCATCTGCCCGGTGCGGCTCGCGTTGACCGCGGCCAGCAGGGTCGCCTCGCCGGTCAGGCCCTCCGACGGCCGGCCGGGGTCGACCGAGTTGATGTCCAGCAGTTCGTCGTCGAAGCCGACGACCTTGCGCTGCTTGGTCCGCAGGTGCCGCCGCCGGCGCACGCCGTCCGGGGCGGCGGCCGTGGCCAGGTAGAACGGGCGGGCGGCGGGCGCGCGCCAGTCCATCAGCAGCGGCTCGTACTCCTTGTCCTCGTCGAACAAGCCGATCCGACCGATGTAGAAGCGGTCGTCGGTGTGGAAGTCGAGCCGGCCGAAGCACAGCCCGTTCTCCACCGCGCTGTACTGGGCCAGCTGGTCGGAGTACATGGCCACCGAGGTGTCCCGCTCGGAGCGCATCTGGTGGGTGCCACCGGTTTGCCGGAGGGCGCCCGCCAGGCGCTTGGAGCTCTGCTCGCGGAGGTCGTCCAGCCTGCCGTACAGCATCGACACGTATTCCTGCTCCGACTCGCTTTCCGCGAGCCGGAGGTCGTCGGAGGGGCTTGACAACGTGCCTCATTTCTGGATAGCGTGGTTTATCAGGCTGTGTCGTATTGCGGCTGACAGTTTCCTGCGCTGATCGCGCGCGCAGAACGTCTAATCTACTACACGCCCCGCCCCTGCTCGTGGTGCAGGAACGACTTCACCAGCAGATCGGCCAGGTGCTCCCGCTCGGTCGCGTCCAGCGCGGCGAACAGCCGGTCCTCCACCTCCTCCGCCACCTCCAGCCGGTGCCGCAGCGCGGCCTCCCCGGCGGCCGTGACGTGCACCGAGTACCGCCGCCGGTCCCGCGCGTCGCGCAGCCGGGCGGCGTAGCCGAGCCGCTCCAGGTCGTCGACGAGCGTCACGAGGTCGCTCGCGTCCACGCCGAGCCGGTCGCTGATCTGCCGCTGGGACGTGGGGCCGCCGTCCACGAGTTGCGCGAGCACGGCCACGTGGCCGGGGCGCAGGCCGTCGTCGACGAGGTCGGCCGAGATGCGCCTCGCCCGCTTGGTGAGCTGGAGCATGAGGTAACTGGGGTGCCGTCTCAACCGCTCCGCGCTCATGGGTCAATCATATGAACCACCCATTGTCCGGCCGGTGGACGCGGTGCGGCCGCACGGGTGCCCGCGTCGGCACGGCGGGTGAGGGGCCGTGCCGCCCGTCGAGGGGTCCGCGCGGGCACGCGGGTGAAACCGGACACCGGTCCGGCGATCACCCGGCACGCTGTGGAGGTGTGAGGGAACAGCGCCAGGAGCTGGCCGGGCTCGCCCGCGTCGCGGTGGACCGGCCGAGGTGGCAGCTCGCGTTCACGGTCGTCGTGTCGGTGTGGTCGCTGGCCTGGGTGGTGGGCCAGGTGTCCGGCGCGCCGAGCCCGCTGGACGTGCTGCCGGCGCGCTGGGCCGGGCTGCCCACGGGGTGGCTCGACGCCGCGGCCGGGTGGTGCGCCGGGCGCACGGGTCCGCTCGCGGTGGCGGGCGGCCTGCTGTGGGCGATGACGAGCCCCCGGCGGCAGGCGTCGGCGCCGCTCGGCTGGCTCGCCGTGATGGCCGCCGCGCAGGACGTCGGCTACGAGGCGGTGAAGTGGGCGCTGCTGGTGCTCGCGGTCTTCCTGGCGGTCATGGGCCTGGTGTCGATCCCCGGCCGGCGGGCGTTCGTGGTGGACCGGGTGGTGGTGATGCCGAAGGACGTGGCCCGGGCGGGCGCGACGGCGGTGGCGCTGTCGGCGGTCGTGCCGCTGGTCGCCCCGGGGCTCGCGCTCGCCCGTTTGGTCGCGCCCTACCTCACCCGACCGCCGCGTCCCGCGCGCACGCCGATCGCGCGCCCGGCCTCCGCTGAACGGACGCGTCCGGCCGGCACGCCCGGTGACCTGCCGGAACCGCTCCCGGTGCCGCGCGCGGGGAGCTGAGGGCCGCCCCGGTCCGCGGGGCGGCGAACGTTGTCGGGAAATAGTTCTGCACTCCAACAATTCCCCCCGCTTTCCGCAAGAATCGCGTCCGGGGCGGCTTGTCGCGAACGAATGCGAGTAGTACTCACATCACATTCCGGAATCGTCTGTTTGGGCTTACCGGTCCGTATCCATCAAGATGAGCGCGTGCATGAAAACCCCGCCGAAAACCGCTTAGCCAAGGTGATGCGGCGTCAGCCCGTTCAGCAGCGCGGGGCCGCCACGGTGACCGCGATTGTCGATGCCTGCGCGACCCTGCTCAACGACTACGACTACGACGACATCACCACCGCCCGGATCGTCGAGCTGGCAGGCGTGCCAATCGGATCGTTCTACCAATACTTCCCGGACAAGCGTTCCGTCGTGCACGCCCTGGCGCTGCGCGGCATGGAGGAGTACCTCGGGCGGGTGCAGGCCCTGTTCACCGAGGGGCGGCTGGCCCCGACCTGGCGGGAAGCGGTGCAGCAGGTCGTCGCCGTCTACATGCGCATGCTGGTCGAGCTGCCGGGGTTCGGGCGGGTGCGGTTCAGCGACCTGCTCGACGGGCACCGGCTCGACTCGTCGGTGGACCAGTACGAGCTGATGGCCGAACGGCTCCGCGACCTGTTCCTCGGCCGGTTCGCGGTGCGCGGGAGCGCGCCGGTCACCCTGATGTTCCGCATGGCGGCGCAGACCGCGGACGCCATGTACAAGCTCGCCGAACGGGTGGAGCCCGACGAGCGGGCGGTCGTCCTCCGCACCGCCGACGGCGTGATCCTCGGGATGCTCGCGGAGGTCTTCGACCCGGAGTGACTTGCCGCTCCGCCCGGGGTGGTGTGGGGTGGGGCGGTGAGTGACGACGACTTCGACGTGATCGTGATCGGCGGCGGCCCGGTGGGCGAGAACGCCGCGGCCCGGACCGCCGCCGGTGGCCTGCGCACCGCGCTGGTCGAGGCGGAACTGGTCGGCGGCGAGTGCTCCTACTGGGCGTGCATGCCCAGCAAGGCGCTGCTGCGCCCCGGTCACGCGCTCGCGGCCGCCCGCCGCGTGCCGGGTGTGCCGGTGGGCGACGCGCTCGACGCCGCCGCTGTGCTCGCGCGGCGCAACGGCTTCACCTCCGACTGGGACGACTCGGGACAGGTCGAGTGGGCCGAGGGCGCCGGGCTGACCGTCGTGCGCGGCCGCGGCCGCCTGGCCGGCGAACGGCGCGTCTCCGTCGACGGCCGGGTCCTGACCGCGTCGCGCGCGGTCGTCGTGTGCACGGGCAGCGTGCCGCGCATCCCGGACCTGCCCGGCCTGGGCGAGTACTGGACCTCGCGGGAGGCGACCGCGGCGCGGCAGGTGCCCACCTCGCTGGTCGTGCTCGGCGGCGGCGTCGTCGGCGTGGAGATGGCGCAGGCCTGGGCGCGCCTGGGGTCCTCGGTGACCCTGGTGGTGTCCGGCGAGCGGCCCCTGCCGAAGTTCGAGGCGTTCGCGGGCGACCTGGTCGTCGAAGGGCTGCGCGAGGACGGCGTGCGCGTCGTCACCGGCGCCCGCGCGGTCGGCGTGTCCACGACGGACGGCGGCACCGCGCTGGAGCTGTCCACCGGAGAGACGGTGTCCGGCGCGCACCTGCTCGTCGCGACCGGGCGGCAGCCCGCGACGTTCGACCTGGGCGTGGAGGAGTTCGGCTTCCGGGCGGGCGAGGCGCTCCCGGTCGACGACACCGGCCGGGTGTCCGGAGTGGACTGGCTGTACGCGGCGGGCGACGTCACGGGCCGCGCGCTGCTCACGCACCAGGGCAAGTACGCCGCCCGCGCGGTCGGCACGGCGATCGTGACCGGCGCGGTCGACCCCGAGCCGTGGACGACCCCGGTCGCCACCGCCGACCACACCGCCGTGCCGCAGGTGGTGTTCACCGACCCCGAGGTCGCGTTCGTCGGCCGCACCGAGGCGCAGGCGCGCGAGGCCGGCCTCGACGTCCGGGTGATCGACCTGGACATCGCCGTGGCGGGGTCCTCGCTGCACGCCGACGGCTACCGCGGCAAGGCGCGGATGGTGGTGGACGAGCGGAAGCGGACGCTCGTCGGCGTCACGTTCGCCGGTCCGGACGTGGCCGAGATGCTGCACGCGGCGACCATCGCGATCGTCGGCGAGGTGACCGTCGACCGGCTGTGGCACGCGGTGCCCGCCTACCCGACGATCAGCGAGGTGTGGCTGCGCCTGCTGGAGGCGTACGGCCTCTAGCCGGATTTCCCGGACGACGGGCGGGAACCGTGCATATTCACCCGAACGGCCACCCCCGGTATACCGCCCGTCACTAGATCGGGTTCATGCTGCTCCGACTGCCCTACCCCTGCTGCCGCCATCCTGCGTCTCTCTGCCGAAAGAGCCACTCAGCGTCATTACACTGCCCTGGTGACCCGAGGAACCGTGGCTCTCGCGATCGGCGCGGTGCTGTGGTGCGCCTTCGTGATCGTCACGACCTTCCTGCCCGGCGGGCCGTCGTGGCCGCCGATCGCGGTCCACGTGCCGGGTTTCCTCGTCGTGCCGGTCGTGCTGCACACGCTGCTCCGCGCGCGGTCGCACGCGCTGCTGTGCCTCGCCCACGTGCCGCAGCCGGTGCTGCTCGCCGGGTTCGCGGTGGCGGTCGGCGGGTGGCTGGTCTCCCTGGGCGCGGTGGCGGGCAAACCGGGCACGGAGTCGCTGAACGCGGTGGCGGGCCTGGTGATCGTGCTGCACGTGGCGTTCGGGTTGATCGCCGTCGGCATGGCCCGCACCGGCCGCTGACCCCGGCGCTACTCCTGGGTGACGGGCAACCGCAGCGCCTGCTCGGCGAGCCGGCCCAGCTCGGCGTCCCCCGGGTCCGAGCCGCCCTCGACCCACACCGCCTGCGCGATGCGCACCTGCGCGCCCTTGACCACCACGCGGATCGCGGAGCGGTCGAACGACGCCGGACCGCCGGACCACCCCCTGCCCTCCTTGACCAGCGCGGTGACACCGCCCGCGCCCACCGCCGACGCCACCGCGTGCAGCTCGCCCGCCCGCGTGGCGTCGGGCAGGCTCAGCTCGGCCAGCGCCACGCCGAGCTTGCGGCCGTCCGCGGAGGTCTCGTACTGGGCCCGCCGCAGCTGCATGCACACGTGCCCGGCCAACCACGCCCGGACGTCGCCGAACGCGTGCCCGGCGCAGTCGTCGGTGCGGTCCGCCCCGCGCGGCGAGAAGCTGCGGCCGTCGACGACGACGGTGGTCGGCTGGGGCGTCCGGTCGGCCGGTCCCGCGCTCTCGGTGGCGTCGCCCGGTGACAGCAGGAGGATCAGGGCGACCACGACCAGCACGACCACCGCGGCGGCGGCCGCGTACGGCAGCCACCGGGGGCGGGGTGGGGAGGGCACGACCTTCGGCAGCAGCACGGTGCTCGCGGAGGCGAGGTCGGCCGCCGCGTCGGAGAAGCCCTCGGCGACCAGGTCCGGCCGCGCGGGCGGCACGCCGGTCGGCGCGAGCACGGCGACGAGCTTGGCCGCGTGGTCGGCCGAGCAGGGCCGGTCGCTGGTGGCCAGCTCGCGGGCGGCGGTCAGCAGCGTGGTGGGCTTGGGGTGCAGCACCCGCACGCCCCGGTTGAGGTCCGCCGACGGCTGCACGACGTGGCCGACGTACGGGCCGACGGCCACCACGGTGGTCACCGGCAGCGGCTCGCCGCGCATGTCCTGGATGCGCCTGGCGACGGCCTTGGTGGCCTCCAGCGCCTCGCCGGCCGGGCTGAGCACGCCGTCCGGGCGGGTGAGCGGCCAGCCGTCGATGGTCCACCGGCCGTTCAGCGGCGCCTCCAGGCGCACCGCCGGGTCGGGCAGGTCGACCCCGACCACCACGAGCACCCCGCGCGGCAGCACGATGACGGCGTCCAGCTCGCGCGGGCAGTCCGGCGGGCGCACGCCGAGCAGCGCGACGCCGCCGAGCACCGCGTCGCCCGCGCCCCACGTGCTGAGGGCGGCGCGCACGTCCGCGCCGATCGTCGAGGGTTCGCTCCCGAGCCGGATCAGCCGCACAAGACCCCACCGTTCCTCACGGGCGGACACGGTAGCGCCGACGAGGGTCCGCCGGCCGCGCGCGCACCGGGTTTCGGCCATCCGTGACAGCCGTCACCGGTCCCGCGCCGATCACGTCGGCGTGTCGGAACGACCCCGGAAGGTGACATCCCGGTGTGCGCGAGGGCGGGAAGTCCGCGATTTGGGGTCGAAAGTCCTGTATCCGCACCGCCCCGACGGGGAACGGGCTGGTTCTTCTGGCGGACCGCCGCCGCACCGGGCAGAATGGCCGGGTCGGGAATTCACAAGATCGTCCACTGTTCTCGAGAGGTCGTAGGGGAAGACGTCCCTCGTCGAGTAGCGGAGGTCAGCTGTGAGCACCCGTGGCAGCACCAGTGGCGTGGTCTACGTCCACTCGTCGCCGTCTGCGGTCTGTCCGCACGTCGAGTGGGCGATCTCGGGCACCCTCGGTGAGCGAGCGGACCTCAAGTGGGCGGCGCAGCCCGCGGCGCCAGGGCAGTTGCGCGCCGAATGCAACTGGTCCGGCGACGCCGGCACCGGGGCCAGACTCGTGTCCGCGCTCAGGGCGTGGCCGATGCTCAGGTTCGAGGTGACGGAGGACCCGAGTCCGGGCGTGGACGGCGTGCGGTACTGCTTCGTGCCCGTGCTGGGCCTGTGGCACGCCCGCACGAGCGCCAACGGCGACATCGTCGTGTCCGAGGACCAGCTGCGCGCCCTGGCCGCGCGCAGCCGCGGCGGGGAGTCGTTCGCGCACGGCGTGGACGAGATCCTCGGCGCCGCGTGGGACGACGCGCTGGAGCCCTTCCGGCGTGCCGGCGACGGCGCACCGGTGACCTGGCTGCACCGCGTCGGTTGATCCGCCGGTCCGCGGCACCGCACGCCGGTGCCGCGGGTCCGGTCGGTCCGCCCGGCTCACCCGGGAGGGTGATCGGCTGCTCCGGCCGGCGCACCCTTCGTCCTGTGTGGACGGAACGCGCCCGGGTCAGCCCGCCGCGGGCGCGGGTTGCCAGGCCGCCATGAGGTCCCGGTACAGGACCGAGCCGGCCATCAGCTCGTCGTGGCCGCCCAGCAGCGGCGGTCCGCCGTCCATCACCAGCACCCGCTCCGCCCGCAGCGCCGAGGACAGCCGGTGCGCGATCACCACCAGCGTGCCGCCGCGCGCCGCGAAGGCCCGCTCCACCACGGCCTCGGCCGCCGGGTCCAGCGACGACGTCGCCTCGTCCAGGATCACCACGTCGGCCGCCGAGGCGTAGACCCGCGCGGCGGCCAGCAGCTGCGCCTCGCCGGTCGACAGCCCGCCGCCCGCGTGGCCCACCTGCCCGGCCAGCCCGCCCAGGCGGGCCAGCACGTCGGCCGCGCCGACCGCCGCCACCGCCTCCAGCAGCGCGGCGTCCGACGCGTCCGGGGCGAGCAGCGCGAGGTTCTCCCGCACCGTCCCGGTGAACAGGTACGTCTCCTGCGGCACCAGGGCGATCCTCCGGTGCCGCACCTCCGCGACCACCGACCGCACGGGCGCGCCGCCGAAGAGGACCTCGCCGCCCTGCGGTTCGACGAGCCCGGTGACCAGGCCCGCCAACGTCGACTTGCCGATGCCGCTCGGGCCGACGACCGCCAGGTGGGAGCCCTCCGGCAGCACCAGGTCCAGCGAGCGCACGACGGGTTCCGCGGTGGGGCTCCAGCCGAACGTCACCCCGCGCAGCTCCACGGCGTGCCCGGCGGGTTCGGCGTCGCCGCCCACCACGACGGGTTCCGGGGCGGCCTCGGCCAACCGCCGCAGCGCCACCACCAGCCGCAGCACCACCGTGCTCGTCGTGTCCGCCAGCCGCCGCAGCGCGGGCTGCACGCTCGTGCTCAGGTACACGACCGCGCCCAGCACGCCGCCCGCGGTCAGCTCGCCCGAGCGCACCATGCCGGGCGCGACGACCAGCAGCAGCACCAGCGGCGCGAACCCGCCGAGCGCGATCACCACGCCGCGCAGCGCCGTGGACCACGCCATCCGCACGGTCGCCGCCGCCTGCCGGTCCACCTGCGCCACCACGTCGGCCAGCGCGTGCCCCGCGCCGTCGACCGCGACCACGTCCCGCACGCCCAGGAACACCGTGCCCGCCGCGGTGGCCGTGCCCTCGTCGGCCATCACCAGCCGCCGCTGCCCGCGCGCCAGTGACGGCAGCAGCAGGCCGAACAGCACCAGCGCCGCCACCACCGGCAGGACCACGAGCCAGGCCAGCGACGACACCGTCACGGCCAGCCCGACCAGCGCCGCCGCCGTGGTGACCAGCAGCGCGCGGGCCTGCACCAGCACGCCGGCGGTGGCGTCGCGCACCACCTCGACGTGCCGGGTGATCCGGGCGACGGCGCTCGCGTCGGGTTGCCGCGCGTGCGTGCCGCCGTGCAGGACGCCGCGCACGACCTGCCGCACCAGCGCGTCCCGCAGCGGCTCCACCACCGCGCCCAGGCGCGCGAACACCTGCCGCAGCCCGAACCCGCCGAGCACCGCGCACGCCGCGAACGCCAGCAGCCACGCCACGCCGACCCACGGCCGCCCGGCCGCGAACCCGCGGTCCACGGCGAGCCCGACGAGCCGGCCGGACAGCAGCGCCGGCACGCCCTCCAGCACCGACCAGCCGAGCAGCACCGCGATGCCGCGCCGCTGTTCGCGCAACGCCCGCAGGTAGGTCATCGGATCACCTCGTGGTCTCGCCCCGGGATCTGGTGCGCGGCGGTGCGCGGAACGGCGGTGCGCGGAACGGCGCCGGGCCTCACCCGAACACCGCCCGGTACCCGTCATCGCCCCACAGCTCGTGGTGGGCGCCCGTCGCGCGCACCCGGCCCTCGTCGAGCCACACGACCAGGTCGGCCCGCCGCGCGGTCGCCGCGCGGTGCGTCACCACGACCCTCGTCCGGCCGGGCAGCGCCGTCTCCACCGCCGTCTCCACCGCGTTCTCCGTCACCACGTCCAGGCTCGCCGTCGCGTCGTCGAGCACGAGCACCGCCGGGTCGCGCACGAAGGCGCGCGCCAGGCCCAGCCGCTGCGCCTCGCCACCGGACATCGGCGCGTCCGGCACCGGCGTCGCGTAACCGGACGGCAGCCGCACCACCACGTCGTGCACCTGGGCGGCGCGGCACGCGGCCTCCACCGCCTCGTCGCCGGCGGTTGTGCCGTAGCGGACCGCGTCGGCGACCGTCGTGCCGACCAGCGCGGGCCGCTCGAACGCGTAGCCGACCGACCCGCCGCGCCGCACCTCGCCCGCGGACGGCTCGGCCAGCCCGCCGATCACCGCCGCCAGCGCCGACTTGCCCGCGCCCGACCTGCCCACCACGGCCACGAACGCGCCCGCCGGCACGGTCAGGTCCACGTCGTGCAGCGCGTCCGGCACGCACACCCCGCGCAGCGACACCTCGCCGGGCGGGGCGGCTCCCGGCGGCGTGGTGGTCGGCACCGGCGCGTCGAGCACCTCCGCCAGGCGCGCCGCCGACGCCCGCGCGCGTTGCAGCGCGGTCAGCACGGTGGCCTGGCCGACCACCGCCATCCCCAGCGCCGCGTACCCCAGCGCGGCCAGCACGTCACCGACGCTCAACCGGCCCGCGACCACGCCGAACCCGGCGGCGACCAGCACGGTCAGCTCCACGGCGGGCAGCAGCAGCCCGGCCCGCCAGATCATCCGCGCCTGGGTGCGCCACATGCCGGCCCCGGCGCCCGAGAGCCTCGGCAGCGGCCGCAGCACCCGCTCGGCCTCCTGGTCGGCCCGACCGGAGGCGGCGATCGTGCGCAGCCCGCCCACCGCGTCCACGAGCCGTGCGGACAGCTCGCCGGACACCTCCTGGTAGGTCGCCACGTCCTCCGCGGTCAGCCGCAGGTGCGAGCGCACCAGCAGCGCCGCCAGCGGCACGCTCAGCAGGAACACCGCGGCCAGCCGCCAGTCCAGCAGGGCCAGCGCGACGACCGCGCCGCCCGCCGTGAGCACGGAGACG
The DNA here is from genome assembly GCF_031455225.1 of Saccharothrix longispora. Lineage (GTDB taxonomy): Bacteria > Actinomycetota > Actinomycetes > Mycobacteriales > Pseudonocardiaceae > Actinosynnema > Actinosynnema longispora. The sequence continues at coordinate 8,150,747 of NZ_JAVDSG010000001.1, forward strand.
CCGAGATTCACCGCGAGCACCGCGACCCCGCCCGCGATGGCGCTGTCACCGGTCACCCGGCTCACCGCGTCACCGGCCTCGAACCGCGCGGGGTGCCCGATCGCCAGCAGGTGCGCGGTCAGCCGGCGGCGCAGCCACGCCGCACCGCGCGCGGTGATCGAGGCCGCCAGCACCACGCCGACCGCGTCGCCCACCAGCTCCACGCCCGCGAGCCCGACCAGCCACAGCACGGTGCCGCCGTCGAGCCGGCCGCCCAGCGCCGCGTCGACCGCGGCGGCCAGGGCGGTCGGCAGCAGCAGCCCCGCCGTGGTGGCCAGCAGCGCGTTGAGCGCCAGCAGCAGCCAGCGGGGGTCGCGGCGCACGACCGAGGACAGCAGCATCCGGTCTCCTAGCGGGGGCGCATCATGTGCGCGGGGGCCCGACGGCGCGAACCGTCGGACCCCCGCGGGAGGAGCAGGACCCGGTGAGCGGCGCACTTCGCCTGCGCCGCTCACCGGCTCCGGTCGTGTGACCTGGTCAGCAGGCGACGACGCTCAGGGTCGAGTGGCTGCAGACGCCCAGCAGGGACAGGTTGGACGCGGTCGTGCTGCCGCCACCGCCGCTGCTGCCGCCCGACGCCATCGCGTTGGACTGGGCCTCGGGGGTCTCCATGTCCTGCAGGTCGAGGATGAAGTCCATCGTGACTCCTCTTTCGGGGGATTGGGAAAGGGTTACTGCTACCGACCCGGGAGGGCCGGGGCTGTGAGGAACGGCAGCACGGGTGTGCCGTTCGCGAGGGTGGCGAGCGCCAGGAGCACGCCCGCGCCGCCGGTGCCGAGGTCCATCGACAGCCGCCGGAGCTGGATGCCGGGGAACGCCAGGCCGCCCTGGTAGGGCACGGCGTGCCAGGCGAGCCCGGCCACGTGCCGCTCGATCGCGTGCCGCGGTCCGCCGGTGTGGACGAGGGTGGCGAGCAGACCGGCCCGGCCCAGCATCAGCGCGGGCTGGACGACGAACTCGCCGGTCGTGCCGCCGACCAGCTCCGGCAGCTTCGCCACCACCGGCAGGTCCGGTTCGACCAGGCGGAACTCGTTGAGCACCAGGGCGATGCCCGCGCTGCCGACGCCGACGTAGGGCAGGGTGCGGAAGTTGCCGTCCCGGACCTGCGTGGAACCGTCCAGCGCGATCATCGTCTCGTCGAGGTCGCGCTCCAGCGCCGTGACGCCCGCGTCCAACCAGCGCCGGTCGCCGGTGCGCTCGAACAGGCGCAGGAAGAGCAGCGCGGGCCCGGACCAACCGTGCTCCAAGCCCGCGCGGGCCTTGTCACCGGGCGGCGCGGCGTTCGCGAGCGCCGCGTCCAGCCGCTCGCCCAGCTCCACCGCCTGCCCGGCGTACGTCTCGTCACCGCGCGTGGCGGCGAAGTGCAGCAGGTTGAGCCCGATGCCCGCGAGGCCCGCGCCGAAGCCGTGGTCCTCGGTGCCGGGCACCATCGCGGCGTAGGAGTGGACCAGCTCGCCCGCCAGGTCGTGGTGGCCGAAGTTCTCCAGCACGTGCGCGATGCCGTGGGCGCCGGCGAGGAAGCCGGGCTCCTTCGGCGGGTCGCGGCGCACGGCGTCCAGCAGCCACCGCTCGTGGTCGGGGAACCTGCCCTGACCGGCGACGTCCAGCGCGTGCAGCACGCCCGCCGCGCCGTGGCCGAAGGTCGCGCCGCCGGTCTCGAACTGCTCCACGTCGCCGGGGAACAGCCGGTCGGTGCGCCGCGGGGTGGCGCTGGCCAGGATCGCCTCGGCGACCGTCTTGAGCACCACCGGCAGGTCCGGCTCCGGCCCGTCCAGCACGGTCGTCGTCGGCCCGGTCGGCGGGTCGACGCGGCGCTCCAGGCCGGCGAGGACCTTCGCGCAGTACTCGTCGGACAGGCCGAACCGCCGCCGGATGAAGTCGACGTGGGAGCGCAGCTTCACCGGCGCGAGCTCGATGACGGCGTTGAGCGGCAGGAACAGGTACAGGCGCAGCGCGGCCAGGGCGTGCTCGTCGATCTCGAAGCCGCTGCGGTCCGGCGGCGCCTGGAAGCCGGGCGAGCCGAGCGTGGGCTTGCCGTCCTCCTCGACGCCGAACGCCAGCTCGAAGTCGATCAGCGACACCCGGTCGTCGTCGTCCACCAGGACGTTGAGGGGGTGCAGGTCGCAGAACACCACGCCGCGGTCGTGCACGTCCCCGATGATCCGCTCGACGTCGGCGACGATCTTCAGCGCGCGCCCGGTGTAGGCGGTGACCACCTCGTCGTCGACCTCGTGGTGGGTCAGCGGGTAGTGGTGGCCGAGCCACTGGCCGAGCGGGCGGCCGGGCACCTCGGACATGGCCATGAACTCGTGCTCCCACGCGGTGAAGCGCTCGAACACCTCGGGCACGCCGGGGACGCCGGCGACCCTGGCCAGCATCTCGTGCTCGCGGCGCAGCCGGGCGACCGCGTCGACGTTCATCCGGTCCAGGCCCGAGTGCGGCCTGGCCTCCTTGAGCACCACCCGCCGGTCGTCGGACTTGCGGACCGCCTCGTACACGCCGCCGCCGTTGGAGAAGTGCAGCGAGCGGAGCACCCGGTACGGGAAGTCGTCCGCGCTGCCGGCCCGGCGCGCGGCCAGGTGCTCCTCCAGGCACGCGGGCAGCGCCACCCAGTCCGGCACCCAGAACACGGGCTTGCGCTGGTCGGGCACGAGGGCGCCGTCCGGCCCCTCGATGGCCAGCACGCGCTTGCCGTCCTTCTCCAGCCACTGCTCGACGAAACCGCCGTAGCGGACGAACAGGGGGCCGGCACCGTAGCGCAGGTCACTGAGGATGTACGCCCCCGGTTGTCCCCTCAAGATCTCGGAAAGCTCGGCGAGGACGCGCTCCAACTGGTCGTCGTCGGCCGGGTAGATCGTGATGAGCTTTCCGCTGCCCTCCCGCGGGGCGTATTTCGAGTTGCGCGCCAGCACGATCGAGTGGGTGCGCAGGTATTTGAACGGGATGCGGCGGGCGGTGAGGTACTCGAAGGACGCCAGCAGGACTTCGGCCGCGTTCAGGACGGTCGCCGAGACGTGGATCTTCCACCCCTGCTTCGGCAGCACCACACCGTTCGGGTGCAGGTGGCGCCAGATGTTGCGGTCGGCCTGCGTCCAGCCCTCGGGCACGGCGGGGAGCAGTTGCGAAAAATCGTCCCGGGACGTTTCCGCGCCGTTTTGCACGTCGTAGAAGAGACGATCCGCGAAGCAGTACGCCTCATAGCGGAGATCCACCGGAATTCGCCTCCTCGTTTTCCTTGACCGGCATATTCCCGCATGCTTGTCACTAGAGTGCCAATCCGCCATATCGGGGAGTTCGTGCGTCCGTTCGTGAAGGTCGACTTCGGCGGATCTCCTACCGGTGGTGGTCGCTCGCCGGAAATACCACCCGAACGCCATGTTTAGCTCCGGTCGAGTGAGCCGAGACGTCTTGCGCCGTGCCTAAACGGCATGGGCTTGTCCATTTGTCGGCCAACCCTCGACCAGGCGTTATGTGATGTTCTCCGCTCAATCACGCAGGTGATCACCGATTGTGGCGGAGTTGCTCCCATCGGGGGACGAGCGCATTGTTTGCGGTCTGATCCCCCAATGGGGTGCGTGGGTCTTGAAAGTTTTCCGTCGAACTCCGACGGAGAACCGCACCCGACCTCGCCCAAACCGCAGAACTCGGGGTCGGCGCTGCGACTTCCGGGTGACGACGGGGTGGGCGGGTGGGCTGTGGCAGGCTCGGGGACGTGTCCTCGCGCGTGCTGCTGCCCCTGGTGCTCGTGATCGCCGCCGCGACCGCCGGCGTCGGCGTGGCCGCGCGCGAGGTGTACCAGCGGCCCCCCGTCGTGCCGGGTGACCAGATCGCGGTGCCGGGCACCGGGACCGGCGAGTCGGTGCCGCGCAGCGCCCAACCGGGCAGCGGCGTCGTGCAGCTGAGCGTCGACGCCTCCCTCCACCCGGAGGGGCAGCGCGTCCACGAGGTGCTCCAGCGGCTGTTCGACTCGATCAACAACCGCGACTACGAGCTGTGGACGAAGGCCGTCACGGCCGAGCGCGTCGCCACGCTGAGCCGGCAGAAGTGGCTGGACGACTACCGGACGTCCGCCGACGGCTCGATCCTCGTGCACCGCATCGAGGTGGTCGGCCCGACCAGGCTGCGCGTCCTGATGACGCTCACCAGCACCCAGGACCTGGCCGACGCGCCCGCCGACCTCCAGTCGGACTGCATCGAGTGGCGCGTGGTCTACCCGCTGGAGCTGGAGCGCGGCGCGTGGCGCGTCGACCTGGGCACCGAGGGGCGCTCGTCCCAGTCCGAGGCCTGCTGACGCCCGACCCGACCCCGGGCACGGCGATGGGGTCGCCCCCCGACGTGAGCGACCCCATCGACACCTTCGCGCGGGCGACCGCGGAACGACCTACAGCGGGATGTTGCCGTGCGCGCCACGGCCGGCCGGCGCCGCCGCCAGGGCCTCCGCCAGCTTGCGCCGCGTCCTCGTGGGCTCCACGACCTCGTCCACCACGCCGATCGCGATGGCCCGGTCCACGCCGCCCGCGATGCGCTCGTGCTCCTCGACGAGCTTCGCGTGCAGCGCCTCGCGCTCCTCGTCCGGCACCGCCGCCAGCTTCTTGCGGTGCAGGATGCCGACGGCCGCCTTGGCGCCCATCACGGCCACCTCGGCGATCGGCCACGCGAACACCGCCGTGGCGCCCAGCGAGCGCGAGTTCATCGCGATGTACGCGCCGCCGTACGACTTGCGGGTCACCAGGGTCACCCGCGGCACCACGGCCTCGCCGAACGCGTGCAGCAGCTTCGCGCCACGCCGCACGACGCCGTCCCACTCCTGGCCGACGCCCGGCAGGTAGCCCGGCACGTCCACCAGCACCAGCAGCGGCACGCCGAACGCGTCGCACATCCGCACGAACCGCGCCGCCTTCTCCGCCGACAGCGAGTCCAGGCAGCCGCCCTTGCGGATCGGGTTGTTCGCCATCACGCCGACCGTGCGCCCGCCGAGCCGGCCGAGGCCGACCACGATGTTGGGCGCCCACTTGGCCTGGAGCTCCTCGAACGAGTCGTCGTCGAGGATCGCGTTCACCAGCGGCTTCACGTCGTAGGCCCGCTGCGGCTGCTCCGGCAGCAGCGCCCGCAGGTCGTCCCCGTCCTGCACCGAGTGCAGGTCGAACACGCCCGGCTGGGCGAACAGGCCGGTGATCCGGCGGGCGCGGGCGTAGGCGTCCGGCTCGTCGGAGGCGATGACGTGCACCACGCCCGACTTGCGGCCGTGCGCCTCCGCGCCGCCCAGGCCGTCCATGTCGATCTGCTCACCGGTCACCGAGCGCACCACGTCCGGCCCGGTCACGAAGACCTTGCCGGCCGGGGCCATGATCACCACGTCGGTCAGCGCGGGCCCGTAGGCGCCGCCACCCGCCGCCGGGCCGACCACCACGGAGATCTGCGGCACCCGACCGGACGCGCGGATCATCGCGGCGAACATCTGGCCCATGCCGTCGAGCGACTCCACGCCCTCCGGCAGCCGGGCGCCACCGGAGTGCCACACGCCGATCACCGGGGTGCGCTCGCGCACCGCGGTGTCGATCGCCTCCACGATGTGCCTGCAGCCCTCGGACCCGAGCGCGCCGCCCATCCGGGTGGCGTCGCTGCAGTAGGCCACGACCTTCGCGCCGTTGATCCGGCCGCGGACGGCGAACATGCCGCTGCCGTCGCGCGGGCGCAGCGGTGCGATGGAACCGGGGTCCAGCAGTTGCGCGAGCCGGACCTCGGGGTCGCGCGGATCGGGTTCGCCCGCCTCCGGGGTCGCCGGTCGGGACGCAAGGGCAGTCATCGGCAAGCTCCTAGTGGATCTCGGCTCTGGTGGGCCGGTTCAGGCTTGGGTGAAGACCAGCGAGACGTTGTGCCCGCCGAAGCCGAACGAGTTGTTGACCGCCGCGACGAGGTCCACCTTGCGCGGCTCGCCCGTGACGACCTCCAACTGCACCCTCGGGTCCTGGTCCTCCAGGTTCAGCGTCGGCGGCACGATGCCGTCGCGGACCGACAGCAGCGTGGTGATCGCCTCCACCGCGCCCGAGGCGCCCAGCAGGTGCCCGTGGTGGCCCTTCGGCGCGGTCAGCAGCGGGTGGTCGCCGATCGCCCGGCGCACGGCCTGCGGCTCGATCACGTCGCCCACCGGGGTGGACGTCGCGTGGCAGTTCACGTGCCCCACGTCCGCCTTGTCGACGCCCGCGGTGCGGATCGCCGCCGCGATGGCGCGCGACTGGCCGAGGCCCTCCGGGTCGGCCGCCGTGATGTGGTGGCCGTCGGAGCTGGTGCCGACGCCCGCGAGCTTGCCGTAGATCCGCGCGCTGCGGGCCCGGGCGAACTCCTCGCGCTCCAGCACCAGGATGCCCGCGCCCTCGCCGAGCACGAACCCGTCGCGGTTGACGTCGAACGGGCGCGACGCGGCCGTCGGGTCGTCGTTGCGGGTGCTCATGGTCCGGGCCTGGATGAAGCCCGCCATGGTGATCGTGGTGATGCACGCCTCGGCGCCGCCGGCCACGACCACGTCCGCCTCGCCGGACTTCAGCATCCGCCACGCCCAGGCCAGCGCCTCGGCGCCGGACGCGCAGGCCGACACCGGCGCGTGCACGCCCGCGCGGGCCTTCAGGTCCAGGCCCACGTGCGCGGCCGGGCCGTTGGGCATCAGCATGGGCACGGTCAGCGGCGAGACCTTGCGCAGGCCGGACTGCTCGATGAGGTCGTCCTGGTCGAGCAGCGTCATCGCGCCGCCGATGCCGGTGCCGACGACGACGCCCAACCGCTCCAGGTCGACGTCGCCCTCGGCGATCCCCGCGTCGGCCCACGCCTGGCGGGCGGCCACCACGGCGACCTGCTCGCAGCGGTCCAGCCTGCGGGCCTCGACGCGGGGCAGCACCTCGGTCGGTTCGACCGCGAGGGGCGCGCCGATCTTGACGGGCAGCTCGAACCGCTCGACGAAGTCGGCGGTCAGCGTCCGGACGCCGCTGCGCCCGGACAGGAGGGCGTCCCAGGTGGTGGCGACGTCGCCACCGAGCGGGGTGGTGGCACCCAGCCCGGTGACGACGACGTCGTTGCTACCACTCATGCGTGGCTGGCGATGTAGTTGACCGCATCGCCCACGGTCTTGAGGTTGGCCAGCTCGTCGTCCGGGATCTTCACGCCGAACTTGTCCTCGGCCTGCACCGCGATCTCCACCATGGACAGCGAGTCGATGTCCAGGTCGTCCACAAAGGACTTGTCGGCCGACACGTCGGCCGCCTCGACGCCGGCGACCTCCTCGACGATCTCGGCGAGCCCCTTCTGGATGTCCTCGTTGCTCACTGAAAGTCCCTTCCCATCGTGCTCATCCCGGGTGGTTTGCCCACCGGAGTCCTGGATTGCGGTCACGGCAGCCGGACGACCTGTCCGGCGTAGGACAGGCCGGCCCCGAAGCCGACGAGCAGCGCCACGTCACCGCTGCGCACCTCACCCGCCGCGCGCATGTGGTCCAGCGCGAGGGGGATCGACGCCGACGACGTGTTGCCGGAGTCCACGATGTCACGGGCCACCACGAGGTCCTCGCGCGCACCCTTGGCGCGCAACCGCTTCGCGATGGCCTCGACGATCCGCAGGTTCGCCTGATGCGGCACGAAGACGTCGATGTCCGACGGCTCCAGCCCCGCGGCCTCGATCGCCCGCAGCGCGATCGGCGCGATCTGCGTGGTCGCCCAGCGGAAGACCGACTGGCCCTCCTGGAAGATGGACGACTCGCGGTCGGCGACCTGGATCATGTCCACCAGGTCGCCCGCGCTGCCCCACGACACCGGGCCGATGCCCGGCTCGTCGGACGGCCCGACCACGGCCGCGCCCGCGCCGTCGGCGAAGATGATCGCGGTGGACCGGTCGTTCGGGTCCACCCAGTCGGTCAGCTTCTCCGCGCCGATCACGAGCACGTTCGCCGCGGTGCCCGCCCGGACCAGGTCCGAGGCGGTGCCCAGGGCGTAGCAGAAGCCGGCGCACGCGGCGTTCAGGTCGAACGCGGGCGCGGCCTTGACGCCGATCCGGTCGGCGACCTGCGCCGCCGCGTTCGGGATCTGGGACGGCATGGTGCAGGTGGCGACGACGACCGCGCCGATGTCGGACGGGGCGAGCCCGGCGTCCGCGACGGCCTTGGCGCCGGCCTCGACCGCCATGTCGGTGAGCTTCTCGTCGGGCTTGGCCACCCGGCGGTTGGCGATGCCGACGCGGTCGCGGATCCACTCGTCGGAGGTGTCCATGCGCTGCGCCAGGTCGTGGTTGCTGACCACGGTGTCCGGCTGGTAGCTGCCCAGGCCGACGATGCGGGTGCCGACGGGGCCGGTGGGGAGGGAGAACGTCCTCACTTGGCCGCCACCGCCTCGCCCCGCTCGGCGGCGGCGAGCAGTTCCACGACCTGGTCGAGCTGTTCGGGGGTCTTGAGGGCCAACGTGGGGGTGCCCTTCATCTCGCGCTTGGCCAGGCCGGTCAACGCGCCCGCCGGTGGCAGTTCCACCACCGCCGTCACCGCGCGACCGGCGAGGGTTGCCTGGCAGGCGTCCCACCGCACCGGGCGGGTCACCTGGGAGATCAGTCGGCCCAACACCTCGGCGCCGTCGGTCAGCACGGCCCCGTCGGCGTTGGACAGCAGCGGCAGCGCCGGGTCGGCGACGGTGATGGCCGCTGCCCGGGCGCGCAGCGCGTCCTCCGCGGGCGCCATGTACCGGGTGTGGAACGCGCCCGCCACCGGGAGGCGGCGGACCTTCGCCCGACCGGGCGGTTCCTCGACGAGGGCGTCGAGGGCGTCGAGGGGGCCGGCGGCCACGATCTGGCCGGCGCCGTTGCGGTTCGCGCCGACCAGGTCCAGCTCGTCGAGCCGGGCCAGCACCTCGTCCTCCTCGCCGCCGAGCACCGCTGCCATGCCGGTGGGCGTCAGGGCGCAGGCGGCGGCCATCTCGGCGCCGCGCACGGCGGCCAGCGCGACGGCGTCGTCGGTGCTCAGCACGCCCGCGACGGCCGCGGCGGCCAGCTCGCCGACGGAGTGGCCCGCGATGACGGTGTCGGCGGGCAGCTCGACCCGGCGGCGCAGCTCCTCGTAGGCCAGCAGCGCCAGCGCCACGACGAGCGGCTGGGTGACCGCCGTGTCCTTGATCTCGTCCGCGTCGGCGGTGGTGCCCAGGCGCTCCAGGTCCAGACCGGTCACCGCGGACCACGCGGCGACGCGCTCACGGGCCCCGTCGACGTCGAGCCACGGGGTGAGCATGCCGGGTGCCTGGGACCCCTGTCCGGGGGCGAGAAGCGCGATCACCCGCTCACTGAACACTCTGACGCGCACTTGCGGTGATGCTGGCAGTCACGAAACCCGGGTGCTCGATTTGTAGGGTTCCTACAATTGTGACTGCGGCATGACCGTCGAACGACGTGGCGTGTTGTCGATCGGAACCCATACCACCCGAAACGGGACATGCGTGTTCGGTCACACCCGGTCGGGGTCACCACAACCCGCGGGCGCGGGCCAGGCGCCCCACGGACAGGGCGATGCGCAGTACCAGGGCGTCACGGGGGTCGGTGGCGTTGCGCCCCGTCAGCTCGGCCGCGCGCCGCAACCGGTAACGCACCGTGTTCGGGTGGACGAACAGCTTCCGCGCGCACGCCTCCAGCACGCCGCCCACTTCGAGGAAGGCGTCCACGGTCTCCAGCAGCGCCCCGCTCGCCTCCTCCAGCGGCCGCGCCACCCGGTCGACCAGTTGCCACTCGGCCTCCGGGTCGCCCGCCAGGGCCCGCTCCGGCAGCAGGTCCAGCGACCGCACCGGCCGGGGCGCGGCCGGCCAGCCGACCACCGCCCGCAGCCCGGACAGCGCGTCGCTCGCGCTGCGGTGGGCGTCGGCGAGGCTGGTCACCGTCGGCCCCGCGACCACCGGGCCGTCGCCGAACGCGTCGGCCATGCGGGCGAGCGCGTCGCCCCGCTCGGTGTCCCCGCCCAGCACCACCACCAGCCGCGAGCCCTGCACGCTGAGCAGCACCGGGCGCCCGATCCGCGCGGCCCGGCTGCGGACCTCGAAGACCACCGCGGGCGGGTCGTCCGACGGTGGGTTGCCCACCAGCACGGTCGCCTCCGCCGCCGGGTCCCAGCCCAGCGCGGTGGCCCGCGAGAGCAGCGACTCCTCGGCGTCGCCGCGCACGATGCCGTCCACGACCAGGGCCTCCAGCCGGGCGTCCCACGCGCCCCGCGCCTCCGCCGCCGCCGCGTACGAGGTGGCCGCGGAGAACGCGATCTCCCGCCCGTAGCGCAGCACGCCCTCGCTGAGCAGGGCGCGCTCGGCGTCGCTCCCGGCCAGCCTCGGCAGCTGCCGCTCGAACAGCTCCAGCGCGATGCGCACCAGTTCGACGGTCTGCCGCAGGCTCACCCACCGCGAGATGTCCTTCGGCGCGGCCCGGAACGCCTCGGCCGTCAGCCGGATCGCCTGCTGCGGGTCGTCCAGCCACGACACGAACCCGGCCACGCCGTTCTGGATCAGCAGCAGCACGCCCGCGCGCTGGTCGGCCGGCATCCGCCGGAACCACGGCAGGCGCTCCTCCATCTCGGCGACGCTCGCCGTGGCCAGGTCGCCCGACGCCCGGCTCAGCGTCCGCAGGGTGGCCCGCGACAGCGCGGTGGAACTGCTCATGCGCCCACGATCGCACGTCGGCCACGACCGGCCACGATGGAGTGACTCGCCCTGACGGTGCGCGCCGGCGGTCCTACGTTCGGTGGCGTCCGGAGCGTGAGCGAGAGGGGTGTTCCGTGCGCAGGTACCTGTCAGTCGGAGTGGTGGTCGCCGTGGTGCTGGCGACGGGCGTGGTCCCGTCGTTCGGGGCACCCTCCCCGCCGGCGGAGCCGCCGGGCTCGGCGAACCCCGACCCGCTGGCCGAGTTCCACGCGCAGCGGCCGACGTGGAAGCCGTGCAAGCAGACCCTGGAGTGCGCCGAGGTCGTGCTGCCGCTCGACTACCTCCGGCCGACGGGCGAGCGGATCTCGATGGTGATCAGCCGCAGCAAGGCGACGGACCCCGCCCGGCGGCGCGGTGTGCTCGTGGTCAACCCCGGCGGACCCGGCGGCTCCGGGCTGTCCATGCCCGCGTACCTGGCCAAGACCGAGGCTGCGCGCGCCTACGACATCATCGGCTTCGACCCGCGCGGCGTGGGCCGCTCGACGGCGCTGAACTGCCGCACCGTCCCGGCGATCGCCTCGGCCGACACCCGTCCGCAGGACGACGAGTTCCCCAAGTGGGCGGCCGAGGCACGGGCCGCCGAGGACGCGTGCCGCGAGGCCGCGGGCGGCATCCGGCCCTTCGTCAACACCCCGAACACGGCCCGCGACATCGACGTCGTCCGCGCCGCGCTGGGCGAGGAGAAGATCAACTACCTGGGGTACTCCTACGGCACCTACCTGGGCGCGGTCTACGGCACGCTGTTCCCGCAGCGGCTCGACCGCAGCGTGCTCGACTCGGCGGTGCACCCGGAGTGGATCTGGCGCGAGCAGTTCCGCGCCCAGGCCATCGCCCTGCGCCGCAACGTCGAGGCGTGGGCGGGCTGGGTGGCCGGGCACCACGCCCGCTACGGGCTCGGCGCGACGACGGAGGAGGTGCTCGTCACGCTGGAGGGCGTGGCGGAGGACCTCGCGGCCAAGCCGGCGGGCGTGCAGGCGCGCACCGACTTCGACGCCGCCATGGGCGTCGGCGCCCGCTACCGTCCACTGTGGGCGGAGACGGCCGACTCCGTCGCGCGGCTCAGGGCGGGCGAGCCGGCGGAGGCGACCGCGCCGATGGCCCGCAGCGCCGAGCGAGACCTGGTCTCGGGCGTGTTCACCACGGTGATCTGCGAGGCCGACTGGCCCACCGACCTGGACACCTACTACGAGGACATGCGCGTCTTCCGCGACCGCTACCCGTACGGCTTCGGCATCGTGCGCGCCGCCCCGATGAACTGCACGTTCCGCAGCTTCACCCCACCGGAGGGGCCGATCCGGCTCCGCCGCGACGGCTACCCGGTCGGCGTGGTCGTGCAGGCCGAGGGCGACACGCAGACCCAGTACGAGAGCGGCCCCGCGATGGCCGAGCGCCTGCGCCACAACCTGGTCACCGTGGTCGACGAAGGCAGGCACGGCATCTACGGCACCGGCAACGCCTGCGTGAACCGGGCCGTCGACCGCTACCTGCTGGACGGCCTGCTGCCGCCGAGCAGCTCCACCTGTCCGGGTGAAGCGAGGCCCGACCCGGCCGCGGCCGCGTCGCCGCAGCACGTCCAGACCTACCTCGACGAGCTGGCGCTGGGACCCGTGCGGCTCTAGGGGTGCAACGCGAAAACCCCCGGCGCGAGAACCTCGCGCCGGGGGTTTCCCTCTCCCCGGTCCCCACCGGTGACTCCACTCTGGACTGTCCCGGCGCGAATCGCCACGTCAGTCACTCTTTCGAGCCAACACTTCAGGTTGCCGGGTGAAGCGGGCGGGGACACGATCCCGACAAGACAACAGAAGGAGGGCACGTCATGGGCACACGGATCACCGACGGTCTCGGGCAGGCGTGGGCGGTGGTGGCCACGTTCGTGCCGAAGCTCCTGGGCTTCCTGCTCGTGCTGCTCATCGGGTGGCTGATCGCCAAGGCGCTGGCCAAGGCGGTCGGCTTCCTGCTCCAGAAGGCCGGGTTCGACCGGCTGGTCGAGCGCTCCGGCCTCGGCGGCGCGATGAAGCAGTCCCCGATCGACGCCTCGAACCTCATCGTGAAGCTCGTCTACTACTTCGTGCTGCTGATCGCGCTCCAGCTGGCGTTCGGCGTGTTCGGCACCGGCAACGCGGTCAGCGTGCTGCTCAACGACGTCATCGCCTACCTGCCGCGGATCGTCGTGGCGATCGTGCTGGTGCTCGTGGCCGCCGCCGTCGGGAAGGCGCTGCGCGGGCTCGTCACCGGTGCCCTGGGCGCCCGCTCGTACACGCGGATGCTGGGCACGATCACCTACGGCTTCGTCGTCGCGCTCGGCGTGATCGCGGCGCTCAACCAGCTCGGCATCGCGGTGTCGGTGACCATGCCGGTGCTGATCGCCGTCCTGGCCACGGTGGCCGGCGTCATCGTGGTCGGCGTCGGCGGCGGTCTGGTCCGCCCGATGCAGCAGCGCTGGGAGGGCTGGCTCCAGCGGGCGCAGGAGGAGGCCTCGGCGCCCCAGCCGCGCCGCTCGCAGGAACCGGTGACCGCCGCGGCCCGGGCCGCCCGCCACAGCTCGACGGACGCGCCGACGCCGCCCGCGGGGATGCCCGCGCCCGGCGACCGCTAGGCCGGCCGGGGCCCCGTCCGGGCGGACGGGCGGGGTCCCGCGCCCCTGGTCAGTCCAGCTCGTCCAGCACGTCGGCCCAGCTGACGTAGGCGAAGCCGGTGGTCGGCAGGTCGCCGGCGGCGGGCGTGCGCTCCCCGTCGTGCACGACGAGCAGCCCCTCGGGGTAGCGCGGCCCGAAGTTCCCGGTCACCACGTGCGCCCCGTCGGAGTGCTCCACCGAGTCGACGCCCCGGCCGCGCCCGACGACGAACTCGCCGGCGTACCGGTTGCGCCCGGTCCGCTCGTAGGCCACGAACCGCGAGTCGCCCTGGCTGGAGGCGACCAGGTAGCCGTCGGCCACGGTCAGGCCCTCCGCGTCGGCCTCCAGGTGCCGCCCGCCGAAGCCGGGGTCCGGGCCGGAGACGACGCACTCGTCGGTCCCCGGGTCGTAGGTCCGCGGCACGCCGAACGAGCGGACCCGGTCGACCAGCACCGGCGTGCCGAAGCCCGATGCGCCCAGCGCGATGCGCCAGATGCCCACGTCCTCCTGCGCCGCGTACAGCACGCCGTGCCGCGAGTCGACGACCATGCCCTCCAGTTGCGGACCTTCGCCGGGGTCGCCGCACGGCGTCCACGTGGTGCCGTCGGGCAGCGGGAACGACGACGGCAGGTCCACGGTGGACGCGACGGACGTGCCCACCCGGTCGCCGCCCGCGGGGGCCACCCGCAGCAGCGCCAGCCGGGTCGTGCTCCGCCGGCTGACGACGACGACCGGCGTGCCGCCGACCGACCCGGCGGCCAGGCCGTAGGCGGTGCGCTGCCCGTCCACCTCGGCCTCGGTCGCGGAGAACACCGGCCGCGCCGCCGGGTCGGTCACGTCCCGGACCGCGCCCGCGCCCGCCGCCGCGCCGCGCGGGTCCACCTCGTAGACCCGCACCCGGTCGCGGCCCCGGTCGCTGACGAACGCCAGTGACCGCTCCCGGCCGCCGACCCGCGCGCCGCCGAGCACGTCGACGTTGTTGAACCGGCCGGGCGCGGCGCCCGGCGACGGCGCGGCCGGCGCGGGGTAGGTGCCCAGCGCGCGGCCGGCGAGGTCGAACGCGGCCAGCCCGCCCTCCTTGAGGGTGCCGAGCACGACGCTCCGGTGGGGCGAGCGCGGGTGCGCCCAGACGGCGGGGTCGTCGGCGTCGGCGTTCGCGGGCGTCCCGGACGGGTCGTCGACGAACGCCCGGGTCTGGGCGACCGGCACGACGACGGGGGGAGTCCCGGATGCGGCGGCGGGACCCGGCGCGGCGGTGACCAGCACCGGCACCAGGGCGACCGTGAGCAGGATTCGCATTCGCGCACGCTATCGGCCGCCGGTGTACGGCGGCCGAAGTCCGGGTGACGTCTCCGATCGTGCGGCGCCGCCCATCGGGGGAACAAGGGGGCGCGCGCCGTTGTTCACGCGGGTGAAGAGACATGCGCTCCGGGGTCGGTGGAAGTCCGAACCGGCGGTGACAGCCCGCGACCCGCCCACCAGGGCGGTTGACCCGGTGGAACTCCGGGGCCGACGGTGAGAGTCCGGATGGGAGGCGCGCGTGCCGTCGGCGTGCCCACGCGCGCCGTCGCCCCGGAGGAGCCTGTCCGGGGATGGAGGACGCGGTGCACGTCTTGTTGGAGCAGGGCTTCACGCTGTTCGGCCAGAAGGTCTCCTGGGCCGAGTTCGCCGGCCAGGTGTTCGCCCTGGTCGTGGTCTACCTGGCCCAGCGCCGCACCATCTGGACCTGGCCCGTGCAGCTGGTCTCGGTCTCCCTGCTGTTCGTGGTCTACCTGTCCGCCCACCTCGGCGGCACGGCCGCGCGGCAGGTCGTCATCGGGCTGATCACCCTCTACGGCTGGTGGGCGTGGAGCCGCCGCCGCGACCCCGTGTTCGGCGTCGTCGTCCGCGAGGGTACGACCCGCGAGCGGATCGCCGTGGTCGTCGCGTTCGTCGTCGGCACGACCGCGTTCGCGCTGGTCCTCGACGCCCTGGACGCGAGCTGGGCACCGTGGCCGGACGCCGCGATCTTCGTCGGCACCGTGCTCGCCTTCAGCCTCCAGGGCCTCGGCATGGTCGAGTTCTGGCTGGTCTGGCTCGTGGTGGACGCGATCGGCGTGCCGCTCCAGCTCGGCTCGGGCCTGTACTTCAGCGCCTTCGTCTACACGATCTTCGCCGTCCTCGTCGTCCGCGGCTGGCTCGACTGGAAGCGCGCCGCCCAGCGCACCGCGGCCCGCGCCGTGGAGACCGCCTAGCGGCCCTCCTCCACCCGGCGGACCTCGTCGGCGAGCCCGTCGAGCAGGCTGTCCACCGCGTTCGGGTTCTGCAGCGCCAACCGGAAGCGCTGGCGCATGACGCTGGTCAGCTCGTCGTAGTGCGCCGAGGTGGGGCGGCTCTTCGCGGCCCGCACCGCCTCGGCGAGCAGGGCCGGGACCTCGTCCCGGTACAGCGCCTCCAGGCTGGGCGCCCACCCGGCGGCGTCGAACAGCGCCCGCTGGGTGTCCGCGCCGGTGAGGAACCGGATGAACGCCCGCGCGGTCTCTTGGTTCGCCGAGCAGCGCGACACCGCCAGGTTCCAGCCGCCGAGCGCGCTGGGCCCCGGCAGCCGCGTGACGCCCCACCGGTCGGCCACGTCCGAGTCCGGCCCGGCCAGCCTGGGCTGCACGTAGGGCCAGTTGCGCATGAACAGCGCCTTGCCGGACTGGAACGCGACGCGGCTCTCCTCCTCCCGGAAGTCCAGGGCCTCACGCGGTATCCAGCCCTCCGCGAAGCCGCGCGCCAGGACGTCGACGCCCTGCTTCGCGCCGGGACCGTCCGGCCGCAGCGGATCGCCCCCGTGCGCCCAGACGGCCTCCAGCGCGTTGACCGTCACGCCCTCGTACTCGGCGAACTGGCCCACGTAGCCCGCCAGGCCGTGCGCCGGCCCCAGCTCCGACGCCAGCCGCTCCAGCTCGGCCCACGTGCGCGGCGGGGCCTCGTCCTCCTGCTCCAGCACGTCCTTCCGGTAGTACAGGAGCCCGGCGTCGACCCGCCACGGCACCGCCCACAGCGAGCGCTCGTCGCGCCGCGCGCTCTCCACCGCCTGCGGCAGCATCCGGTCGGCGCCGAACGCGTCGGCTGGCAGCGGTTCGAGGTAGCCGGACCCGGCGAACGCCGCGGTCCACACCGAGTCCAGGTTCATCACGTCGTAGCACTGGCCGTCGTGGCGGGGGTCGTCCGCGCCCGCCAGGTCCTGGGACCGGGCCATGAGCTGGGCCCGGTGCACGTCGGTGGACTGCGCCATCTCCTTGAACGTCACCGGCTCCAGCGGGTGGGCGTCGTTCCACCGCGCCACGAGCCGGGCGACCTGCCGGCCGGCCGAGGTGTCCAGGCCGTCGACGAACGTGATCGCCCCCGTGGTGCCGGGCGGTTCGCCGGGGGCGCCCGTGCAGGCCGTCAGGAGCAGCACCAGGGTCGCGAGCAGGCGGATCACGTCCCCCGACCCCAGATCCCCCGCGCGACGGTCTCCAGGGCGCCCTGCGTGCCCGACCCGGCGCCCACCTCGGCGCACTCGCCGTCGTGGGCCTTCACGGCCGCGTAGAGCGCCGTGGAGACCGCGCAGGACCCGTCGCCGAACCCGACGGCGACGACCCGGACCGGCGCGCTGGTCCCCGGCGCCTGCTGCGGCACCGGGGAGGACGCCAGCAGCACCACCGCGTCCGCGTCCCGCCGCACCGCCTCCTCCAGGGAACCCGGTCCCGGTGCGACCGCCACCACCCGGTCCCGGGGGCCGAGCAGGCCCTCCAGCGAGGAGGTGAACGCCACCGCGTCCGGCGAGCCGTCCGAGACCACCGCCACCACCCCCGGCGCCACCGCCGCCTCCCAGGCCCGCCGCAGGGCCTCCCCGTCGTCCACCTCGACCACCTCCGACGGCGGCCCGGTCCGCGGCCCGCCCACCAGCCCCGGCGCGCCGTTCATGTCGCGGAACCCGTCGCGCCGGATCGCGCCCTGCGACCCGCCGTCGCGCAGGTGGGCCTCGAACAGGTCCACCACCCGCCGCCTGCGGGGGTTCTCCGGCAGCGCCGTCCACTCCACCGCGACGAACGGGTGGTCGAGCACGACCAGCCCGCCGGTCGGGTAGAGCAGCCGGCAGCCGCGCGTGGTCGCCACCTCCTGCTCCGGCGCCACCAGGGCCACGTCGCCCGTGCACGGCGGCGCGGTCGCCGTGCCGCGCCGGACCAGGTCGCGCAGCGCCAGCGCCGCACCGGGCGCGGCGGGGTGGACGCCGCCGAGCTGCCCGTCCGCCAGCGCCGCGACCACCGCCACACCCGCGCCCTCCGACACGTCCGGCGCCGCGAACCGGTCGACGGCCGACCACCGCACGTCCCCGTCGACCTCCCCGATCCGCTCGGCCAGCTCGGGGGAGGCGCCCACCACCACGGGCGAGCGAGCGATCGACGGCCGCGGGTCCAGCCGCACGTGCACGTGCGGGTCGCGGTCCAGGGCGGTCCGCACCCGCTCCACCTCGAACGACGAGTCCGGCAGCCACACGTGGGGCTGCGCGCCCTGCTCGGTGAGGTCCTGCGCACCCTCCCAGCCGCCGCCCAGCGCCGCCGCCGCGCCGTGCGCCGACGAGCCGGTCGTGACCTGCACGCTCGCGCCCTTGCAGCCGCGCTCGGTGAACCCGCGCGACTCCTCCTCGAACTCCACGGCGGTGCGCGTGACCACCGGTTCCTTGTCCCGCGAGGTCAGCACGACCAGCTGCACCGGCGCCGGGCACGGTGGCACGGCGGGCGGGACCGCGGCGGAGGCGTCCGTGACGGCGATCCCCAGCAGCACCGCGACGAGCCCCAGGGCGGTCGAGCGCGGTCCGGACCGCTTGCGGCGGTGCCGGGAGCGGTGCCGGGGCCCCGGCGCGGCCACCGGACCGGTCGCCCGCAGCCAGGCGTGGTCGCGGACCTCCTTCACGCCGACCTCGACCCGCTGGAACGCGCCCGCCGGCACCGCCGGGTCGTCGCGCACCACGTCCTCGTGGAAGCGGCGCGACACGATCAGGGCCAGCACGTCGTCGGTGCGCTCCAGGGCCCGGCGCAGCGGGTCGGAGTCCAGCAGCCGGAACGCGAGGTTCACGTCGTCGCCGACCACGCCGTGCGCGTCGTGCTGCACCTCGCCCGCGGTGATCGCGACGCGCAGCCGGATCGAGGCGCTCTCGTGGTGCGTCGCGTTGTGCCGGCGCAGCTCGCCCGCCAGCGCCTCCGGGAGGAGCCGGACCAGCCGGCTCTTGGCCACGTCCGGCGGGATCAGCACCAGCACGCCGTCGCCGCGGTCCTCGTGGTGCGTCGCGGAGAAGTCCAGGCCGCACACGTCGAAGGCTCCGACGAGGGCGGCGTAGAGGCCGCGCCTGGTCTCGCCCTGCCCGTTGACCGCGCGCCGCCCGAAGGAGGACACGTCGACGGCCAGCACCGTGCGGTGCAGGGGGTGCGTCGGCGTCCCCATCAGACCCCTCGTCGGATGCCGGTGGACCGTCCCATCCTATGGGGTGGATCACACCGATCGCGGGAGGTTCGCGGAGTTCCCGCTGGTCGGCCGCATTAGTGCGGACAGTCGAGCGGGAATGCGCCGAGGGGCGGCCCCGGCGAACCGGGACCGCCCCTCGGGTGTCCTGCCGATCAGGCCAGGCCGGCGTCCGAGGTGGACGGGCCCGCCGCGCCGACGTCGTCGATGCGGTACTTGCGCGCCGCCTCCACGACCACGTCCCGCTCCACCTCGCCGCGCTTCGCCAACGCGGCCAGGGTGGCCACCACGATCGACTCGGCGTCGACCAGGAAGTGCCGCCGCGCCGCCGGGCGGGTGTCGGAGAAGCCGAACCCGTCGGTGCCCAGCGTCGTCATGTCGGTCGGCACGTACGGCCGGATCAGGTCCGGCACGGCCGTCATCCAGTCCGACACCGCGATCACGGGGCCCTCGACGTCGGACAGCACCTGCGTCACGTACGGCACGCGCGGCTGCCGGTCGGGGTGCAGCAGGTTCTGCCGGTCCGCCTCGACCGCCTCGCGGCGCAGCTCCGAGTACGACGTCGCCGACCACACGTCGGCCCGCACGCCCCACTCCTCGGCGAGCATCCGCTGCGCCCGCACCGCCCACGGCCCGGCCACGCCGGAGGACAGCAGCTGCGCCCGCGGGCCGCTCCCGCCCTCGGCGACCTTGTACCGGTAGAGGCCCCTGAGCAGGCCCTCCACGTCCAGGTCCGCCGGCTCGACCGGCTGCTGGTACGGCTCGTTGTAGACGGTCATGTAGTAGAAGATGTTCTCGGCGTCCTCGCCGTACATCCGCCGCAGGCCGTCCCGGACGATGTGCGCCACCTCGAACGACCACGCCGGGTCGTACGCCACCACGGCCGGGTTGGTGTGCGCGAGCAGCAGCGAGTGGCCGTCCGCGTGCTGGAGGCCCTCGCCGGTCAGCGTCGTGCGACCCGCCGTGGCGCCCAGCACGAAGCCGCGCGCCATCTGGTCGGCCGCCGCCCACAGGCCGTCACCGGTCCGCTGGAACCCGAACATCGAGTAGAAGATGTAGATCGGGATCATCGGCTCGCCGTGCGTCGCGTACGACGTGCCGGCCGCGGTGAACGACGCGGTCGAGCCCGCCTCGTTGATGCCCTCGTGCAGGATCTGGCCCTGCTCGGACTCCTTGTACGCCAGCATCAGCTGGGCGTCCACGGAGGTGTACATCTGCCCGTTCGGGTTGTAGATCTTCTGCGCCGGGAACATCGAGTCCATGCCGAACGTGCGCGCCTCGTCCGGGATGATCGGCACGATCCGGCCGCCGATCTCCGGGTCCTTGGCCAGGTCGCGGACCAGCCGGACGAACGCCATCGTGGTGGCGACCTCCTGCTTGCCCGAGCCCCTGCGGATCACGTCGTAGACCTTGTCACCCGGCAGCACCAGCGCCTTGGACTTGGTGCGCCGCTCCGGCACGAACCCGCCCAGCTGCCTGCGCCGCTCCAGCAGGTACTTGATCTCCGGGGAGTCCTCGCCGGGGTGGTAGTACGGCGGCAGGTACGGGTCGAGGTCCTTGTCCTCGATCGGGATGCGCAGGCTGTCCCGGAAGTTCTTGAGGTCCTCGTGGGTCATCTTCTTCATCTGGTGCGTGGCGTTGCGCGCCGCGAAGTGCGGGCCCAGGCCGTAGCCCTTGATGGTCTTGGCGAGGATGACCGTCGGCTGGCCGTGGTGCTCGACCGCCGC
Source organism: Saccharothrix longispora (assembly GCF_031455225.1). Classification (GTDB taxonomy): domain Bacteria; phylum Actinomycetota; class Actinomycetes; order Mycobacteriales; family Pseudonocardiaceae; genus Actinosynnema; species Actinosynnema longispora. Next base: position 8,171,300 of record NZ_JAVDSG010000001.1, read on the forward strand.
CTTGTAGGCCGCGTAGACCTTGCGGTAGTCGTGGCCGCCGCGCTTGAGGTTCCACACCTCGTCGTCGGACATCGGCGTGACCAGGTCCTTCGTGCGCGGGTCGCGCCCGAAGAAGTGCTCCCGGACGTACGCGCCGTCGTTGGCCTTGTACGTCTGGTAGTCGCCGTCCGGCGTGGTGTTCATCAGGTTGACCAGGGCGCCGTCGCGGTCGGCGTGCAGCAGCGAGTCCCACTCGCGGCCCCAGATCACCTTGATGACGTTCCAGCCCGCGCCGCGGAAGAACGCCTCCAGCTCCTGGATGATCTTGCCGTTGCCCCGGACGGGGCCGTCGAGGCGCTGGAGGTTGCAGTTCACCACGAACGTGAGGTTGTCGAGCTGCTCGTTCGCGGCGACCTGGAGCAGGCCGCGCGACTCCGGCTCGTCCATCTCGCCGTCGCCGAGGAACGCCCAGACGTGCTGGTCGGACGTGTCCTTGATGCCGCGGTCGCGCAGGTAGCGGTTGAACCGGGCCTGGTAGATCGCGTTCATCGGGCCGAGGCCCATGGACACGGTCGGGAACTCCCAGAAGTCCGGCATCAGCCGCGGGTGCGGGTACGACGGGATGCCCCCGCCGGGACCCGCGTGCGAGTACTCCTGGCGGAAGCCGTCCAACTGGTTCTCGGAGAGCCTCCCCTCCAGGAACGCGCGGGCGTAGACGCCGGGGGAGGCGTGGCCCTGGATGAACACGTGGTCGCCACCGCCCGGGTGGTCCTTACCCCGGAAGAAGTGGTTGAAACCGACCTCGTAGAGGCTCGCGGACGACGCGTAGGTCGAGATGTGCCCGCCGACGCCCACGCCGGGGCGCTGCGCGCGGTGCACGGTCATGGCGGCGTTCCACCTGATCCACGCGCGGTACCGGCGCTCCACCTCCTCGTCACCGGGGAACCACGGCTCCCGCTCGGTGGGGATGGTGTTGACGTAGTCCGTGCTGGTCAGCGACGGGACGCCGACGTGGCTCTCCCTGGCCCGTTCGAGCAGGCGCAGCATCAGGTAGCGGGCGCGCTGCTGCCCGCCGCCCTTGAGCGCGGCGTCGAACGACTCCAGCCACTCCGCGGTCTCCTCCGGATCGATGTCCGGGAGGTGCGCGGCCAGGCCGTCACGGATGACGCGTACCCGCTCGGGGGGGTTGTGCGGGGCCAAGGGATCTCCTCGTTCCGGTGTCTTCTCGGCTCCCATCGTCACCCGGTGGACTCGGTCCCGACACCGCTACCGGTGAGTAATTCTGGATCGTGTCCCTCGCGCGCGCGAATAGGAGGTATGTAGAGCGTGCCTCATGGTGTTGGGGGCCCGCACCCGGGGGTACCCGATGCGGCGTGTCTTCGCCCTTACGGTTGCGCGTGGCAGGGCTGACAGTGTTCGCTGTCCGCGACTGGTAGTGACATCCGCGCGGCAGTCGTACCCCGACTGCCGCTGTTGTGTACTTGGAGGAGTGGAAGCCGTGGTCGCCGCGGAAGACGCCGGCAAGATCGGTGTCGCCGACAGGCTCGGGATCGAACCGGGCACCGTTGTCCAGGAGATCGGCTGGGACGAGGACGTCGACGACGACCTCCGTGCGGCGGTCGAAGAGCGGGTCGGGAGTGATCTGCTCGACGAGGATGCCGACGAGGTCGTGGACGTGGTCCTGCTGTGGTGGCGCGAGGACGACGGCGACCTGGCGGACGCCCTGATCAACGCGACGACGCCGTTGGCGGACGAGGGTCTGATCTGGGTGCTCACGCCCAAGACCGGCAGGTCCGGGCACGTCGAGCCCAGTGACATCGCCGAGGCCGCGTCCACCGCCGGCCTCGCGCAGACCTCCAACATCAACCTCAGCGGGGACTGGTCGGCGACCCGCCTCGTGTCGCCGAAGTCGGTCAAGGCCAAGCGCTGAGCCGGGATGTCCTAGGCTCGTGGACGGGCTCCCGCGCGATCGGGGGGCCCGTGCTCGGGCTGTGCGCTCGGAGAGGACGCTGACGTGGTGGAAGTGGGGGCCGTCGCGCCCGATTTCACGCTGCACGACCAGAACAGGCAGCGGGTGGCGCTCTCGTCGTTCCGCGGGTCGAAGCACGTCCTGCTGGTCTTCTACCCGTTCGCGTTCAGCGGCATCTGCACCGGCGAGCTGTGCCGGGTGCGGGACGAGCTGGCCACGTACGAGGCGGGGGACGTCCAGGTGCTGGGTGTGTCGGTGGACACACCGTTCAGCCTGAAGGCGTGGTCGGCGGAGCAGGGCTACGGCTTCCCGCTGCTGTCGGACTTCTGGCCGCACGGCGAGGTCGCCCGGGCGTACGGCGTGTTCGACGAGAAGTCGGGCATGGCGGTGCGCGGCACGTTCCTGGTGGACGTGGCCGGGGTGGTCCGCTACGCCGAGGTCAACGGTCCGGGTGAACCCCGCGACCAGGAGGCGTGGAAGAAGGCCGTGGCGGCCCTGTCCTGAATCTTCACTCCTTCGGGCATCCCCGGGTGTCCGGGAGGGGCGCGTAGCTCAGCGGAAGAGCACTCGGTTTACACCCGAGCGGTCGCAGGTTCGAATCCTGCCGCGCCCACCACGCAGCCCCGTTCGGACCACGCGCCGAAGCGGGATCGCGGTGCGCGGTCCTCTTGCACCGCCCGTCGCAGAGGTGTCGCCGCGGAACGAAGCCCGGAAGGCGCCGGAAGGGTGGCTCGCCGGCCGACCGGTGCCGCGCGCGTCGCCGGAGCCGCCCTCCACGGCGACCCGCGGCACGTCGGGGCTTGCCGCCAACCGCGATGAAGGCGGTTCACCGGCTGACCCCGCTGCGCCACAATCGAACGATGAAGCGCAAGGCGGTAAGGCGCCGGGATCGCCTGGAGCGTGAGCTGCCCAAGGCCGTGAGCGGCGAGGCGGCGAAGACCGCGATCAACCGCCAGGGGCAGAAGGCGCGTGCGCACATGGCCGGGCAAGGTCGGCAAGTCCGCGACGTGGCCGCGACGATCGCTCCCTGGTCGGGCAACGCGTGGAAGTACGGCCCGCCCAGTTCTGGCGATTTCCGTCACGTCGATCATCGTTATGAATTGGGCGCCACGCCCGCCGTGCTGGAGGGCACCGGCGGGCACGTCCGCCCGGAGCTCCGTCTCGCCCTCGACGATGCCGTGGTCACGTTGAGGCGGTTGCAGGCCGAGTGGGGCCCGTGGAATTGCAAGGACCAACGACATCACTTCGCTCCGCTGAGCGAGTTCTGCACTTCTCGCGTTCTCTTCGGTCGAAGCCTCGTGGAAGTCGGTGCCCTGTTCATCGACATCACCGGGTGGTCGATGTACCTGGTGCAGCCGGACAACCTCTACGGTCGTGACCAACTGGAGAAGGAGGTCCGGCGAATCCACCACAGGCTGTGCTTGCTCGCGGAGAGACTGTCGAAGGACTCCGTGCCCCGTCCGGTGGAGATGCGACCGCCCCGGTACGAACGGCTCCGGGACGGCGTGCTGGAGCGCCTTTTCGGAGCCGACCTCGACGCTCGGATCGATGCCGGGCACTCCCTGCTGCGGGGTCTGGGAAAAGGTGGTAATGGGCTGAAGGAGGTGTCGGTCTGGAACGATGCCGTCGTCGCCGTGCTGATGCGTGGTCTGGGCGAGGAGACGGTGCGCGGGTTCAGGTGCCAGACGATGGACGGCCGCGTCTGCAAGATCCCGAACGTGGACAGGGTGGTTCTCGGTTCGGCCTACCTGGAACTGGGCCTGGTCTACCTGGAGGAAGTGCGAAAGCGCTTGCCCGACTACGCGGAGGCCGCTGGTCAGCGGCCATGGGCGGGCGGCGGTGTGCACAACAGCGTCGACGGTTCCATCGGCAGTGCGGTGCAGGCCGGGTCGATCTACGGCGACGTGCACTTCCACAGCGGCAAGCCGGACAGCGGGCGATCCGGCTGATCCCGGGCCCCGGTCGTCGTGCGACCGGGCCCGTCCGCCGCGTCGTGTCGCCTGTTCGGGTGCCGCGGGTCGCGTCGGCCATCCCCGGTGGCCACGCGCGGGACGTGCTGCCGGCGTTCCCACGTGCCGCGACCGGTGGTCGTCCGTGCCCCGGTGGGGACGTCGGGCGTCGATGTCCCACTATCCGGGGCTTACGGGGGCGCGATCACCCCGTGATGCTGTCCGGCCATGTGCTCGTTCGAGATCCGCGCCACGCTGCCCGCCGGGCTTCCCCGCGACAAGGGCGAAGACATCCGGCGCGCCGTCGTCAGCCTCCTGGAGTTGTGGGACGTGGGCAGCCGCGAGGAGGACGCGGGCGGGTCCTGCGTCCTCCTCGTCGAGGTCGGCGTGGCCGCCGGGGTGGTCCGGTGAGCGGACGGGTGCTGCTGCCCGTCACCATCCGGCTCGCCGGGGGAGCGGGCGTGAGCGCGGTCGAGTTGGCACTGGTCGACGTGCTCGACGCGTTCGGCCTGGACATCACCGGGGCCGTGCCCACGCCCGCGGGGGCGTTCCGGGTGGCTCGGGCGCGCCGGCCGGGGTCGGCGGTCCAGGCGGACGCCGCGGTCGAGCGGATCGGGTGCGCGGTGCGCGGGGTGGTGGCCGGGGCGGCCGGGCTGGGGCGGGTCGGGCGGTTGGTGGGGGAGATGGGGCGGCACGAGAGCGCCTGCGTCCGGGTCGGCGGGTTGTTCGTGCTGAACGCCGGGGGCACGTTCGTCGCGCGCACCCTGCGGTCGTGCGTTTCCGCCCGGCGCGATCGGGACGACCGATCGGCGCATCAGGGGGCGCTCGATGTTCCCCGCGTGTGACGTCCTCCTGGTCCGGGGTGTCGCCGGCCCGTAACGTGACGCCATGTCGCCCAGGGTGGTCGCCGCGGTGGTCGGTGTCGCGTTCCTCCTGGCGGGGCTGCTGATCATGCTGCTTCCCCTCCGCACCAGCGGTTCGTCCGGGATTCCCGTCTCCTGCGGCAACAGCGTGGGCATGGCCTACGACGAGGTCGCGGTCGAGGCGGAGGGGGCCGCGTTCGTCGGGATCTGCTCCCGGTCGCGGGTGGAGCGGCTGACGTGGGCCGCACCCGTCACGGCGGTGGGCGCGCTGCTGCTCGCGGGCGCGGGCGTGGCGCGTCGGCGGCGAACCTAGCTACCCGTTGGTAGGGTCCGCTCTGTGACGTGGATGGTGTACGGGGTCAGCGGCTTCACCGGGGCGTTGGTGGCGGAACTCGCGGTGGCGCGCGGTGAACGGCCGGTGCTCGCCGGGCGGTCGGCGGAGAAGGTCCGGCCCGTCGCCGAGCGACTCGGGCTCGACCACCGGGTCTTCCCCCTCGGCAGGGCCGAGGAGGGGCTGGAGGGCATCGACGTCGTCGCGCACTGCGCCGGGCCGTTCTCGGCCACGTCCGGGCCGATGGTCGACGCGTGCCTGGCGACGGGCACCCACTACCTCGACATCACCGGTGAGATCGACGTCTTCGAGGCCGTCGCCCGGAGGCACGACGACGCCGTGGGAGCCGGGGTGGTGCTGCTGCCCGGTGTCGGTTTCGACGTCGTGCCGACCGACTGCGCCGCGGCGATGCTCAAGCAGGCCCTGCCGTCCGCCACGCACCTCGACCTCGCGTTCGTCGTCCAGGGCGGGGCGAGCGCGGGCACGGCGCGGACCGCCGTCGAGGGCGCGGGGTCCGGCGGGCGGGCGCGGGTGGACGGCGTGATCGGCCCGGTGCCGCTCGGCCGCCGCCGGCGCACGGCCCACTTCCGGGACCGGGACCGCGAGGTCGGCGCCATCCCGTGGGGCGACGTGAGCACCGCCTACCACTCGACCGGCATCCCGAACGTCACCACGTTCACGACGGTGCCCGCCCTGTTCGACACGATCCAGCCGCTCACCGCGCCGCTGATGCGGACGGGCGTGGCGCGGAAGCTCGGGACGGCTCTCGCGAAGCGCATCGGCGGACCGGACGCGGCGAAGCGTGCGCGCACGCGCAGCGAGGTGTTCGGCGAGGCCTGGGACGACGACGGCAACCGGGTCCGCGTGGCGCTGACCGGCCCCAACGCCTACGACCTCACCGCCGACTCGGTCGTCGAGGCCGCCCGGCGCGTCTCCGACGTGACCCCGGGCGCGCACACGCCGTCCAGCGCGTTCGGAGCGGACTACGTCCGGGCGCTGGACGGCGTGGTGGTCGACGGCCCTACGGGCGGGACGACAGCAGCGAGGTGATCTCCTGCGCCGCGCCGCCGGCGTCGAGCAGGTGGCGCAGGTTGTCGGGCAGCACGTCGCCGCGCTTCTGCACGGCCTGCGCGTACAGCCGGCCCGCGCGGTAGGACGAGCGGACCAGCGGACCGGCCATGACACCGGAGAAGCCGATCGACTCGGCGGTCTCCTTGTGCACGACGAACTCCTCCGGCTTCACCCACCGCTCCACCGGGTGGTGGCGCGGCGAGGGCCGCAGGTACTGCGTGATCGTGATGATCTCGCAGCCCGCGTCGTGCAGGTCGGACAGCGCCTCGGTGACCTCGTCGGGCGTCTCGCCCATGCCCAGGATCAAGTTGGACTTGGTGACCAGGCCCGCCTCGCGGGCGGCCGTGATGACCTCCAGCGACCGCTCGTAGCGGAACGCCGGCCGGATGCGCTTGAAGATCCGGGGCACGGTCTCCAGGTTGTGCGCGAGCACCTCGGGGCGGGAGGAGAAGACCTCCGCCAACTGCTCCGGCACCGCGTTGAAGTCCGGGATCAGCAGTTCGACGCCCGTGCCGGGGTTCAGCGCGTGGATCTGCCGCACGGTCTCCGCGTACAGCCACGCGCCGCCGTCCGCCAGGTCGTCACGCGCCACACCGGTCACGGTCGAGTAGCGCAGCCCCATGGCCTGCACGGACTCGGCCACGCGCCGGGGCTCGTCGCGGTCCAGGTCGGCGGGCTTGCCCGTGTCGATCTGGCAGAAGTCGCAGCGTCGGGTGCACTGCTCGCCACCGATCAGGAAGGTGGCTTCGCGGTCTTCCCAGCACTCGTAGATGTTGGGACAACCGGCTTCCTCGCACACCGTGTGCAGGCCCTCGCGTTTGACCAGGCCCTTGAGCTCCCGGTACTCGGGGCCCATCTTCGCCTTGGTCTTGATCCACGAGGGCTTCTTCTCGATGGGCGTTTGGCTGTTGCGGACTTCGAGCCGCAGCAGCTTCCGACCTTCAGGTACGACGGTCACGTCACCGACTTTACGTCACGAGGGGTCGGGCGCGACGCCCGTGAGCTCGGCCGTCAGGGCCCACAGCCGGCCGGCCGCGAGGTCGTCGCGGGCCGCCGCGGTGGACCCGACGCGGGTGGGGTGGCCGCGCGTGCCGCGGAACCCGTCCGGACCGTAGTAGCCGCCCCGCTCGACGTCCGGGGACGTGGCCGCGTAGAGCTGCGGCAACGCCCCCTTCTCGACCGGCTGGGCGAAGAAGTCGCTGATCTTGGCGCCGACGTCGACGAACCGGTTGCGCCGCGCGCGGGCCATGTTGGCGCTCAGCTCGGTGGCGGTGATGCCGGGGTGCGCGGCGACGGACGTCACGTCCACGCCGGCGGTGCGGGTGCGCCGGTCGAGTTCCCGGGCGAACAGCAGGTTCGCCAGCTTGGACTGCCCGTAGGCGCCCCACGCGGTGTACGGGCGGACCTCGTAGTCCGGGTCCGCCAGGTCGAGGGTCCCCATGGCGTGCGCCAGGCTCGACACGGTGACGACGCGCGCGCCCGGCCGGGTGCGCAGGGCGGGCATCAGCAGCCACGTCAGCGCGGCGTGGCCGAGGTGGTTGGTGCCGAACTGGCGCTCGAAGCCGTCGGCGGTGCGGCCCAGCGGCACGGCCATCACGCCGGCGTTGTTGACCAGCACGTCCAGCGCGTCACCGGTGCGCTCGCGGACCAGCGCGGCGGCGGCGCGGACCGAGGCCAGGTCGGCCAGGTCCAGCGGGACCAGCTCGGCCTCGGCACCGGACGCGAGCACGCGTTCCAGCGCGCGTCGCCCGCGTTCGGGCGAGCGGCAGGCGAGCAGCACGCGGGCGCCCTTCGCGCCCAGCACCTCGGCGGTGCGCAGGCCGAGGCCCGAGTTCGCCCCGGTGACCAGCACGGTGCGCCCGTGCTGGTCGGGGATGTCGGCTTCCGTCCACTTCGCCATGCGCATTTCCTACCGGTGTTCAGGCGCTCTTGGCGAACCGGCGGTGCCGACCGGGCACGACCGCACCCGTCGGGGCGCCGCGGACCAGCCGGGTGAACGCCCGGCCGACGCGCGTGATCTCCTCGGCGGGCTCGGACAGGTCGGCGAGCCCGGCGGTCAGGGCCAGCATCCGCTGCTCCCGCTCCACGGCCTCGGCGGGGGTCGGGCGCTCGTCGAGCACGGCGCGCAGCACGGGCTGCTCGGCGGCCAGTGCCCGCCACGTCCGGGTGACGATCTCCACGCGGTCGTCGTCGTCGGAACCCAGGGCGACGCCCAGGCGGCCGGTGAGCTGCTGCATCCAGCGGTAGTGCAGGGCCAGGAGCAGTTCGTCCTCGGTGGCGAACACGTCCCGGTCGAAGGCCGGCGGTGCTGCGGGATCGGCCGCCGCGGTGGCGAGCACGGCGTCCAGGGCGTCACGCCGTCGGTAGAAGTCGGTCCAACTCATGATCACGCCTCCCTCGTCGTGGTGACCGGCGTCATACCCCTAGTCTTCCACATACCGGCGGTATGGCCGTTGAGGCGAACATACCACGGGTACGTACCGCCGGTATGTCGTACGGTTGTGAACGTGGTGACAGTGCGGTCGAGGCGGTTGGAGTACTCCGAGTCCACGAGGCAGGCCCTCGTCGACAGCGCGGTGGAGCTGTTCACCAAACGGGGGTACGCGGGCACCTCGCTCGACGAGGTCGCCAAGCGGGCGCGGCTCACCAAGGGCGCGCTGTACCACCACTTCAGCGGCAAGCAGGCGTTGTTCGAGGCCGCGTTCGACTCGGTCGAGAACGCGTTCATGCGCAAGCTCACCGAGATCGTCAGCGCCCCCGGCGACCCGTGGGACACCGCCATCGCCGGCCTGCGCGCCTACGTCCGGGTGTGCCTGGAGGCGCCCTACCAGCGCATCGTCATCCACGAGGCGCCGGTCGTGATGGGCTGGGAGCGCTGGCGGGAGGCCGAGGAGCACTTCAGCTACGGGCTGCTGCGCTCCACGATCGAGGTGCTGGTCGAGTCCGGCGAGCTGGCGCAGCTGCCGGTCGAGACGATGTCGCGGCTGCTGTTCGGCGCGCTGTCGGCGGGCGCCAGCACGATCGCGGGCTCGTCCGACCCGCGCAAGGCCAGCGCCGAGGTCGAGCGGACCATCGTGCGCGTGGTCGAGGGACTGCGCGTGCGCCCGGACGAGGGGGCGCGGGCGCCCGCGGAGCCTGTGCGCGAGGACCGCCGGTCGTCCCGGTCGCGCCGCCGCTGAGGCCGGTCGCCGGGACTGCGCGTCAGGACTGCGCGCCGGGGTCGCGCGCCGGCGCTCGGATCGCGGCCGGACCGGAGCGGGGATTAGCGTGGTGACGTGGAACTCCGCATCTTCACCGAGCCCCAGCAGGGGGCTTCCTACGACGACCTGCTGGCCGTGGCGCGGACCGCCGAGGCCGCGGGCTACGGCGCCTTCTTCCGGTCCGACCACTACCTGGCGATGAGCGGTGACGGGCTGCCCGGCCCCACCGACGCCTGGATCACCCTCGCGGGCCTGGCCCGCGACACCGAGCGCATCCGCCTGGGCACGCTGATGACCGCCGCGACGTTCCGGCACCCCGGCCCGCTGGCGATCAGCGTCGCGCAGGTCGACGCGATGTCCGGCGGGCGCGTCGAGTTCGGCCTGGGCGCGGGCTGGTTCGAGGCCGAGCACACCGCCTACGGCCTGCCGTTCCCGTCCACCAAGGAGCGCTTCGAGCGGTACGCGGAGCAGTTGGAGGTCGTCACCGGCCTGTGGGGCACGCCGGACGGCGGGACGTTCTCGTTCGAGGGAGCGCACTACCGCCTCGTCGACTCGCCCGCGCTGCCCAAGCCCGCCCAGGCGAAGATCCCGGTCCTCGTCGGCGGCCTCGGCCCCAAGCGCACGCCCGCGCTGGCCGCGAAGTACGCCGACGAGTTCAACCTGCCGTTCGCGGGCGTGGACGCCGCCGTCGAGCAGTTCGCCCGCGTCGACGCGGCGTGCGAGGCCGCCGGGCGCGACCCGGGGGAGATCACCCGGTCCGTCGCGCTCGTGGTGTGCGTCGGCCGCGACGGCGCCGAGGTCGCCCGGCGCGCGGGGCGCATCGGCCGCGAGGAGGCCGAACTGCGGGAGAACGGGCTGACCGGCACGCCCGCCGAGGTGGTCGACAAGCTCGGCACGTGGCGCGAGCGGACCGGCATCAGCCGCGTCTACCTCCAGGTGCTCGACCTGGCCGACCTCGACCACGTGGAGCTGGTCGCCGCCGAGGTCGCGCCGCAGCTCTGACCGCGTTCAGGCGCCGATCGGGTCCAGGCGCCGGTCGGGTCAGGTCCGCAGCTGACCCGCCACGTCCGACGCGGCGGTGAGCAGGACGAGCACGGGGACGACGGCCTCGCTCCGCAGCCGGTAGCTCCCGCGCTTGTCCTGCTCCACCACGCCGGACGCGGTCAACGCCTTCAGGTGGTGGTACAGCTGACCCGTCGAGCCGAGCCGGGCGGCCTCCTGGAGCGCCGCCGGGGGTTGCGCGCCCTGCCCGAGCAGGGTCCGCACGATCTCCACCCGCACCGGGTGCGCCAACGCGGCCAGCACCTCGATCCGCGGCCGGTCGGCCAGCGCCAGCGCGTGCTCCGGCGTCACGTCGATCCGCCACGTCACGCGCCCGTCGCCCACGGCCACCCGGCCCCCGTAACCGACCTCGCCGCAGTCGACCCCGCTGTCACCGGCCTCGGGCGGCGCGGTGGTCGCCCGCGCGTCGCCCTCCAGCGCGGCCACGCGCTGCTCCAGCTCGGCAAGTCGCTGCACCAGGTCCACCGCTGTCATCCTAGGAGAGGCTGACCTGGAATCGGCGCAGCGCAGCGGGGTCGAGCAGGGTCTGTCGCACCAGCGAGACCAGCTCGCCCGAGGTCGCGAACCGCTGCTCGTCGACCTCCCGCACGAGCACGGCGGCCGACCCGACCCGGCCGTCCGCCCAGCGCACCGTCGTGCCGACGGTGAGGATGCCCGCCAGCGACCCGCCCTTGAACCCGACGCCCACCACGCCGGGCGGCGTCGGGCGACCGCGTTCGAGGTGGGTGCGGGCGACCTCGTCGGAGGTCAGCGAGCGGTGCGCGCGGTTCAGGCCCGCGGCGGTGCCGGCCCACGTCGTGCGCGCCCACGGCCGCCGGCCGTCGTAGGTGGCCGGCAGGTCGGGGAACTTCCCGAGCACCTCCAACTGGAGCCGCGGGTCCTCCAGGTAGCGCCGGACGTCGACCCGCCTGCCCAGGATGAACGCCAGGACCTCGCCGAGGATCTCCGGCACGGGTGCGGTGGGCCAGTCGTGGCGGGCGGCGGCGGCGCGCAGCAGGCCCTCGCCGAGCCGGTACCGCAGGAAGTCGGTGGCCGCGTTGTCGCTGAACCGGGTCATCGACGCGACCAGGTCGTCGAGCGTGACGAGGTGGTCGGGGTCGTCGGCGGTGACGCCGTTGGTCGAGCGGATGCCCAGGGCGCGCAGGGACGCGGGGTGCGCGCCGCCGTCGAGGCCCAGGTAGTACTGCTCCCAGTCGCCGACGCGGACCGGTTCGTCCGCGCGGACCAGGCCGGCGCGCAGGGCGGCCGAGTACCCGGCCAGGTGCACGACCTCGACGGCCGAGGCGAGGGGCTGCGGTTCGTGCGGGCGGTGCGCGACCCGCCCGCCGCGGCCGTCGTCCACGACCGCGGCGACGTGCCGCCGGTTCGCGCGGAACCAGGCGAGCCAGTCGTCCGCCTGGGTGCGCGCCTGTGCGGTGGTGGTGGCGGGCAGCAGGGTGGCCGCGCCCGCGGCGCCCCAGGCGCAGAGCAGGTGCCGTCGAGTCAGGAGCACGACGAATCTCCCCTCCGGTAGTCCGTAATTCCGGAATCTAGAGGGGGAGCGGTGTCCTTGTCAGCCGGTCCGCACCGCGAACGTCACACCCGCCGCCACGGGGTCCCGACGCGCCAGCGCGCGCTCGGTCAACGGCAGGTCGCCGTTCAGCGCGTCGATGACGGCCGCCCGCGCCAGCGGCCGCACCTCGTCCACGGTCACGTCCCGGCCCAGCTCGTGCGACAGCGACGCGACGCCCGCGTCCCGGATGCCGCACGGGATGATCGCGCCGAACGCGTCCAGGTCCGCGTTGCAGTTGATCTCGAAGCCGTGCATGGTCACGCCGCGCTGCACCCGGATGCCGATGGCGGCCACCTTGCGCTCGACGCCCTTGTCGTCGGCCGCGATCCACACGCCGCTGCGCCCCTCGACGCGGCCCGTGGGCACGCCGAGCTGGTCGCACACGTGGATCAGCGCCTGCTCCAGGCGGCGCACGTACCGCACGACGTCCAGCGGCTCGGTGAGGGCCACGATCGGGTAACCCACCAGCTGGCCCGGGCCGTGCCAGGTGATCTTGCCACCCCGGTCGACGTCGACGACCGGGATGTCGCCGCCCGTCGGGCGCTCCTCGGGCTCGGTGCGCCGGCCGCAGGTGTAGACCGAGGGGTGCTCCAGCAGGAGCATCGTGTCGCCGATCGCGCCCTCGGCGCGCCGCTCGGCCAGCTCGCGCTGCAGGTCCCAGGCGGCCAGGTAGTCGATGGTGCCCAGTTCGCGCACGTCGATCGGGTCGGTCGAGGCGCGGCAGGAGAGGTCAGGACTGCTCACGCCTCGACCCTACGCCCAGCGGCAGCAGCCGCAGGGCGTGGGCGACGAGCAGCCCGACGCCGGTCACGGCGAGGACCGCGCCCGCGGTGTCGGTGAACCAGTGCATCTCCAGCACGACGCGGCTCGCGGCCGTGGCGCCGACGGCCGCGACGGCCAGCGCGACGGCCGCGCGCAGGTGCCTGCGGGCCAGGTGGGCGGTCAGCACGACGGCGGTGAACGCGACCGCCGCGACCGCGGTGACGTGCCCGCTCGGGTAGCTCCACTTCGGGAAGTCGATCGGCCGGACCCGCTGGTAGACGTGACGCGCGAAGACCGTCGACCAGCACGCGCCGAGCAGCGCGGCCGCCCTGAGGACGAGCGGGTCCCGCGCGAGCGCGGCCCGTGCGACCAGGGACAGCAGGGCGATCGTGGCCAGGCCGGGGCTCAGCACGAAGCTGACGACCGTCGCCGAGTGGGTGAACCCCGGCTCCAGGTCCGCCGCGGCCAGGTGCAGGCCGCGGTCCACCGCCGGCACGTCCCGGCGCACCGAGAAGCCCAGCACCAGCGAGGCCAGCGCGAGGAGCGCGCCGACCGGGACCAGGATCACCGTCCCGCGGCCGCCGCCACGGCCGCCCCGAGCGCGGGGTGCAGGAACGTGAAGCCGTGCCGGTCGAGCACGCGGGGGACGGCCCGCTGACCGGCCAGGACGCCCTCCTCCGCGAGCTGGCCGAGGACGGCCCTGAGGACGAAGCCGGGTACCACCCACGGCGTCGGGCGGTGCAGCGCGTGCCCGACGGTGCGGGTGAACTCGGCGTTCGTGACCGGGCTGGGCGCCGTCAGGTTCACCGGCCCGCGCACGTCGTCGTGCTCCAGGACGAACCGGATGGCCGACACGGCGTCGTCGAGGGAGATCCACGGCATGTACTGGCGGCCGTCGCCGAGGCGACCGCCGAGGAAGAACGTGAACAGCGGCCGGATCGCGCCGAACAACCCCCCGGACGGGCTGATCACCAGCCCGGTGCGCAGCGTCACCACCCGCGCGGCCGCCTCGGCGGGCGCGGTCGCCGCCTCCCACTGGCGGCACAGGTCGGCCAGGAAGCCGGTGCCCGAGGGGGTGTCCTCGGTGACGAGCTCGTCACCGGTGTCGCCGTAGTAGCCGATGGCGCTCGCGTTCACCAGGACCGGCACGCCGTGCTCCACGACCGCGGCGGCGAGCACCTCGGTCGGCACCGTGCGGCTGTCCAGCAGCACCTGCTTGCGCGCGTCCGTCCACCGCTTGTCGGCCACCCCGGCGCCGCACAGGTTGACCACCGCGTCCGCGCCGTCGAGGCAGCCCGCGTCGATCCGCGCGGCGGGCGGGTCCCAGCCGCGTTCGTCGGGGGCCGCCGGGCGGCGGCGGACCAACCGCACGACCTCGTGCCCGGCGCCGCGCAACGCGGCCACCAGACTCGTGCCGATCAGACCCGACGAACCCGCCACGACCACCCGCATGCCTTGATCGTCCCGCAGGGGGCGTCGGGTTGCACAGCGGCCGGCGAGTCGTCCACGTCACCCGAAGCGGTCGTCGTGCGCCGTGCGCCGTCCGTCAGTCCTCGTCGTCCTCGTCCGGCAGCTCGAACCGGAAGAAGAGGGACAGGGTGAAGGGTTCGGGCTCGTCGAACGCGCAGTCCCAGTCGAGGCCCATGATGAACACGTCGTGCGCGCCGACCCACTCCATCGCCTTGCGGAAGGCGTCGGCGTTGGTGGCGCCGCTGAACAGCCGGCGGGCGACCGGGTGGACCTGGCCCTCGTCGTCGTCGGAGTCGTCGAAGCCGGGCGGGACTTCCAGGCACATGTCCGGGTCCATGCCGCACATCCTGCCGGCGGACGCCGGCGGAACGGCGAGGGCCGCCCCCGCCGACAGCGGGAGCGGCCCTCGGAAGAGCTGTCGTCAGAGGCCGAGGTCGGCTTCGAAAGAGCCCTCTTCCAGGCGGTTCTTCACGGTGGTGAGGAAGCGGCCCGCGTCGGCGCCGTCCACCAGCCGGTGGTCGTAGGTCAGGGCCAGGTAGGCCATCGAACGGATGGCGATGGTGTCGTCGCCGCTCTCGTCCGTGATCACGACCGGGCGCTTCTTGACCACGCCGACGCCCAGGATGCCGACCTGCGGCTGCTGGATGATCGGGGTGTCGAACAGCGCGCCGTTGCTGCCCAGGTTGGTCAGCGAGAACGTGCCGCCGGTCAGCTCGTCCGGCGTCAACTTGTTCGCGCGCGCCCGCGAGGCCAGGTCGCCGATCTTGTGCGACAGGCCCGCCAGGTTCAGGTCACCCGCGTTCGCGATCACCGCGTTGAGCAGGCCGCGCTCGGTGTCGATCGCGATGCCCAGGTGCTCGGCGCCGTGGTAGACGACCTCCTTCTTCTCCTCGTCGATGGAGGCGTTCAGCACCGGGTGCTGCTTCAGCGCCTCCACGGCGGCCTTGGCGAAGAACGGCAGGAACGTCAGCTTCGTGCCCTCGCGCTGCTCGAACGCGACCTTGGCGCGGTTGCGCAGCCGGGCGATCTTGGTGACGTCCACCTCGAACACCTGGGTGAGCTGCGCCGAGACCTGGAGGGACTCGCGGGTCCGCTGGGCCACGATCTGGCGCAGCCGGGGCAGCTTCTGCACGGTGCCGCGCTTGCCGCTGGTGTCGGCGGCCGGGGTGGCGGTGCGCTGCGCCGGGGCGGACGCGGCCGGGGCGGCGGGAGCGGCCGGCGCGGGGGCCGGGGCCTTCTTCGCCTCGACGGCGGCCAGCACGTCCTGCTTGCGGATGCGGCCGCCGACGCCGGTGCCCTTGAGGGCGTTCAGGTCGATGCCGTTCTCCGACGCCAGCTTGCGCACCAGCGGCGTGACGTAAGGCGCGCCGTTCGACGACTCGTCACCGGACGGGGCGGCCTCGGCCTGCGCGGGGGCCTCGGCGGGAGCGGGCTTCGGGGCCTCCTGCTTGGGCTCCTCCTGCTTCGGGGCCTCCTGCTTCGGCTCCTCCTGCTTCGGCTCCGCCTTGGGCTCGGCCTTCGGCTCCTCGGTCTTCGGCTGCTCGGCCTCGGGGGCCGGCGAACCGGAGCCGACGACGGCCAGCTGACCGCCGACCTCGACGGTCTCGTCCTCGCCCGCGGTGATCTCCAGCAGGGTGCCGGCGACCGGGGACGGGATCTCGGTGTCGACCTTGTCGGTCGAGACCTCCAGCAGCGGCTCGTCGACCTCGACCGAGTCGCCGACGGCCTTCAGCCACCGGGTCACGGTGCCCTCGGTGACGCTCTCGCCCAGGGCGGGCATGGTCACCGGGGTGCCCTCGGCCGGGCCGGAACCCGAACCGGAGTCGGACCGCGCCGGCTCCTCGGGCTGGGGCTCGGGCTCGGACTGCGGCTCGGACTGCGGCTCGGGCTGCGCCTCTTCGGCGGGCGCGGTGCCGCCGCCGGAGGTCGAGTCGGAGGACCCGGAGTCGGAACCGGAACCGTCGCCGATCACGGCCAGCTCGGCGCCGACCTCGACGGTCTCGTCCTCCTGGGCGACGATCTTCTGGAGCACGCCGGCGGCGGGCGAGGGGATCTCGGTGTCGACCTTGTCGGTCGAGACCTCCAGCAACGGCTCGTCGACCTCGACGCGGTCACCCTCCTGCTTCAACCAGCGGGTGACCGTGCCCTCGGTGACGCTTTCGCCGAGTGCGGGCATTTGGACGGAGAAGGCCATCTTTTCGCTGACTCCTCGTGCGTGGGTCGAAGTTCGGCTGACTGGGGTGCGACGGTCAGCCGTGCACGTGCAGCGGCTTGCCGGCCAAGGCGAGGAAGGCTTCGCCGAGGGCTTCTGTCTGGGTCGGGTGGGCGTGGATCAGCGGAGCCACGTCCTCGGGGTACGCCTCCCAGCTGTAGATCAGCTGGGCTTCACCGATCAGCTCGCCGACCCGCTCGCCGACCATGGTGACACCGACCACCGGGCCATCGGGCGCCTTCACGAGCTTGACGCCACCGGCGGTCTTCAGGATCTGGCTCTTGCCGTTGCCCGCGAGGTCGTAGACGAACGTCTCGACGGAGCCGTACTTCTCCTTCGCGGCGGCCTCGGTGAGACCCACCGACGCGACCTCGGGCTTGCAGTAGGTGACGCGCGGGATGCCCGCCTCGTCGATCACCTTCGGGTTCTGGCCCGCGATCTCCTCGGCCACGAAGATGCCCTGCTGGAAGCCGCGGTGCGCGAGCTGGAGGCCGCGGACGATGTCGCCGACGGCGTACACGCCGGGCAGCGAGGTCTCCAGGCGCTCGTTCGTGGTGACGAAACCGCGCTCGACCGCGACGCCCGCCTCCTCGTAGCCGTGGCCGGCGGTGTTCGGGCCGCGGCCGACGGCCACCAGCAGCAGGTCGGCGTCGAGCACGTCGCCGGACTCCAGGGTCACCGAGACGCCGGCCTCGCTCTGGGTGGCGCCGGTGAACTTCACGCCGGTCTTGAACTTGATGCCGCGGCGGCGGAACGCGCGCTCCAGCTGCTTGGACGCGTACTCGTCCTCGGCGGGGACCAGACGGGGCAGCGCCTCCACGATGGTCACGTCCGCGCCGAACGAGGACCACACGCTGGCGAACTCGACGCCGATCACGCCGCCGCCGAGCACTACGACCTTCTCCGGGACGAAGTCCAGGTTGAGCGCCTGGTCGCTGGTGATGATCCGGCCGCCGATCTCCAGGCCGGGCAGGCTGCGGGCGTACGAGCCGGTGGCCAGCACGACGTTCTTGCCGGTGTACCGGTCGCCGTTCACCTCGACGGTCTTGTCGCCGACGAACGTGCCCGCGCCCTCGACCAGGGTGACCTTGTTCGCCTTGGCCAGACCCTGGAGGCCCTTGTAGAGCCGGCCGACCACGCCGTCCTTGTAGGAGTTCACACCCGCGATGTCGATGCCCTCCAGCGACGACTTCACCCCGAACTGGTCGCCCTCGCGCGCGTTGTCCGCGACCTCCGCCGCGTGCAGCAGCGCCTTGGTCGGGATGCAGCCGCGGTGCAGGCAGGTGCCCCCCAGCTTGTCCTTCTCGACCAGGACGACGGACAGGCCGAGCTCCGCCGCGCGGAACGCGCAGGCGTAGCCGCCCGAGCCGCCACCGAGGATCACGAGGTCGGCGGAGGTGTCGGTCACGGGATCTCCCTGGAGAGCTTGATGCCTTACTCCGCGCGGGTGCGCGCGTGTGGTTTCCATCTTGTCACTACCTCGGGGGGGACGGCGACGCGGTGTCCTGTTCGGAGGATTTGGCCTCCCCTTTACCCGCGCGCCGGCACCATGGTCACCAGGAGTCGCGGCAGGAGGTGCCCTGGTGGGCCTGTTCGACCGTTTTCGCAGGAAGAAGCGCCCCGGCGTGCTGAGGGAGTCCACGTCCGCGGACACCGGCCACCTGGAGAAGTGGGCGGCGGCGAGGCGCGGCGTGGAGGCGTACGTCGAGCCCAAGACGACCGTGACCGAGACCACGGTCGTGCTCGTCGCGCACGACGGCGAGTGGACGCGCCGCCGCATCGACGGCACGGACGGCGCGAAGAAGTTCGCGAAGAAGCTCGGCATCCCGATCTACGACGCGGGGATCGTGGGGTACCCGAAGCGGATGCGCGAGTACTCGCGCCGCAAGAACCAGGGGTAGGGCGGGCCGGTCCGCCGGGACGCGACGAGCGGTCGCGCGCGGTCACGGGCCGGTCACCGGTAACCGCGACGTCCGAAGTGGACGGTCGGGTGCCCCGGTCCGGTCACGCGGTGGCGCGACCGGACCGAAGCCGTCCGGGATCAGCCGTTCGCGGCGATGTCCGCCAGCACCGCGGCCAGGGTGCGCACGGGCACGCCGGTGCCGCCCTTGGTCGTGTAGCCGTACGGGCCGCCGCTGTGGAACGACGGGCCGGCCACGTCGATGTGCGCCCAGGTGACGCCCTCGGGGACGAACTCGCGCAGGAACACGCCCGCGGTGAGCATGCCGCCGAACCGGTGGCCGGCCACGTTGGCGATGTCCGCCACCCGCGAGTCCAGGTCGCCGCGCAGCTCGTCGGGCAGCGGCATGGCCCACGCCTGCTCGCCCACCGCGCGACCCAGCTCGGCGATCCGGTCGCGGAACTCCTCGGTGCCCATGACGCCCGACGTCCGCTTGCCCAGGGCCACGACCTGGGCGCCGGTCAGCGTGGACGTCTCGATCAGGTAGTCCGGGGCGTCCTCGCAGGCCCGCACGATCGCGTCGGACAGGATCAGCCTGCCCTCGGCGTCGGTGTTGAGCACCTCGACGGTCTTGCCGCCGTACATGGTCAGCACGTCGCCGGGCCGGTAGGCGGTGCCGGACGGCATGTTCTCCGCCATCGGCGCCCACGCGGTGACCTCCAGCGGGTACTTCAGCTTCGCCGCCAGCACGACGGTGGCGATCACGGCCGCCGCGCCGCCCATGTCCGAGGTCATCTCGTCCATGCCCGCGGCCGGCTTGATGGAGATGCCGCCGGTGTCGAAGGTGATGCCCTTGCCGACCAGCGCCACCTTCTTGGCGGCCTTCGCGCCCCGGTAGGTGATGCGCACCAGGCGCGGGGGACGGCTGGAGCCGCCGCCGACGCCCAGGATGCCGCCGAAGCCCTGCTTGCGCAGCGCCTTCTCGTCCAGGACCTCGACGTCGAGGCCCTCGGCCTTGGCCAGGGCGGCGGCGCGCTCGGCGAACGACGCCGGGTAGAGGTCGTTCGGCGGGGTGTTCACGAAGTCGCGCACGGCGGCGACGGCCTCGGCGACGGCGGTGGACGCCTTCACGGTGGCGTTGTGGGCGCGCTTGGTGCCCTCGGCGGGCGCGACGAGGTCGACCCGGGCCACCGGGCCGTCGCCCTTGGCCGTCTTGTAGTCGGTGAAGGCGTAGCCGCCCAGCAGCGTGCCCTCCACGGCCGGGCCGAGGTGCAGCGCGGAGAGCGTGGTGACGGCGCGCTTGCGGCCCGCGAGGGCGCGGGCGACCGCGCCGGACGCCTTGCGCACCTGGTCCTCGGACACCGAGCCGTCGGCGGCGGGCTTGCCCAGGCCGACCGCGAGCACGACCGGGGCGGCCAGCTTGCCGAACGTCGGCACGCTCACGACCTCCTCGGCCTTGCCGCTGGCGCCCAGGGTCTCCAGCACGCCGAGCAGGCCGCCGTCGAACGCGGCGTCGACCGCCTCGGAGGCGCCCGCGAGGGACGGGCCGGCGGGTCCCTGGGTGGTCCCGATCACCACGACGTCGGCGGCGGTGCTGCTCAGGTCACTGTCGGTGATGGCCAGCTTCGGCGCGATCACGGCGGCTCCTCGATGCGGTCCTCCCGGCACTTCCTGGTCGTGCGGCGGGAACGGGGGTGGATCGTGACGAATGCTAAAGGTCCGGCCGACACGCTCGGTCATCGCACTCGCGATTGCACCGAGTAACAATTAACACGTTCGGGGGTAAACCATGCGGGGGTCAGCGTTCAATCGGTCTTTTTCTGCGATCGTGTACCGGTGACAATCACAGCCCGTGCCGTCGCGCTCGCTCTCGGCGCGACGCTGGGCGCCGGTGTGCTCACGGGTTTCGCCCCCGCCGCGGCGGTCGCCGGTCCCTGGTTCCTCCCCGCGCTGCTCCTCGCCGCCGTGACCGCCCTGTGCTGCGCGTTCTCCACCGCGGACCAGCACCGCGCCTACCCCGACGCGCCCGGCGGCTACGCCTACACCCGCAACCAGCTCGGCCCGTGGCCCGCGCGCATCACGGCCTGCGCCCACCTCGTCGGGCGGGCCGGGGTGGCCGCGGCGCTGGCCGGCGCGTTCGGCGCGCACGTGGTGCCCGAGCACCGGGTCGTCGCGGCCCTGGGGCTCCTCGCGGCGACCGCGGCACTGGGCGCGGCGGGCGTCCGCTGGAGCGCGCGGATGTCCGCGGCCTCCGCGGTCGTGGTGGTCGGGGTGCTGCTGCTCGTGGTGCTGGTCTGCTTCTCCGTCAGCCCTCCCGGTAACCCGATCGGGTCACCGGCGGTGTTCGCGACCCCCGGCTTCGACGGCGTGATGGGCGCGGCGTCGGTGCTGTTCGTGGCGTTCGTCGGCTTCGAGCGGGTCACCGCCCCGCACCGCGGCGAGACCGCGTTCGACCCGCGCGTGCTGCGCGTCGCCGTGCCGGTGGTGGTCGTGACCGTGCTGGTGCTGATGGTCGCGGTCGGCGCGGCGCTGCTGCGCCAGCTCGGCCCGGCGCGCCTGGCCCTGTCGCCCGCGCCGCTGCGCGACGCCCTGGTCGCCGCCGACGGCCGTTGGCTGCTGCCCGTCCTCGGCGTCGGCGCCGCCGTGGCCGCCGTGACCGCGCTGCACGCCGTGCTCGCCTCCGGCCGGCGCACGCTCGTCGGCCTGACCGAGACCGGCGACCTGCCCGCCGTCCGCGCGGCCTGGCCCCTGGACGTGCTCGCCGCCGCGCCGGCCGCGCTCGTCGTCGTCGCGCTGCCCCCGTCGACCGCGCTCGCCGTGGGCGCCTGCGGCACGGCGTTCTACTACGGCTTCACGAACGCCTCCGCCCGCGTGCTGCTCCAGGAGGACCGCACGTGGCCGATGCGCACCGCGTGCCTCGGGCTGGGGCTGTCGGTCCTGCTGGCCATGAGCGCGCCCACCGCGGCACTCGTCGTCACGCTCGTGGCGCTCGCGCTCGGTACCGGTCTGCTCGCGCTCGGTCGGGTGCGGCAGGCGGTGCGGCAGGCGGCGGGGTAGCCCATCCGGATGGTCGGACGTCCGAGCGTCGGGACAGCGATTTTCCGACGTCCTCGCGGCGGCTATCGTGCTGTCATGACGACAGCGTTGCCTTTCACCCGGACCTCCCACCCGCAGCCGGCGACCCCGGAGCGCGTCGCGGAGGTACTCGCGAAGCCGGGCTTCGGGCAGCACTTCACCGACCACATGGTGACGATCCGCTGGAATCGCGAGCAGGGCTGGCACGACGCGACCGTCGAGCCGTACCGCTCGCTGGAACTGGACCCGGCGGCGATGGTGCTGCACTACGGCCAGGCGATCTTCGAAGGGCTCAAGGCGTACCGCCGGCCCGACGGCACGATCGCGTCCTTCCGCCCCGAGGCGAACGCCGAGCGCTTCCGCGCCTCGGCCCGCCGCATGGCGATGCCCGAACTGCCCGACGAGCTGTTCCTCGGCGCCATCCGGGAACTGGTGGCCGTCGACGAGCGCTGGGTGCCGTCCGCGGCCGACGAGTCGCTGTACCTGCGGCCGTTCATGATCTCCACGGAGAAGGGCCTCGGCGTGCGGCCGGCGTCCGAGTACCTCTTCGCCCTGATCGCCTCGCCCGCCGGGTCGTACTTCGCGGGCGGGGTGAAGCCGGTGACGGTGTGGCTGTCCGCCGAGTACGTGCGCGCGTCGCCCGGCGGCACGGGCGCGGCGAAGTTCGCGGGCAACTACGCGGCGTCCCTGGTGGCGCAGGCGCAGGCCGCCGAGCAGGGCTGCGACCAGGTCGTCTGGCTGGACGCGGTGGAGCGCCGGTGGGTCGAGGAGATGGGCGGGATGAACCTGTTCTTCGTCTTCGGCTCCGGTGACGACGCCCGCGTGGTGACGCCCGAGCTGTCCGGCGCGCTGCTGCCCGGCATCACCCGGGACTCGCTGCTGCGCGTCGCGCGGGACTTCGGCTACGCCGTCGAGGAGCGCCGGATCTCCACCGAGGAGTGGGAGAAGAAGGCCGAGTCGGGCGAGCTGACCGAGGTCTTCGCCTGCGGCACGGCCGCGGTCATCACCCCGGTGGGCCACGTGAAGCACGCGAGCGGCGAGTTCGACGTCTCCGGCGGCCTGACCGGCGAGGTGACGACGAGGCTGCGCGACCACCTCACCGGCATCCAGCAGGGCCGGGTGGCCGACGAGCACGGTTGGATGACCACGATCGCCTGACCCGGCGACCGCCTACCCCAGCGCGCACACCGCGAGCACGGCCACCGTGGCCGTCTCGCACGCCGCGCCGAGCACGTCGCCGGTGATCCCGCCGAAGCGCTCGCGCGTGTGCGCCACCAGGAGCAGCACGAGCCCGGCCGCGAGCAGCACCGCGGCCGGGCCGCGCCACGGGTCCACCAGGAACCCGGCGGCGGCCAGCGCGGTCCACCACAGCGCGGCGACCCACGCGGGCTGGCTGCCCGCCACCAGCGCGCCCAGGCCCTCGGGCCGGGCCGCGGGCACCCCGCGCAGGCAGCACAGCAGGAACGCCGCGCGGCCCGCCACGAGCGCGAGCACCACCGCGGGCCACGGCACGACCGGGAACGCGGCGGCCTGCGCGCCCAGCACCACGACCAGCGCGACCACCGCGAACGGCCCCGCCCCGCCGTCCTTCATCACCGCGAGGGCGCGTTCCGGCGGGCCGTAGCAGCCCAGGCCGTCGGCGGTGTCGGCCAGCCCGTCCAGGTGCATCCCCCGGGTGGCCAGGGCCAGGAAGCCCACCACCAGGAACCCGCCCAGCAGCGGTGGCAGCGGCAGGCGCAGCAGCGCGACCACGACCGCGCCCAGCAGCACGCCGACCAGGGGCGCGCAGGCGATGGCCCGCCGCGCCGCCCGCGCGTCGACGTCACCGACGCGCACGGGCAGCACGGTCAGCCAGGACAGTGCCAACCGCATCAGCGGGTGCCCATCACGCGGGTGCCCATCAGGCGGGTCCGGAGACGCCCGCGTTCTCGAAGGTCGCCATCTCGGCCAGCACGCGGGTCGCCATCACCACCAGCGGCAGCGCCGCGACCGCGCCCGAGCCCTCGCCCAGCCGCATGTCGAACTCCAGCAGCGGCTCCAGGCCCAGGTGGTTGAGCGCCAGCGCGTGCGCCGGCTCCGCCGACCGGTGCCCGGCCACCCACCACTCGCGGGCGCCCGGCGCCAGCTCCTCGGCCACCACGGCCGCCGCGCCGACGACCACGCCGTCGAGGATCACCGGCGTGCGCCGCACGGCCGCCTGCGCCAGGAAACCGGCCATCGCGGCGATGTCCGCCCCGGACGCCGCCGCCAGCAGCGCCACCGGGTCGTCGATCACCGGACGGGCGCGGCGCAGCGCGTCGCGGATCGCGGCGGTCTTGCGCATCCACCCCTGGTCGTCGACGCCCGTGCCGCGACCCACCGCGGCGACCGGCTCCGCGCCCGTCAGCGCGGCGATCAGCACGGCGGCGGGCGTGGTGTTGCCGATGCCCATGTCGCCCGCGATGAGCAGGTCCGCGCCGCCGTCCACCTCGTCGTCCACCAGCTTGCGGCCGATCTCGACCGCCTTGACCGCCTCCTCGGGCGTCAGGGCGTCCTCGCGGTCGATCGACCCGGAGCCCCGGCGCACCTTCAGGTCGCCCACGGCCGTGTCGGAGTCGACCGACACGTCCACCACGCGCACGGTCGCGCCGGCCACGTTCGCCAGCACGTTCACCGCCGCGCCGCCCGCCAGGAAGTTGGCCACCATCTGGCCGGTGACCTCGCTCGGGTAGGCGGACACGCCGTGCTTCGCCACGCCGTGGTCGCCCGCGAACACCACGACCCGGGGCCGGGTGAACGGTCGCGGCGGGCACTCGCCCTGGCAGGCCGCCACCCAGGCGCCCAGCTCCTCCAGCCTGCCCAGCGACCCGGCGGGCTTCGTGAGCACGGCGTGGCGGGCGACGGCCTCGCGGCGTGCGGCCTCGCTGGGGGGCTCGACGGACGGGAACTCGATGGTCACCGACTACCTCCGGGCTTCGCGCAGTCGCAGTGGGATTCCGGCGACGACCAGCAGCACCTCGTCGCAGACCTCGGCCAGCCGCGCGTTGAGCGAGCCGAGGTGATCGCGGAAGAGCCTGCCAGAGCGGGTGCCGGGCACGACGCCGAGCCCGACCTCGGCGGACACCAGGACCAGCCGGGTCCGCGTCCCGGCCACCGCGCGGACCAGCGCGGCGCACTCGTCCTCGACCCGGCCGAGGTCACCGGTCCCGTCCCACGCGCCCGCGTCGTCCATGACGCCCGTGAGCCACGTGGCCAGGTCGTCCACCAGGATCGGCGGGTCGGTGCCGAGGGTCGCGGTGAGCACGGCGGTCAGGTCGCCGGCGACGGACGCCTCGACCGTCGTCCACGTGGTCGGTCGGCGGGCGACGTGCCGCGCGATCCGCTGCTCCCAGTCCGCGTCGTCGGCGTAGCGGCGGCCGGTCGCGACGTAGGTCACGACGTCGTCGGTCAGCAGCCCCTCCGCGTGCGCGGACTTCCCCGACCGCGCGCCGCCGAGCACCAGTGTCCGACGCGTCACACCGCACCCCATCCGTTCCACGAGGACATAGCCTGACCGGGAACGTTACCCGCAGCACGCAGCGCGAGGAGGCCGTCGTGGAGTACCGCTGGCGGTACCAGGACGAGCAGGGGCAGGAGGTCGACGGCCCGGTCGTGGCGTTCGTCGACCAGACGGAGGCCGAGGAGTGGTTCGGCACGTCGTGGGAGGAGCTGCGGGAGGCCGGCGTCGCCCGGGTGACGCTGCTGCGCAGCGAAGCCGAGGTCTACGGCCCGATGTCCCTGTCCCCGGCCGGGGACGACCAGCTCCGGTAGCGGCCGGGGACAGGGCGCGCGTCACGGGGTGACGGTCAGCCGCGGGTCGGTCTCGACCGCGTCGCCGAGCACCGCGTCGATCTTCTCCAGCAGCTCGTCCTCCAGCTTCACGCCGGCCGCCTTCACGTTCTCGTGCACCTGCTCGGGACGGGACGCGCCGATGATCGCGCTCGCCACGTTCGGGTTCTGGAGCACCCAGGCGACGGCCAGCTGGGCGAGGCTGAGCCCGGCCTCCTCGGCCAGCGGCTTGAGCCGCTGCACCTTCTCCAGCACGTCGTCGCTCATGAAGCGCTGGATGAACTTCGAGCCGGTGGCGTCGGTCGCGCGGGAGCCCTCGGGCACCGGCTGACCCGGCAGGTACTTGCCGGTCAGCACGCCCTGCGCGATCGGGGACCAGACGATCTGGCTGATGCCCTCGCGCTCGGAGGTCGGCACGACCTGCGACTCGATGACGCGCCACAGCATCGAGTACTGCGGCTGGTTGGAGATGAACGGCACCTTCAGCTCGCGCGCCAGCTCCGCGCCGCGCGCGATCTGCTCGGCGTTCCACTCGGAGACGCCGATGTAGAGCACCTTGCCCTGCCGGACCAGGTCGGCGAACGCGAGCATCGTCTCCTCCAGCGGCACCGTCCGGTCGAACCGGTGGGCCTGGTAGAGGTCGACGTAGTCGGTCTGGAGGCGCTTGAGCGAGCCGTTGATCGACTCGGAGATGTGCTTGCGGCCGAGGCCCTTGTCGTTGGGGCCGCCGGGGCCCGTCGGCCAGAAGACCTTCGTGAAGACCTCCAGGGACTCGCGGCGCTCGCCCTTGAGGGCGCGCCCGAGCACCTCCTCGGCCTTCGTGTTGGCGTACACGTCGGCGGTGTCGAACGTGGTGATGCCCGCGTCGAGCGCCGCGCGGACGCAGGCGGTCGCCTGGTCCTCCTCGACCTGGGAACCGTGGGTGAGCCAGTTGCCGTACGAGATCTCGCTGATGTTCAGGCCACTGCGGCCGAGGCGTCGGAACTCCATGCCGCCAAGCCTAGTACCGGGTCGTTCGGGTTGCTAATGAACTCGCCGGTCGCCCGCCGACCGCTCCCGGGACCCGTCCAGCGCGGCCAGGGCCTCCTGGCTCCTGGCGATGAGCGTCACCAGCGCGTCCCGCGTGAACGACGCTTCGAGCTGACCGCCCGCGAAGCTGAACTCGGCCACGTCGGGGCCGACCTCGCACCGCAGCGTCATCCCGTCGGTGAAACTCGCCCACGAGGCGACCTTGCCGCCCAGCACCGTGCTCAACATGCGCCCGTCCTCGGTTGTGTCCACTTGGGGTAAGCAAGGCAAAGTTGACCACCGTCGAGAGGCGATCGGTTTGATTTGCCGGGATGTCCAACCGATCAGGTGACACGATCCTGACCGGTCGACGCGGCTCGCCGCGAGAGACTCCCCGACGTGGCAGAGGAGGAGTTCGACCCCGTCATCGCCCGCCTCCAGTTCGGCGAACTGGCCCGGCAACTGCGCGAGGCCGCCGGGATCGGGTTCGGCGAGGCGGACCAGGGGCTCGGCGGCTACTTCGGCAAGCTCTCGAAGATCGAGAACGGCATCATCGCGCCCCGCCCGCAGGACGAGGACTGGATGATCGCCCGGTACCGCGTCCCGCCGGCGCGGGTGGACGAGCTGCGGGGCTTGGCGACGATCGCCCGGCGACGCGCCACGCCGGCGAAGAACGTGAACTCGTCCCGGCAGTACGTCTCGCTCGAACGGCGCGCGTCCGAGATCCGCATGGTCTACAACGAGGTCCCCGGCCTGCTCCAGACCGCCGAGTTCGCGTTCGCGGCCCTGTCCACGTCACCCGTCATCGTCGCGTCGGACGTGCTCGGGCTCGCCGAGGAACGGGCGGCGCGCGGCCGCAAGGTCGTCCGCCCCGGTGGTCCCGGCGTCTGGGTCGTACTGGGTGAGGACGCGCTGCACCGCTCCAACGGCGGCCCCGGAATCCTCCGCCGCCAGCTCGAACACCTGCGCGAAGTCGCCCGGATGCCCAACGTCCGGTTCCGCGTGCTGCCGAGGTCGACCGCGAACGGCATCGTCCCGGCGCTGGGCTGCCCGTTCACCCTGCTCCACGTCGAACCGGGGAAGAGGATCGCCTACGTCGCGTCGCTGATGCGGCCCGACTACATCAAGGCCACCGCGCCCTACATCGCCGCGTTCGACCAGGCGTGGGACACGGCTGTCCCGGAAGTGGGATCGCTCGGGATACTCGACCGCAGGATCAGCGACCTCGCCGACACCTAGGAGTCGAGACCATGGGTACCGAAACCGACCTGTCGGGTGTCCGCTGGCGCAAGAGCAGCAAGACCAACAGCGGCAACGACGCCCAGTGCGTCGAGCTGGCGTGCCTGGACGCCGGACGGGCGGTGCGGGACAGCAAGGCCCCCGCCGGACCCGTCCTGCGCTTCCCCGGCGCGGCCTTCGCGGCGTTCCTGGACCACGTGCGCCGGGACTGAGGCCCGCGCCGCGGTGGTGCGGTCCGGGGCTGCTCCATCAGGGTGACGGCCGGCCTCCGGTGTATCCGCCGGCCGCGCCGCCGGTCTCCCACATCGTGCCCGCTCGGGCACACCCCCCGGGCAAGGAGACCGCCGTGCGGATCGTCACCGTGACCACCGCGTCGAACGCGCAGAACGTGAACGTCGTCAGCTCGGAGGAGGTGCTGTTCGACGCGGGCGAGACCAGGCCGGGCACCCCCGCGTTCGGCTACGACGGCTACGCCTACGCGTTGATCGCCGACAACCCCGACGGCACGTCCCGGTTCAGCCGCACGCGGAGCCCCAGACCCGCGACCGACCACTCCGCCTCGCCCGCACGCGCCGCGCTCCTCACCTGGCTGGCGGCCCACCGCGAAGCGACGTTCGCCGAGCTGACCGCCCACGCCGCGACCCTCGCCGCCGTCCCGGCGGACCTGCTGGAGCAACTCGCCCACGACCTCTTCGTCCCGGCGGTCCGCTTCGCCGACCCGGCCCACCTGGCGCCCAAGAGCGGCATCACGACGACGTGGAGCGCGCACCGGCGCGCCGGCGCCTGGCCGCGCGAGACCCTCTCCACCGCGGGGAAGCACATGGGCGAGAACTCGGACGCCTCCGACATGCTGTCGCTCGCCACCAGCGAGGCCGCGCTCCTGCACAACGGCGACGACACGGTGTCCGCGCTGATCTTCGGCGGTGTCGGCGGGCACGCGCGGACGATCTCGTCGTTCCTGGTGCCGCGCGACAGCGTCGTGACGCCCGACGACGTCGAGGTGCTGTTCCCCATGGGCGTCGCGGCCCGGCGGTCGCGCAACGAGACCGAGGTGCTCTTCTACGGCGCGGGCCTGGACCGCTACGTCGTCTCCGCGCGCCCCAACCCGTACCGGCGGGAGCACCAGCCCGCGCTCCAGGGCACGCTGGTCGACGAGGTCGAGGACGACGTCGTGCTGCCCCCGGCCCCGGTGGACGCGGGGCTGGTGGTGGCGGGCGCGGCGGCGTTCGGCCCGGCGATGGCGGCGCTCCTCGCCGCGCTGCCCGCGAACACGCTCCCCGACCCGCTCCGGGCCGGACTGGCGTCCCTGACGGCGGGCAGGCCCGCGCGCGTCGCCGTCCGGAGGGCCGTGGACCCCGCGGACGAGTGGTTCAGCGACAACGGGGGTGCCCTGAAGGCGCAGTGGGACGCGCTGCTCCTGCCCTACCGCGCCTGACCCGCCACCGGCGTCGGACCTCCGCGCGTCAGACCTTCGCGCCCGCGGCCACGCGCGGCTTCGGGACGCGGAGGCGGCGGAGCTGGCTGGCCCGGATGAACGAGTACCAGCCGATCGACAGGCCGCGCGTGGTGTCGTTCGGGAACTTCAGGCGCACCCGGCGGGTGACCAGGCGGCCCAGCACGAAGCCCTCCACGATCATCGCCAGCAGCATGAACGTGGTCAGCAGGGTCGCGTACTGCTGGATCGCCGGTGACGGCACCAGCAGCGCCACGAACACCAGGATCGCCAGCGGCATGAACAGGCCCATGAGGTTGCGGCGCGAGTCGACCACGTCGCGGATGTACGCCTTCACCGGGCCGCGGTCGCGGGGGAGCAGGTACTTGTCCTCGCCCGCCATCATCCGCTGCCGCCGCTCGACGGCCGCGGCGCGGCGCTCCTCCTTCGACACCTTGCTGCCCCGGGAGCGCTTGAGCGCCTCTCTCTGGGTGCGGGGCGGCGGCGGCACGGGGCCGCGGCGCTTGCCCTCCGCCTCGCGGCGCTTCGGCGTCGGCCTGCCCTTGCCGGGTGTGCGCGACGGGTCCGCTGAGGTCACCTCCGAGTCGGAGGTCTCGACCTCGGGGGCGGTCTCGGCGGCTTCGTCGGCGTTGCGGCGCAGGAACCTCACCTGACCAGAGTAGGAGATGCCCCGATAAGTACTGTTCGCGAGGTGCGAGTTGTTATCGCCCCCGACTGCTTCGGCGGCACCCTGACCGCCCGCGAGGTCGCCCGCGCGGTGGCCGACGGCTGGCTGCGCGCCGCCCCCGGCGACCACCTGGACCGACGCCCGCTCGCCGACGGCGGACCGGGGTTCGTGGACGTCCTGCACGCCGCCCTCGGCGGTGACCTGCGCGTGACGACCGTCACCGGCCCGCTCGGCACCCCCGTCGAGGCGACCTGGCTGGAGCACGACGGCACCGCGTACGTCGAGTCCGCGCAGGCGTGCGGCCTGCACCTCGTCCCGGCCGACCGGCGGGCGGACTCCGCCGAGACGGCCACCACCAGGGGAGTCGGCGAACTCCTCAACGCGGCCCGCGACGCGCGCGTGATCGTCGTCGGGCTCGGCGGCTCGGGCACCACGGACGGCGGCGCGGGCCTGCGCGAGGCGGTGCTGCCGGTCACCGCCCGCCTGGTCGCGGCGGCCGACGTGGAGAACCCCCTCCTCGGCCCGCACGGCGCCGCGCGCACGTTCGGCCCGCAGAAGGGCGCGTCCCCGGAGGCGGTGGAACGGCTGGAGGCGAGGCTGGCCGGCATGGACGAGCTGGCCGCCGTCCGCGACCTGCCCGGCGCGGGCGCGGCCGGCGGCCTCGGCGCCGCCCTGATGGCCCTCGGTGCGACCGTGGAGTCGGGTGCGGGCCTGGTCCGGAACCTCACCGGCCTCGACGCGGCGCTGGACCGGGCCGACCTGGTCGTCACCGGCGAGGGCAGCTTCGACTGGCAGTCGCTGCGCGGCAAGCTGGTGACGGCCGTGGCGCGCGGCGCGGCGGACCGGGGCGTGCCGTGCGTGGTGCTCGCCGGCCAGGTCTCGGTGGGTCGGCGCGAGGCCTCGGCCGCCGGCGTGGCCGAGAGCTACGCCGTGGCCGACCACGCCGGGTCGGTCGAGGCGAGCCTGGCGAACCCGGCCGGCACCCTCGCCGACCTGGCCGGACACGTGGCGAGGCAGTGGTCACACCTCCGTTCCCGGTAGCTGTGGGAGCATGGGGGGAGGAACAAAGCGGGTACCGCCCGTGTTGCCAGGGAATAGACGCCCGCAAAGGACCTCTGAGGGAGAGCTATGACGACCGCTGACGCAGCCACCACTCCTGTTGACGCCCCGCCGACCCACGGCGTGACGCTCACCGACGCGGCGGCCGTGAAGGCCAAGGCGCTGCTCGACCAGGAGGGCCGCGACGACATGCACCTGCGCATCGCCGTACAGCCCGGCGGCTGTGCGGGCCTGCGCTACCAGCTGTTCTTCGACGAGCGCACGCTGGACGGCGACGCCCTGCGCGACTTCGGCGGCCTCAAGGTGGCCGTCGACCGCATGAGCACCCCGTACGTCGAGGGCGCCGTGATCGACTTCGTGGACACGATCGAGAAGCAGGGCTTCACGATCGACAACCCGAACGCGGGCGGTTCCTGCGCCTGCGGCGACTCGTTCCACTGATCGACCGCGGCTCCACGCGAAAGGCCCCCGCTCCGGCGGGGGCCTTTCGCGTCCCGGTGGCCGTCGGTGCTCCCTGGCACCATGCGGGCCATGAATGATCTTCAGGTTTTCCGACGGGCCGCGCTGGAGCGCGGTACCCCCGAGCCGGTCGTCGACTGGTGGCTCGGGCTGGCCCGTCCCCAGCTGCTGTTCCACCGGTACGAGGACTCGCACCGCGCGGCGGGCGTGCCGGTCGCCGGGACCTACGGCGGGTACCCCCGGCTCCCCGCCGACGTCGAGTGGGACGGGGGCCTCGACCTCGTGGTGTCGATCGACTGCGCCACTCTGCCGCGTGACCTGCCGGACTTCCCCCTCCCGACGGACGGCGCCCTGCTCTTCTTCGGGACGGACTACGAGGAGGACTGCTACTGCCGGTCCTGCACGCCGCCGGAGCGGCAAGGCCGGGTGGTGCACGTCCCGGTGGGCGCGGTGACCTCCGAGCGGGTGCCCCCCGAGGACCCGGAGGACGAGGAGGACGAGTACCCGGGGGGCGAGTCCCCCACCGGGCCCTTCCCGATCCGGTGGACCCGCCGCTGGGCCTTCCCCGCCGACGAGTCCACCGCGGTCCGCCGCAGCGAGGAGTACCGCGAGGCGTTCCGGCGGTACGACCTGCAGAGCTTCGCGTCCATCCTCGACGAGGACGACGCGGTCTTCGCGCTGGGCGGCTACGCGCTCGACTCGCAGGACGCGTTGAGCGCCCAACTGGAGGAGGAGCGGTACGCCGGGTCCGAGGACTGGCGCCAACTGGCCGAGTGGGCCACGACCTTCAAGGGGTACGGGAACACCGGCCGCTCGATGTGGTGCATCTCCCGCGAAGACCTGGGCGTCGCCCGCTTCGACCGGACCATGGTGAGCACCGACATCAACGTGTGAGCGGGGCGGCCGGGAGGTTCCCACCCCGGGTCACCGGGGCGGGAACCCGCTGCTCAGACGTAGGCTTCCAGCTCCGCGACCTGCGCGTAGTGGGCATCGTCGACCTCCCACGCCACCGCCCGGGACTCCCGGGCCTCGGCGGGTCGCCCCATCAGCTCCTCGGGCAGCGCGGTGCAGTCCTCGATCAGCTCGGCCAGCGTGTGTTCCTCGGTGTTCCTCACGCTGACGACCGTATGCGCGTGAACTGCTTGACGAAAGCCCTACCGGGTGGTACTACCGCCCGGTAGGGCCGATCGTCTTCGCGAGCCGGTCCGCGGCGGACGTCAGAGCTTGACGGGGTAGTGCGGCTCCGGCACGACCGGCCGGATGCGCCCCTCCACGAAGATGCCGTGCCAGATCATGAACACCAGCAGGGCCCAGATGCGGCGGCTGTTGTCCGCCACGCCCGACCGGTGCTCCTCGATGACCCGCAGCACCGCGCCCTTGTCGATGTACCGGTCCGTCTGCGACTGGCGCACGTGGTCCACGGCCCAGTCGTGCATCTCGTCCTTCAGCCAGTGCCGGATCGGCACCGGGAAGCCCAGCTTGCGCCGGTTGAGCACGTGCGCGGGCACGATGTCGCGGATCGCGCGGCGCAGCGCGTGCTTCGTCGTCTCCCGGGTCAGCTTCAGCTCCGACGGCACCTGCGAGGCGATCTTGAACACCTCGGGGTCCAGGAACGGCACCCGCAGCTCCAGCGAGTTCGCCATCGTCATCTTGTCGGCCTTGACCAGGATGTCGCCGCGCAGCCACGTGAACAGGTCCACGTGCTGCATGCGGGTGACCGGGTCCCAGCTCGCCGACTCGCGGTAGGGCTGCGCCGTCACGTCCTGGTGCGACACCCGCGGGTCGTAGGTGCGCAGCACCTGCCGCAGCTGGTCGTCCATGAAGATCCGCGCGTTGCCGTAGTAGCGCTCCTCCAGGGTGAGCGCGCCCCGCCGCAGCAGGTCCTTGCCGCGCACGCCCTGCGGGATCTTCGTCGACACCCGGCCCATGGCCTTGCGCAGCGCGCCCGGCACCTTCTCGAACGGGGCCAGGGACAGCGGCTCGCGGTAGATCGTGTAGCCGCCGAACAGCTCGTCCGCGCCCTCGCCCGACAGCACGACCTTCACGTGCTCGCGCGCCTCGCGGGCGATGAACCACAGCGGCACCAGCGCCGGGTCGGCCACCGGGTCGTCCAGGTACCAGGTGATCAGCGGCAGCGCGTCCATCATCTCCTGCGCCGTCACCGCCCTGACCACGTGCTTCACCCCGATCGCCGCGGCCGACTCGGCGGCCACGTCGATCTCCGAGTAGCCCTGGCGGTGGAACCCGGTGGTGAACGTGATCAGGTCCGGGTTGTGCTCCTTGGCCAGCGCCGCGACGACCGTCGAGTCGATGCCGCCGGACAGGAACGAGCCGACCGTCACGTCCGCGCGCATGTGCTTGGCGACGGAGTCGCGCAGCGCCTCGGTGATCTCGTCGTACAGGCGGTCCTCGTCGGCCTGCCCGCGCACCGCGCGCGGCCGGAACGTCGCCGGGAAGTACCGCTCCACGACCGGCCGGCCACCCGGCGTGAGGGTGAACGAGGTGCCGGACTCGATGCGGTGGACGTGCGTCTGGAGCGACTCCGGCTCCGGCACGTACTGGAGGATGAAGTAGTGCTGGAGGGCCTTCTCGTCCACCTCCGGCTGGATGCCGATGGCCGGGGCCAGCTCCAGCACGGACTTCTTCTCGCTGGAGAACGCCACGCCGCCCGGGCCGGCCGCGTAGTACAGCGGCTTGATGCCGAACGGGTCGCGCGCGCCGAACACCACGCGCCGCGCCTTGTCCCAGATCAGGAACGAGAACATGCCGCGCAGCCGGGCCACCGCGGTCGGGCCCCAGTAGTGGTAGGCCGCCACGATCGTCTCGGTGTCGCCGTCGGTGGCGAACACCGCGCCGAACTGCTTGGTCAGCTCCGCGCGCAGTTCGACGTAGTTGTAGATCTCGCCGTTGAACAGGATCGCGTACCGGCCCTGCGCCTCGGGCGGACCCCAGTGCAGCGGCTGGTGCGAGTGCTCGATGTCGATGATCGACAGCCGGTTGAAGCCGAAGACGACCTCACCGCCCTGCCAGGTGCCGCTCTCGTCCGGGCCGCGGTGCCGCATGCAGCGCAGGGCGCCCGCCACCGCCGAACGCGCCCGCTCGGCCTCGTGCTCACTAGGGCAAACCAGTCCTACCAGGCCACACACGCGGTAGACACCTTTCGAGTCGTGTGGTTAAGCCCCCAGTATGCCGGGACCCCTCCGTGTGACCGAAACTGCACCGCACGGGGGCGGCCCCCGGCGGGTGACCTGCCGTGTCCTGGGCTACGCTCCCGCATGATCCGGCATGGGGTGCAACCACATCCCCTGCCCGCAAAGCTTTGAGCGAGGAGGCGGCGAGCAGTGGGCCTGAAGGAGGGCACCAGGGCAGCGCGGCTGGCGAAGGTCACCGGGCTGGTCGGCCTGGTCGGCGTCGGGGCCACGGGTTGCTCCACGGAAGAGGTGCTGCGCTTCGGCTGGCCGGTGGCTGTGACGCCCCAGGCCGAGGCGATGCGCGAGCTGTGGACCTGGTCGGTCGTCGCGGCTCTCGCCGTCGGCGTGATCGTGTGGGGCCTGATCCTCTGGTCGGTCGCGTTCCACCGCAAGAAGAGCGAGGAACTGCCCCGCCAGGTCGCCTACAACCTGCCGCTGGAGCTGGTCCTGCTCGTCGTCCCGACGGTCATCGTGGCGGTGTTGTTCTACTTCACCGCGGTGACGCAGAACTACGTCAACGACCAGAGCGAGGACCCGGACGTCACGGTCGACGTGGTCGCGTTCCAGTGGAACTGGGAGTTCCGCTACCCGGACTACAAGACCGGGACGTCCGACCTGCCGGTGAGCACGGTCGGCTCGTCCGGCGAGATCCCGCTGCTGGTCGTGCCGCAGGGCCAGTCGATCCGGTTCCGGCTGGAGTCGACCGACGTCATCCACTCGTTCTTCGTGCCGGAGTTCCACTTCAAGCGGGACGTCTTCCCGCAGCCGAAGAAGAACAACCAGGACAACGAGTTCCAGATCGACCAGATCGACCGGACGGGGTCCTTCGTCGGTCGGTGCGCCGAGCTGTGCGGCACCTACCACGCGGTGATGAACTTCGAGGTCAGGGCGCTGGAGTCGGCCGACTTCGACCGGTACATGGAACTGCGCCAGCAGACCAACGAGAAGACCGGCACGCCCTACACCGCGGCCGAGGCGCTGACCGAGATGGACTGCGGCGAGCTGTGCACGCCGTACGCGGTGACCACCACGCCCTTCGAGACCGACCGGACCGTCCGCGAGGCGTCGTCCGGCGCGGGTAAGTAGGAGGAGGCCGCGATGAAGGTCGAAGCCCGCATTTTCGACTTGGTGATGGCGTTCTCGTTCCTGATCGCCGTCGTCTACGGCTACTGGACGTGGGCGGACACGGACGCCGTCGAGCCCATCGGCACGGTGGCGCTGGCCCTCACCGGTGGCCTGGCCCTGATCGTGGGCACCTACTTCCGCTTCGTCGCCCGGCGCATCGAGGTGCGGCCCGAGGACAACGCGGACGCCGAGATCAGCGACGGCGCCGGTGAGCTGGGCTTCTTCAGCCCCGGCAGCTACTGGCCGATCGGCCTGGCCGCCGCCGCGGCGGTCGCGGGCGTGGCGCTGGCGTTCTGGCACGTGTGGCTGCTGGTGATCGCGGTCGTGCTGCTGCTGATCGCCATCGGCGGCCTCGTGTTCGAGTACCACACGGGCCCGAGCCACGAGTGACCTGCTCTTGGGCGAAGGCCACCACTCCTCCGGGGGTGGTGGCCTTCGTCGTATTTCACCCTCTGCCGCCCTCAGGCGGCCTGCTGCCCGCTCCCGCCGCCACTGCTCTGGTAGCGGTCGACGTACTCCTGCCCGGACAGCTCCAGGATCCGGTAGACGATCTCGTCGGTGACCGACCGCAGCACCGGCAGCGACTCGTGCATGCCGGCGTACCGGTCGAAGTTCAGGGGCCGGCCGAACCGGATGGTCACGGGCCTGATGCGAGGCAGTTTCGCGTCCACCGGCTGCACCTGGTCGGTGCCGATGATGCCGACCGGCACCACGGGCGCACCGGACTCCAGCGCCATCCGCGCCACACCCGTGCGGCCGCGGTGCAGGCGGCCGTCCAGGGACCGCGTGCCCTCCGGGTAGATGGCGAACGCGCCACCGCCGTCCAGGATCTCCTTCGCGGTGTCCAGCGAGGCCCGTGCCGCCCTCCCGATACCCCGGCGCACGGGAACGTGGCCCAGCGAGCCGAAGAAGTACCGGGAAAGGGCGCCCTTGAGGCCGGAGCCCTCGAAGTACTCGGCCTTGGCGAGGAACGACACCCGCCGCGGCACCACCATCGGGATGACGATGCTGTCGATGAACGACAGGTGGTTCGGGGCGAGGATGACCGGCCCCTCGGCGGGCACGTTCCCCAGTCCTTCGACCCGCGGCCGGTAGACCATCCGCGCGGTGGGCGCCACCACCCGCTTCATCACCGTGTAGAGCATGCCCACAGCATGACCGTCCCCTGTTACCCGGCGGTGAAAAAGGTGGCCGGAGTCTCGCGAACCCCCCCGAGCGTAGAACTCAAGCCTCCCGAACGCAGGACTCTCGCGCCCTGAACGCGCGACACGCCCGGCCCGAACGCACGACACGCGGGCCGCGAACGCACGACACGCGCGAGTCGTAAGTTCAGGTCGCGCGAGTCGTAAGTTCAGGTCGCGCGAGTCGTAAGTTCAGGTCGCGCGAGTCCTGCGTTCAGGAGCGTTGAATTCTGCGTTCGGGTCAGGAGTCGGACAGGGTGCGCTTCAGCTCGGTGGAGCGGGCCGCCCAGCGGCGGAGGAGGGCCGCCGCCGCGCCCGAGTCGACCGCCCCGGCCGCCTTGGTCAGGCCGGCCGCCAGGTCCGCGTGCAGGTCCCCGGAGAGGCCCGCGTGGGCCGCGATGGCGCCCGCCGCGTTCAGCAGCACGGCCTCGCGCACGGGTCCCGGCTTGCCTCCCACCAGGTCGCGCACGACCTCGGCGTTCAGCGTCGCGTCACCGCCGCGCAGGTCCTCCGGCAGCGCGGGCGCGATGCCCAGTGCCGACGGGTCGACCCGGTCCTCCCGAACCTCGCCGCCGTCGACCACCCACACGGTCGTGGTGGTGGTCGTGGTGATCTCGTCCAGCCCGTCGTCGCCGCGCACGACCAGCGCCGTGCTGCCGCGCCGCGCGAACACGCCCGCGATCAGCGGTGCCGCCGCCGCCCGAGCGCACCCGATCAGGCCGACGGTCGGCTGCGCCGGGTTCGTCAGCGGCCCGAGCAGGTTGAACGACGTGGGGATGCCGATCTCCCGCCGCGGCACGCCGGCGTGCCGGAAGCCCGGGTGGAACACCGGCGCGAAGCAGAACCCGATGCCCAGCTCGGCCACCGTCTCCTGCACGCCCAGCGGCGGCAGGTCGATGGCCACGCCGAGCGCCTCCAGCACGTCCGCCGTGCCGCACTTCGACGACGCCGCGCGGTTGCCGTGCTTCACCACCGGCACACCCGCGGCCGCCGCGACCAGCGTCGCCATCGTCGAGATGTTGACCGAGCCCGAGTTGTCGCCGCCCGTGCCGACGATGTCGGCGACGCGCCCCTCCACGGTGAACCGCCGGGCGTGCTGGAGCATCGACCGCGCCAGGCCGTCGACCTCCTCGGGCGTCTCGCCCTTGGCCCGCAGCGCGACCAGGAACCCGGAGATCTGCGCCGGGGTCGCCGCGCCCGTCATGACCTGGTCCATGGCCCAGGCCGTGTCGGCCTCGCCCAGGTCGACCCGGTCGATCAGCTGGTTGAGCAGTAACGGCCAGGTGCGGTCGGCCACGGCGATCAGCCCCGGACGACGGGCAGTGCCGT
The DNA here is from genome assembly GCF_031455225.1 of Saccharothrix longispora. GTDB lineage: Bacteria > Actinomycetota > Actinomycetes > Mycobacteriales > Pseudonocardiaceae > Actinosynnema > Actinosynnema longispora. The sequence continues at coordinate 8,209,213 of NZ_JAVDSG010000001.1, forward strand.
CGAGCGCAGCACCTCGGCCACGGTCTCGGCGGCGGCCAGCGGGTCGAGCGGGTGCACGAGCACCGCTTCCGCCTGCGACCAGGTGGCCAGCCACCGGTCGTCCTTGCGCCGCACGGCCACCACGATCGGGGGGCAGTCGGTGATCTCGTCCTTCAGCTGGCGGCACAGCCCCATGCCGCCGGCGGGCTGGGCCTCGCCGTCGAGGATGGCGAGGTCGACGCCGCCGTTGTCCATCTCGTACAGGACATCGGCGATGCCGCCCACCTCGACGTACTCCACGCGGCCCAGGTCCGGCGCGGGACGGCGACCCACCGCAGTGATGATCGTCTCACGCACCTCGGGGCGGTGGCTGAACACCAGGATCTTGGTCGTCTGCGTGCTCATGTGCGCGATCCTCCGGCCGGGTCGGGTGCCAGGTGACGCAGATGTTATCCGGCTAGCGGTGTGTGACCTGAAGCGCATCCCACCCGATCCAGTCGCCACCCAGCCGCTGGGCGAGGCCGGCCATCCTGGCGCGCTCCTGCGCGCAGTGCAGCGCGTCGAGCTCCTGCACCCGCAGGGCGTGCACGCGCTCGCCCACGACCAGCTCCCAGCCGTCCGGCGCGAGCAGCTCGCGCGCGCGTTCCACCTGGTCAGGAGGTAGCACGAGGTGGTGCCGCAGCACCGCGGGCTCGCCGGACCGCCACTCCGGCGACCGCGCCAGCACCGCCGAGTCCGCCTCCACGAGGTCGAACGCCTCCACGACCACCACCAGGCCGGGTGAATCGATCCGCAGTGCGGGTTCGCCGCGCCCGAACAGGCGATCGCGCAACCGCTCCAGCAGTCCCATGCCGCTCCCCACCACGTGTGTGACCCAGATGACCTGCGGCACCGCCCCGGACCCGATGGGCGAGGCGAAAACCTGCAAGCAATAATGCGTCGTGTGACAACGGCAGCGCCCTCAATCGGCCAGCGCGTGCACTCGCTGAACCGCCCGAACATGGTCAGCGTCGGCACGATCGTCTGGCTGTCCAGTGAGCTCATGTTCTTCGCGGGGCTCTTCGCCATGTTCTTCACGGTGAAGGCCCAGAACGAAGGACCGTGGCCCCCCGCGCCCACGCACCTGAACGTGCCCTACGCCCTGGTCTTCACGACCATCCTGGTGGCGTCCTCGTTCACCTGCCAGTGGGGTGTCTTCGCGGCGGAGCGCGGTGACGTCTTCGGGCTGCGCCGCTGGTACCTCGTCACGCTGATCATGGGCGCGATCTTCGTCTGCGGCCAGGCGTACGAGTACATCGAGCTGGTCGAGAACGGCACGACCATCCCGGGCTCGGCGTACGGAACCGTGTTCTTCCTGACGACCGGCTTCCACGGCCTGCACGTGATCGGTGGTCTGATCGCGTTCGGCTACCTGCTGGTCCGCACGAAGCTGAGCAAGTTCACGCCGGCCCAGGCGACCTCCGCCATCGTCGTGTCGTACTACTGGCACTTCGTCGACGTGGTCTGGATCGGCCTGTTCGCCGTCATCTACATCGTGCCCTGACCAGCTCGAACCCCGAACTCACACCAGCAAGGGTTGCCGCACACATGACCACCAACACCACACGGGCCCGGAAGCGCGGCACCAAGCTGCGCCGGCGGATCTCGGGCCTGCTCGCGCTGGGCTTCGCGCTGCTGACCGCGGGCTTCCTGTTCAGCGCCCTGGCGCCGCAGCCGCAGACCGCGCAGGCGCAGGACGACCCGGCGCAGGTGCGACTGGGCGAGCAGCTCTACAACAACACCTGCATCTCCTGCCACGGGAAGAACCTGGACGGCGTGGAGGACCGCGGCCCCAGCCTCATCGGCGTGGGCGAGGCGTCCGTCTACTTCCAGGTCTCCTCCGGCCGGATGCCCCTGGCCCGCCAGGAGGCGCAGGCCCAGCGCAAGCCGACCAAGTTCACCGCGGAGGAGGTCGACGCGCTCGGCGCGTTCATCCAGACCCGCGGCGGCGGTCCGACGACCCCCGAGGAGCGCGGCGAGGCGCTGCGCGGCGAGGACCCGGCCCGCGGTGGCGAGCTGTTCCGGCTGAACTGCGCGGCGTGCCACAACTTCACCGGCCGTGGCGGGGCGCTGTCGTCCGGCAAGTTCGCGCCCGAGCTCGACGGGGTGACCGAGGAGCAGATCTACACCGCGATGCTCTCGGGCCCGCAGAACATGCCGAAGTTCTCCGACCGGCAGCTCACGCCGGAGGAGAAGGAAGACATCATCGCGTACATCAAGTCGGTGACCGACGGGAACAACAACCCCGGCGGCGCCTCCCTCGGCGGCTTCGGGCCGGTTCCGGAGGGACTGATCGCGTTCATCGTGGGTATCGCCGCCCTGATCGGCGTGACCCTCTGGATCGGAGCCAAGGCATGAGCGGCGAGAAGCCGACCAACGTGCCCGGTGAGGCCGAACTCGCCGGCATGAGCAGGGACGAGCTGGTCAAGCTCGGCACGAACCTGGACGGCGTGGAGCTGGTCCACTACGAGGAGCGCTGGCCGGTCAAGGGCACGCGCGCCGAGAAGCGCGCCGAGCGCACCGTGGCCCTGTGGTTCCTCATCGCCGCGCTCGGCGGCATCGCGTTCCTGGTCGCCTTCATCTGGTGGCCGTGGAAGTACGAGGCCCCGAACACCGAGCACCACTTCCTGTACAGCCTGTACACGCCGGTCATCGGCCTGACCCTGGGCATCTCGATCCTGGGCCTGGGCATCGGCGCGCTGCTCTACACGAAGAAGTTCATCCCGGAGGAGCTGGCCGTCCAGCAGCGCCACGACGGCGGGTCCTCCGAGGTCGACAAGGCCACCGTGCTGGCCGAGCTGGCCGACGCGGGCGAGCGCTCCACCCTCGGCCGCCGGTCGCTCATCAAGCGCACCGCGGGCCTCGGCGCCGGCGTGTTCGGCCTGGGCGTCCTGGCCGTGCCGCTGGGCGGCCTGATCCGCGACCCGTGGGCCGACAGCGACTCCAAGGACTCGCTGTGGCACACCGGCTGGAAGGCCGAGAACGGCGAGAAGGTCTACCTGCGCAACTACACCGGCGACCCGCACGAGGTCGTCCTGGTGCGGCCCGAGGACCTGGACGCGGGCGGTTACCTGACCGTGTTCCCGTTCCGGGAGTCGGAGCGCGACGACGAGCACGAGCTCATCATGGCCACCAAGCGGGTCGACAACCCGGTGCTGTTGATCAAGTTCCGCCCGAACCAGCCGATCGTCAAGCGGGCGGGCCAAGAGGACTTCAACTACGGTGACCTGTACGCGTACTCGAAGATCTGCACCCACCTCGGGTGCCCGGCCTCGCTGTACGAGCAGCAGACCGGTCTGCTGCTGTGCCCCTGCCACCAGTCGCAGTTCGACGTCTTTCACTACGGCAAGCCGCGGTTCGGTCCGGCCACCCGGGCGCTCCCGCAGCTTCCGATCACGGTGGACGAGGACGGATACTTGATTGCCCGCAGCGACTTCATCGAGGCTGTGGGTCCGGCGTTCTGGGAGCGTAAGTCATGAGCGGCATCACCACGCCGACCAAGCGGCAGGGAGCCGGCGGCCGCCTGGCCGGCGGTGCCGCGAAGTGGGCTGACGACCGGTTCCACATGGCCGGTGGCATGCGGAAGCAGATCAACAAGGTCTTCCCGACCCACTGGTCGTTCCTGCTCGGCGAAGTCGCGCTGTACAGCTTCATCATCCTGCTGCTGTCCGGCACCTACCTCGCCCTCTTCTTCGACCCGTCGATGGAAGAGATCATCTACGACGGCACGTTCACGAACCTCCTGGGCATCCCGATGTCCCGGGCGTACGAGTCGACGCTGGAGATCTCGTTCGACGTGCGCGGCGGCCTGTTCGTGCGCCAGGTGCACCACTGGGCGGCGCTGCTGTTCATGGGCGCGATCGTCGTCCACATGTTCCGGATCTTCTTCACGGGCGCGTTCCGCCGCCCGCGCGAGATCAACTGGGTCATCGGCATCCTGCTGTTCCTGCTGGGCGCGATCGAGGGCTTCCTCGGCTACTCGCTGCCCGACGACCTGCTCTCCGGCACCGGCCTCCGCGTGATGGCGGCGCTGATGCTGTCGATCCCGGTGGTCGGCACGTGGATCAACTGGCTGGCGTTCGGCGGCGAGTTCCCCGGCACGGAGATCATCCCGCGGCTCTACACGCTGCACATCCTGGTCATCCCGGCGATCCTGCTGGCGCTCATCGCGGTCCACCTGGGCCTGGTCTGGTACCAGAAGCACACCCAGTTCCCGGGCGTCGGGCGCAAGGAGACGAACGTCGTCGGCGTGCGCATCATGCCGGTGTTCGCGGCCAAGGGCGGCGGCTTCTTCGCCGTCGTCGTGGCGGTCACGGCCATCATGGGCGGCGTCTTCCAGATCAACCCGATCTGGAACCTCGGCCCGTACAACGCGGGCCAGGTGTCCGCGGGCGTGCAGCCCGACTGGTACATGGGCTGGACGGACGGCCTGATCCGCCTGTGGCCTGCGTGGGAGCTGTACCTGGGCAACTACACGGTGCCCGAGCCGTTCCTGCCGTTCATGCTGGGCCTGCCGCTGCTGACCGGCCTCGCGGCCGTGTACCCGTGGATCGAGCGGAAGCTCACCAAGGACTACGCGCACCACAACCTGCTCCAGCGGCCCCGCGACGTGCCGGTCCGGACGTCGCTCGGCGCGATGGCCATCGCGTACTTCATGGTGCTGCTGATCTCGGGCGGCAACGACATCATCGCCTTCAAGTTCGACATCTCGCTGAACGCGATGACGTGGATCGGGCGCGTCGGCATGCTGCTCATCCCGCCGATCACCTACTTCATCACCTACCGGATCTGCATCGGCCTCCAGCGGGCCGACCGCGAGGTGCTGGAGCACGGCGTGGAGACGGGCATCATCAAGCGCCTGCCGCACGGCGAGTTCATCGAGGTCCACCAGCCGCTGGGCCCGGTGGACGACCACGGCCACCCGCTGCCGCTGGCCTACCAGGGCGCGTCGGTGCCGAAGAAGATGAACAAGCTCGGTTCGGCAGGGCACCCGGTGCCGGGCAGCTTCCTGACGCCGGACGCGCCGGAGGAGACCGCGGCGCTGACCCGTGCCCGCGCGGCGCGCGGCGTGTCCGGGAACGACGCGCTGAGCGGCGAGAACGCGTCCGCCGGCGAGCTGGCGGGCAAGCCGGCCCAGCCCGAGGGCTGATCCGCTCCCACTGCGACGAGAGCCCCGCACCGATCCGGTGCGGGGCTCTCGTCGTGAGCGGGGTCCGTCCGGGTCAGGCGTCGTCGAGGCCGATCGCGAACGCCGCCTCCGTGTCGCGCTTGGCGTAGGAGCGGAACGAGATGTGGGTGTCGGTGTTGAGCACGCCCGGGACCTTGGAGATGTGGCCGGGGACCAGGTCGGCCAGGTCCTCGTGGCGGGCCACCTTGACCAGGGCGATGAGGTCGACGTCCCCCGCGCACGAGTAGACCTCGGTGACGCCCTCGATGTCGGCGATCGCCTGCGCCGCGTCCGGGATGGTGTCGGCGGCGGCCTGGATCAGCACGATCGCGGTGATCACGGGGGTCCTCCTGGGGGAGTCGGGGTGTCGACGGCCACATGCTAGTGGCCCGCCGCGCCCGCGGCCCGGTGCGGGAGGCCGTCCGGTCAGTGCCCCGCCGGGCGGTACTGGTCGCGGCCCGCCTCGGCCCGGGCCACCCAGTGTCGCCAGGCGCCCGCCGCGCCGGCCGGCGAGGTCCACGGGGTGTCGCAGTGCACCAGCCGGGTGCCCGGCTGGTCGAGCCAGCGCAGGACGACCCCGGTCTCCTCCGGCGGCGCCCCCCGCAACGGCCCCGGACCCGGCACGACCGTCTCCGCCGCGGCCACCAGGGCGTCCACCACGGGCATGGGGCGGACGCCCCGGGGCGCCGTGCCGGCCGAGGCCAGGCGGCCGTACCGGACCACGGCGAAGTGCCAGCCCCCGGCGCCGTCCGGGCGGGCGGCCACGAGTTCGGGCAGGGCGGCCAGGCCCGCCAGGCGCTGTGCCCGGTCCAGGGCCCGGACCAGTGACGACACCCGGTCGCGGTGGGTGGCGGCGTCCTCGAAGCGGTGCGCGGCGGACAGGTCGTCCAGGTGGGCGGCCAGGGTGGTCAGCGGCGTGGTGTCCTCGCCCGCCACCAGGGCCCGGAACGCCGCGGCGGCGGGGGCGTAGTCGTCCGGTGACTGCCTGCCCGCGCACGGCGCCTTGCAGCGGCCCAGTTCGTACAGGGCGCACGGGGAGGCGGTGGCGTTGCGCGGGATGCGCTGGGAGCACGCGCGCAGCGGCACGGCGTCCTGGAGGGTCTCCTGGGCGGCCTCGGCCACCCGGCGCGTCCGGAAGGGGCCCAGGGCGCCGTCGCGCGGCGTGCGGACCACGGACAGGCGCGGGAACAGCTCGTCGGTGAGCACGAGCCACCACGCGCCGGCCTGGTTCTTCGAGCGGCGGTTGTAGGCCGGTTTGTGCGCGGTGATCAGGCGCAGCTCGCGGACCTGCGCCTCCAGCGGGTGCGAGCACTCGACGACGTCCACCCTGGTGGCCAGCGCGACCATTTCGCGCAAGCGCTTGCGGCCCTCGCTCGCGGTGAAGTACTGGCGCACCCGGCGACGCAGGTCGGAGGCGGTGCCGACGTACAGGACCTCCTCGGACGGGCCGCGGAACAGGTAGACGCCCGGCGTGGACGGCAGGTCGGCGGCCAGGGTGCGCTTGCGGCGCTGCTCCGGGGTGACCTCGGGCAGGTAGGCGAGCAGCTCCTCCAGCGAGTGCACGCCGAGGTTGCCGACGCGTTCCAGGAGCCGGTGCAGCACCTCGACGGTGGCCTGGGCGTCGACCAGCGCCCGGTGGTTGGGCGCGACCGGCACGTGGAACAGTTCGGCGAGCGCGGACAGGCGGACGCTGGGCGCCTCGTCGCGGGTCAGCACGCGACGGGCCAGGCGGACCGTGCAGACGACCGTGGGCTTCGGCCAGGCGTAGCCCAGGCGGGTGCAGGCGGCCTTCATGAAGCCGACGTCGAAGCCCGAGTTGTGGGCGACCAGCACCGCGCCCGCGGCGAACTCCAGGAACGCGGGCAGCACGGTGCGCATCGGCGGCGCGCCCGTCACCATCACCTGGGTGATCCCCGTCAGGGCGACGACCTGCGGCGGGATGCCGCGCTCGGGGTCGACGAGGGTGCCGAACTCGCCGATCACCCGGCCGCCGCGGACCTTGACCGCGCCGATCTCGGTGATCGCGTCCTCGTCCGGCCGGCCCCCCGTCGTCTCCAGGTCGAACACCACGAACGTGGTGTCGCGCAGCGGGGTGCCCAGTTCGTCGAACGTGAGCTGAGTAGTCATCAGCCGGGCACGGTAGCCGGGCGGTCCGACACTCCCGGGACGACCTGGCGTTACCGGATCGGTGGATGGGGGGTGCGGGCCGTAGCCTGTACGGGTGCAAGACCCGATAGCGCCCCTCGACGAGGACGACGACCTGGAGCCGGAGCAGGTCGTCGAGTCCACTGTGGACTGGTCCTCGCTGCCCGAGCCGCTGCGCGCGCGGCTCGCGGAGCTGAGCGCGGACGCGTTGGGCGACCTGGCCAAGGTCGACGTGCCGCAGTCGCTGCGCGCGGTGGCGCGGTTCGCCCCCACCAAGCGTGCCAGGCTCGGCGCCGGTCCGCTCGTCAACGGCCTCCGGTCGTCCTCGAACTTCCGCGCGGCGGTCGTCGAGTGGCTGGAGCGCAACCGGCCGGCCGCGCTGGAGACCACCTCGCCGGACCCGGTCGCGGCCGGTGCGGCGGCGATCCTCCAGGGGGAGGAGGTCGCGGCGCACTTCGTCGAGCTGGTGGCCCGGCGGTGCGCGGACGCGGCGCTGCGCACCGAGCGGGACGGCGCCGTGCAGCGGCTCGAACGCCTGGAGGCGGAGCTGGAGCGGCTCCGGGCGGAGCGGGTCGCGGCGGGCGGCGCGGCGGAGAAGGTGCGCGAGGAGGTCGAGGTCGAGCTGGACCGGCTGCGCAAGAGGCACCGCGAGCAGGGCGTGCGGCTCAAGGAGGCCAAGGACCGCGCCGAGGCGGCGGCGACCGAGGTCGAGCGGGTGCGCGCGGAGGCCGCGGCCGAGGTGCGGCGGCTGGCCGCCGAGCGGGACCGCGAGCGGGAGCGCGCCGAGAACGAGCGCGCCAGGGCGCAGCGGGCGATCGCCGACGCCGAGGTGGCGCGGCAGTCGGCCAAGGAGGCGCGCCAGGCCGACGAGGTGCGGCTGGCGCTGCTCGTGGACACGCTCGACGGCGCGGTGAACGGCCTGCGGCGCGAGCTGGCGCTGGGCGGCGCCGGACCGCGTCCCGCCGACCTCGTCCGGGGCGCCAGCGCGGGGCAGGGCGCGGTCGGGCGGGTGGAGGACCCGGCGGCCCTGGACCGGCTGCTGGCGCTGCCCGCGGTCCACCTGATCGTGGACGGCTACAACGTCACCAAGACCGGCTACCCGGAGCTGTCGCTGTCCGACCAGCGGGACCGGCTCGTGCACCAGCTGGCCGTGCTGGCGGCCCGCACCGGCGCGGAGGTGACGCTGGTGTTCGACGGCGCCGGCGTGGTGGCCGTGCCGACGTCCGCGCCGCGCGGGGTGCGCGTGCTGTTCAGCGATCCCGGCGTGCTGGCGGACGACGTGATCCGGGCGCTGGTGACGGCCGAGCCCGAGGGCCGTCCGGTCGTCGTGGTGACGTCCGACCGGGCGGTCGCGGACTCCGTCAGACGGCGGGGTGCGCACCCGGTGCCCTCGGCGGTGCTCCTGGCACGACTTGGCCGGGTGTGAAACCCACCGTATTTTTCACACCACTGGGTGTCACACGACAAGGTCACGGCCGCGTCGCCCGGGCTCGGATGTGAACTTTGCGTATTTAGGGGACCCCGGTGGTGGACGCAGACACCTGTCTTTCGTAACCTAGCCGAGATCTCGTGGCGAGCATGTCGGTCATCCTGGCCGGCGACACGGGTTCACCGCCGAATCGGCCTGTCGGGGAGCCGAGCCGGACATGCGAGTTCGAGCTGTCGGGTCGCGTCACGCGCCCGCACCGGTAGGCGGTCCACACTGAAGGAGACACGCGCGACTGTGGCGTCGCAACGACTCAAGCGCGGCCTGCGCGGGGCGATGGCGGCCACGGCGGTGGCCGCTGCCGCGGTGGGCGTACTGCCCGTACCCGCCGGGGCCCAGCCCAACACGCCCGCGAACGCCTCCGAGGCGCTGAAGAAGTACAACGAGCTGGCCGAGGAGGCCACCAAGCTCAACGAGGAGCTGTTGCGCGCCGAGGAGCAGCGCAACGCCAACCAGACCCTGCTGGACCAGGCGAACGCCGACCTCGCCCAGGCGACCCAGGCGGGCGACCAGGCGAAGGCCGACGAGGAGAACTTCCGCGTCCAGGTCGACAAGCTGACCGAGGCGTCGTTCGAGGGCGCGCGGTTCAACCAGTTGTCGGCGCTGCTGGTGTCGGACTCCCAGCAGGACTTCCTCAACCGCATGTCCGCGCTGGGCGTGCTCGCCTCGGACAACGACGAGGCCCTCGAACGGCTCTCCGGGGCGGTCGACGCCGCCGAGGACGCCCGCTCCAAGGCCGCCGACGCCCAGGGCCGCGCGCAGACCGCGAGCGACGAGGCGAACAAGATCGCCGAGGACATCAAGAAGCGCCAGAGCGAGCTCCAGGGCCAGATCGACGAGGTCAAGACCCAGCTCAACCGCCTCACCACGGCCGAGCGCACCACCCTGGCCGACCCGGGCGACCGCCCGAACGTGGCCGTCCCGGCCGGCAAGGCCGGCGAGGCGCTGAACTTCGCGCTCGCCCAGATCGGCAAGATGTACTCGTACGGCGCCACCGGCCCGAACGTGTACGACTGCTCGGGCCTGACCATGAAGTCCTACGCGGCGGCGGGCATCAGCATCCCGCGCACCAGCCAGGGCCAGGCAGGGGCGGGCCGCGCGGTCAGCCGCGGCGAGGTCACCGCGGGCGACCTGATCATCTACAACGGCGGCATGCACGTCGGCATGGCGGTCGACAACGGCCGCGTCGTGCACGCCTCCACCGACGGCGTCCCGGTCAAGGTCGTCGGCCTCAACGAGCCCGGCTCCATCTACGCGATGCGGCGCATCGCGGGCTGAGCACCGCCGGTCGCGCACGCGCGGCCGGCACCGGACGCGCGACAGGGCCATCCTGGCAACGGGGTGGCCCTGTCCCGTCCCCGGGGCCGCCCGCACCGCCCGCCGGGCACGTCGACTGGAGGTTCGTGAGCCGCTACCGGGTCCTGCTGGCCGTGCTGGTCGCCGTGACGTTCCTGTCCGGGGTCGCGGTGGCCGTCGTGCCGCCGGGCACGCCCGCGCCGTCGGCCTCGGCCGCGGTGCCGTCGGCGCGCGAGGAGGCGGTCCGGTCGCTGCTCGACCGGCGGGCCGAGGCCCTGCGGGAGCGCGACGAGACCGCGTTCACCGCCGACCTCGACCCGGACGCGGACCCGGCGTTCCGGCAGCGGCAGCGCGACCTGTTCCGCAACCTCGCCGCCGTGCCGCTGGCCGAGTGGGACTACCTGCTGGGCGGCCCGAACGAGGCGGCCCCCGCCGAGGCGGCCCCGGCCCCGCCGACCCCGCCCGCCGCCGACGAGTCGTGGGCGCCCGACGTGCGGTTGTCCTACCGGCTGCGGGGCGTCGACGTGGCGCCGAGCACCCAGGACATGGCCTACCTGTTCACCCGGCGCGGGGATCGCTGGTACCTCAACTCCGACACCGCGCTGGAACCCCTCGGCAGGCGCACGTGGCGCGGGCCGTGGGACTTCGGGCCGTGCCACGTGATCAGCGGGACCGGCGGGTTCGTGCTCAGCCACCCCGGCGGCGAGGCGCTGGCCGCGCGGGTGCTCGCCGAGCTGGAGGGCGCCGTGCGCGCGGTCTCCGAGGTGTGGGGCGACGCGTGGTCGCGGCAGGTCGCGGTGCTCGTGCCGGCGGGCGTGGAGGAGATGCGCGCCCTGGTCGGACCGGGGTTCGCCACCGGGAGCATCGCGGGTGTCGCCGTCGCCGACCGGGTGGACCCCGACACGCGCACCGCGCGCGGTCAGCGGGTCGTGCTCAACCCCGACAGCGCGGGCGTGCTGTCGCCGCTGGCGCTGCGCGTGCTGCTGCGGCACGAGATCACGCACGTCGCGACGCGCGGCGAGACCGTGGACGGCGCGCCGATGTGGCTGCTGGAGGGGTTCGCCGACTACGTGGGCTACCGGCGCAGCGACGTGCCGCCGCGCAAGGCCGCCCCGCTGCTGGCCGCGCAGGTGCGCGAGTCGCCGCCGGAGGCGCTGCCCCCGGACGAGGACTTCCGGGGCGCCGGGATGGAGCTGGCCTACCAGCAGGCGTGGTCGCTGAACCTGTACCTGGCGTCCTCGCTGGGCGAGCCGGCGCTGGTGGCGCTCTACAAGCGGCTGGCGCGGGCGCCCGCGTCCCGGGTGGACGACGTGCTGCGCGCCGAGACCGGCCTGGACACCGCCGCCCTCGTTACCGGTTGGCGCGGATTCCTGCGGGCGACGTTCCCGTAACGTGGGCGCGTGCGTCGGACCCTGCTGGTGACCAATGACTTCCCGCCCCGGCCCGGGGGCATCCAGGCCTACCTGCACGCGCTGGCCGTGCGGCTGCCCGAACTCGTCGTGTACGCCCCCTCGTGGACCTCGCCCGCCGGCTCGCACCCCGAGTTCGACGAGGTGCAGCCGTTCGAGGTGGTCCGACACCCCGGCACGCTGATGCTGCCGACGCCGGACGTGCTGCGCCGCGCGTCGGACATCCTCCGGGGCAAGCGCTGCGACGCCGCCTGGTTCGGCGCGGCGGCCCCGCTGGCGCTGATGGCGCCGGCGCTGCGGGCGGCCGGCGCGGAGCGGGTGGTGGCGTCGACGCACGGGCACGAGGTGGGCTGGTCCATGCTGCCGGGCGCGCGGCAGGCGCTGCGGCGGATCGGGTCCGGCGTGGACGTGGTGACGTACGTGAGCCGGTACACCCGGTCACGGTTCGCGGCGGCGTTCGGGCCGATGACGGCCCTGGAGCACCTGCCGTCCGGGGTGGACACGTCGGTCTTCAAGCCGGACGCCGGCGCGCGCGAGGCGCTGCGCACCCGCTACGGCCTCGGTGACCGGCCGGTGGTCGTGTGCGTGTCCCGGCTGGTGCCGCGCAAGGGCCAGGACGTGCTGGTGCGGGCGATGCCGGAGATCCTGCGGCAGGTGCCGGGCGCGGTGCTGCTCGTCGTGGGCGGCGGGCCCTACCGGAAGACCCTGGAGCGGCTGGTGTCGGACGTCGGCGTCGCCGAGCACGTGGTGCTGACCGGGTCGGTGCCGTGGGAGGAGCTGGCGGCGCACTACAACGCCGGTGACGTGTTCGCGATGCCGTGCCGGACCCGGGGGCGCGGGCTGGACGTCGAGGGCCTGGGGATCGTGTACCTGGAGGCGTCGGCGACCGGGCTGCCGGTGGTGGCCGGCCGGTCGGGCGGCGCGCCGGAGACGGTGCGCGACGGCGTGACGGGGCGCGTGGTCGACGGGCGGGACGTGGCGGAGGTGGCGTCCTCGGTGGCGGGCCTGCTGGCCGACCCCGGCCTGGCGGCGAAGATGGGCGCGGCCGGTCGGGAGTGGGTGACGCGGGAGTGGCGCTGGGACGCGCTGGCCGACCGGCTGGCGGCGTTGATCAACGGCTGAGCGGGCCGCGACCCTCGGTCCACCGGTCCGGGCACGGCACGGGGCAGCCGCTGACGGCACGCGTCGTCGCCGCGTCAGCGATACGACAGCGCTGTGCGGCAGGCTTGGGCCATCCCGGTCGGGGGACCGGGGTGCAGGACTTCTCGGGTCCGCGTCAGCGGATACGCGATCACTGGGGGTCGGGTGGCCCGCACCGCGACGGTGCGGGCCACTCGTCTTTTTTGTCCGGTTCGGCGAAGTGTAGACCTCCTGGTCGGTCAGACGCCGTAGATCGCTTCGATGTCCTGCTTGTACGTGGACGCCACGACCGAGCGCTTCAGCTTGAGGCTCGGCGTGATCTCGCCACCAGCCTCGGTGAAGTCCACCGGCAGGATGCGGAACTTCTTGATCGCCTCGGCCTTGGACACCGCCTGGTTGGCCTCGTCCACCGCCGCCTGGATCTCGGCGCGGAGCACCTCGTCGTCCACGAGGTCCGCCACGGTGGCCGTCGCCGGCTTGCCGTTCTGCTCGCGCCACGTGGGGAAGAACTCCGGGTCGATCGTGATGAGCGCCCCGATGAACGGCTGCGCGTCGCCGACCACCATGCACTGGCTGATCAGCGGGTGGGCGCGCAGGCGGTCCTCCAGCACGGCGGGGGAGACGTTCTTGCCGCCCGCGGTGACGATGATCTCCTTCTTGCGGCCGGTGATCCTGACGAAGCCGTCGGCGTCGAGCTCGCCGAGGTCGCCGCTGTGGAACCAGCCGTCCTCCAGCGCCTCGGCCGTGGCGGTCGGGTTGTTCCAGTAGCTGCGGAACACCACGCCGCCCTTGATCAGGATCTCGCCGTCCTCGGCGATGCGCACCGAGGTGCCGGCCACCGGGCGGCCCACCGTGCCGACGCGGAACGCCGTCTCGGTGTTCACGCACGCCGCCGCGCTGGTCTCGGTCAGGCCGTAGCCCTCCAGCACCGGCACGCCCACGCCGCGGAAGAAGTGCGCCAGCCGCGCGCCCAGCGGGGCGCCGCCGGACACCGCCGCGATGCACCGGCCGCCCAGCGCCGCCTGGAGCTTGCTGTAGACGAGCTTCCCGAACACCGCGTGCTTGAGCTTGAGGCCCAGGGGGATGCTGCCGGTGTCCATCGCCTCGCTGTACGCCACCGCGGTCGCCTCGGCGGCGTCGAAGATCTTGCCCTTGCCGCCGGCGTGCGCCTTCTGCTTCGCGCCGTTGTAGACCTTCTCGAACACGCGCGGCACGGCCACCACGAACGCCGGCCGGAACGACTGGAGGTCCTCCATGAGGTTCGTCACGTCGGCGGTGTGGCCGAGCGTGACCCGGGCGTAGACGCCGCACAGCGCGATGGCGCGGGCCAGGATGTGCGCGAGCGGCAGGAACAGCAGCAGCGAGTTGCCCGCCTGCATGAGCTGCGGGAACGCGCTGATGTCGGCCCGGATCTCGGACAGCAGGTTGTAGTGGGTCAGCTCGCAGCCCTTGGGGCGGCCGGTGGTGCCGGAGGTGTAGACGATCGTCGCGGTGTCGTCCGCGCCGACCTCCTTGCGCCGGGCGCGGGCGTCGTCGTCGGACACCGAGGCGCCGAGCGCGGTCAGCTCGTCGATCGCGCCCGCCGCGTCGCCGGACGGGCCCTCGACCTGCCAGATGTGCCGCACCTCGGGCAGGCCGGCCACGACCGAGTCGACCGAGGCGCGGTGGACGGCGGTCTCCACGAACACGGCCTTCGCGCCCGAGTCCGAGAGGATCCACTCCACCTGCTCCGCGGAGGACGTCTCGTAGATCGGCACGACGACGCAACCGGCGTGCCAGATCGCGAAGTCGAGCAGGGTCCACTCGTAACGGGTCTTCGACATCAGGCCCACCCGGTCACCGGGTTGGAGCCCCGCCGCGACCAGCCCCTTCGCGACCGCGAGGACCTGGGCGGCGAAGTCGCGGGCGGTCACGTCCACCCACGTGCCGTCCACGCGGCGGCGGAAGCTGACGGCGTTGCCGAAGCGCTCCGCGTTCGCCCACACCATGTCGGTGAGGTTCTCCTCGGCGGCCACAGTGGTGGTGGCGGGAACGCTGAACTCGCGCACGTCGACCTCCGGACGTTGTTTGTTACCGGTGGGGAAACTTAGCCTGTGATTCCGGCGATACACCAGGCCGGGGCGTGGTTCCGTGACCGTGTCGTGGCACTCTTGCCACCCGTGCCCACCGTTGACGTCGTGGACGAGACCTTTCTCGCGGTGCCCCCGGCCGTGGTCGCCGCCGCCTTCGCGCCGCCCTCGACGTGGCGCGAGCTGTGGCCCGACCTGACCCTCGACGTCTACCTCGACCGGGGGACGCAGGGGTTGCGCTGGACGGTGGGGGGCGCGTTGGTCGGAACGATGGAGGTGTGGCTGGAGCCCGTCCTCGACGGGACCCTGCTGCACTACTTCCTGCGTGCCGACCTGCCCGGCGAGCCGTCGCCCAAGCGGGTCCGGCAGGAGGTCAGGCGCCGCCAGTTGGCCGCCAAGGGCGTGTCGCTCGGCCTCAAGGCGACCCTGGAGGCCGGTCGGCCGCCCGGGGTCGCGCCGGCCCTGCCGTAGATTCGGACATCGTGCGGGTTCACGTCGTCTCGGATGTCCACGGCAACGCGGAGGCCCTCGCGCGGGCCGGGGACGGCGCCGACGCCCTGGTGGTGCTCGGCGACCTGGTCGACTTCGTCGACTACTACGACCACGGCAAGGGCATCCTCGGCCGGGTCTTCGGCCCGGAGAAGGTCGAGGTGTTCGCCCGGCTGCGGCGCGGCAGGGCGGGCGCGGAGACCGTGCGGTACATGCGATCGCTGTGGGCCGGCCTGGACAACGCCGCGGAGGTGGTCCGCGAGGCCGTCCAGGAGCAGTACGCCGAGTTGTTCTCCGTGATGACCGCCCCGACCTACGCGACCCCCGGCAACGTCGACGACCCCGACCTGTGGCCGGACTTCGCCCGCGACGGCGTGCACGTGCTGGACGGCGAGGTCGCCGAGATCGGCGGACTGCGGTTCGGCTTCGCGGGCGGCGCGGTGCTGCACCCCGGCTTCGTGCCCAACCGGCGCGGCCCGTGGCGGCCCTACCTGCGCACCGAGGAGGACTTCGGCGCGGCCCTGGCCGGCCTGGGCGAGGTGGACGTGCTGTGCACGCACGTGCCGCCCGCGGTGGCCGAGCTGACCTACGACGTGGTGGCCCGCCGGCCCGAGCTGGGGTCGCCCTCGCTGCTGGGGGTCATCGAGCGCGACCAACCCCGCTGGTCGGTGTTCGGGCACGTCCACCAGCCGCTGGCGCGGCGCGTGCGCGTGGGGTGGACGGAATGCGTCAACGTCGGCCACTTCCAGCGCACCGGCACGCCCCACGTGCTGCGATGGTGAGGCCGACGACCGGGTAGCCTCCCCGGCATGGCCGACGAGTCCACCCAGTCCATCGTCATCGACGCGACGCCCGAGGAGATCGTGGCGGTCATCGCCGACTTCGACGCGTACCCCGAGTGGGCCAACGGCGTGAAGCGCGCCGAGGTGCTGGAGACCGGGGCGGACGGCCGCGCGGCCCAGGTGAAGTTCAACATCGACCAGGGTCCGATCAAGGACGAGTACGTGCTGGCCTACGACGAGTGGTCGCCCGAGCGCATCTCGTGGCGCCTGGTCAAGGGCCAGATGCAGAAGTCGCAGGAGGGCAGCTACGCGCTGACCCCGAAGGGCGGCTCGACCGAGGTGGTCTACACGCTGTCGGTGCAGCTGGTGGTGCCGATGATCGGCCTGTTCCGCCGCAAGGCCGAGAAGATGATCATGGACACCGCGCTCAAGGAACTCAAGCGCAGGGTGGAAAACGCGTAGATGACCGCCCGGCTGCTGCTGTTCACCGGCAAGGGCGGGGTCGGCAAGACCACCCTGGCCGCCGCCACCGCCACCGCGCTCGCCGCCGGTGGCCGCAAGGCGCTGGTCGTGTCCACCGACCCGGCGCACTCCCTGGGCGACGCGCTCGACGTGCCGCTGTCCGGGCAGGTCGCCGAGGTCGACGCGGGCCTGTGGGCCGCCCAGGTCGACCCCCGCGCGCTGGTCGACGACGCGTGGCGGGACCTGCGCGGGCACCTGCGGACCGTGCTCGCCGGCGCCGGCGTGGACGAGCTGGACGCCGAGGAGCTGACCGTGCTGCCCGGCGTCGAGGAACTGCTGGCGCTGTCGGAGGTGCGGCGGCTGGCCGAGCGCGGCCCGTGGGACGTGGTGGTCGTCGACTGCGGCCCGACCGCCGAGACGTTGCGGCTGCTCGCACTGCCCGAGGCGTTCGCCTCCTACCTGGAGCGGCTGTTCCCGACCCACCGCCGCGTGGTGCGCGGCCTGCTCGCCGGCGTGGCGGGCAGCACGTCGGTGGAGAGGTGGGACGCCACCGCCGACGCGCTCGGCAGGCTCGCCGAGGAGCTGGAGCAGCTGCGCGACCTGCTGACCTCGCCGACGACCGCCGTCCGCCTCGTGCTGACCCCCGAACGGGTCGTCGCCGCCGAGACCAGGCGGACCGTGACGGCGCTCGCCCTCCAGGGCATCCGGGTGGACGGCGTCGTCGCCAACCGCGTCGTCCCGGACCCCGGCGACGACCGCGGCCCGGCCGCCGACTGGCTGCGCACCCGCCGCACCGAGCAGGACGCCGTGCTCGCCGAACTCGCCGACCTGGCCGCGCTGCGGACGGTCGGGCACCGGGCCGCCGAACCCGTCGGCACGGCCGCCCTGCTGGACGTCGCCGAGGGCCTCTACCGGGGGCGCGACCCGCTGGAGGGCGAGGCCGGCGACGGCCCGCTGCTGGAGGTCGTGCGGACCGGCGAGCGGGAGTACACGCTGCGCGTCGCGCTGCCCGTGGGCGACTCCGAACTGGACCTGGCCCGGGTCGGCGACGACCTGGCCGTGACCGTGGACGGCCGCCGCCGGCTCGTCGCCCTGCCGTCGCTGCTCAAGCGCTGCCTGGTGACCGGCGCGGAGCTGGACGACACCGGGCTGGCCGTGCGGTTCGAACCCGACCCCGACCTGTGGATGCGGTGAGGCACGTGGACACCAAGCTCGCCGAGGAACTGCGCCTGCTGCTCGACGCCGCCGCCGAGAGGGCCCAGCCGTGGCTGCACCGGGTCGCCCAGCAGGACGTGGGCCGGTCCGGTGACGGCGGGCACGACGCGCGCACCTGCGGCTGGTGCCCCGTGTGCAACGCCGTGGCGCTGGCCCGCGGCGACGGCTCCGAGCTGGCCTCGAAGGCCGCCGAGCACCTGGCCGGCCTCATCGCCGTGCTGCGCGCCGCGCTCGCCGAACCCGAGCGGGCCGCCCCTCCCGAGGAGGAGGCGCGCCCGGAGAAGCCGCGCGTGCAGCACATCCCGGTGGTCCGCCGCGCGCGGGGACAGCAGTGCTGACCATCGGCGTCGACGTCGGCGGGACGAGCGTCCGCGCCGGCGTGGTCGACGGCGACGGCGCGGTCCTCGACACGGCGCGCGCGGCGACCCCCAGCGGTGAGGAAGCCCTGGAGGAGGCCATCGGCGCGACCGTCGCCGAGGTCGCCTCGCGGCACCGGGTGGCGGCGGTGGGCCTGGCCGTGGCCGGGTTCGTCGCCTCCGACCGCCGCACGGTGCGGTTCGCGCCGCACCTGGCGTGGCGGCAGGCGCCGGTGGCGGACCGCATCGCCCGCCGCGTCGGCATGCCCGTCGTCCTGGAGCACGACGCGAACGCCGCCGCGCTCGCCGAGCACCGGTTCGGCGCGGCCCGCGGCGCCCGGGTGGCCGCGCTGGTGGCCATCGGCACCGGCATCGGCGGCGCGCTGCTCGTCGACGGCGAGGTGTTCCGCGGCGCGCACGGCGTGGCGCCGGAACTCGGCCACCTGCGGCTCGTGCCCGGCGGCCGGCCCTGCCCGTGCGGCAAGAACGGCTGCTGGGAGCGCTACTGCAGCGGCACGGCGCTGAGCACCACCGCGGTCGAGCTGCTGGCCCGCCACCCCGGCGCGTCGACCCTGCTCACCCGCGAGGCGCTGGGCGACTCCCGCGCGGTCACCGGCCGGCGCGTCGCCGCCGCCGCCCGCGACGGCGACCCGCTCGCGCTGCGCGCCGTGGCCGACCTGGCCCGCTGGCTCGGCGAGGGCCTGGCGCTGGTCGCGGACGTGTACGACCCGGAGGTCGTGGTGATCGGCGGTGGGGTGTCGGAGTCCGCACCGCTGTTCCTCGACGACGCCCGCGACCACTACGCGGCCGTGGTGACCGGCGCCGGTCACCGCCCGCTGGCCCGCATCCGGCCCGCGCAGCTCGGCGACGACGCGGGCATCGTGGGCGTGGCGACGCTCGCCCGGAACGTGGCCGACCGCACCGCGCGCAACGGTCGGACCCGCTGAGCCGCGGGCGTTCCGCGTACAGTCGCGTCATGCGCACCAGCGGTGTCCCGGGCTGTGGGCCGGTGTCATCGCCCGACGTGTCGGGGTCGGCATGAGGACCGGCGCGCCGAGCGGGCACGCGGGCTACTTCCACGAAACGGCGTTCTACGGCAGCGACGCCGGCTTCCGCGACCTCGTCGTCCCCTTCCTCGACGAGGGCGTCGCGCACGGCGAACCGGTGCTGGTGGCGTGCGGCGCGGCCAACGAGCGCCTGCTGCGCGAGGCGGTGTCCGACCTGTCGGGCGTCGTGTTCGTGCCGCGCACCGAGCAGTACGACCGCCCGACCGAGGCGATCATCGCCTACCGCAAGCTGTTCGCCGAGTACGCGGGCGCGCCCCAGATCCGCGTGGTGGGTGACGTTCCCCACCCCGGCACCGGCGCGTCGTGGGACTGGTGGGCGCGCTACGAGGCGGCGGTGAACCAGGTCTTCGCCGAGTTCCCGCTGTGGGGCCTGTGCCCCTACGACCTGCGCACGACCCCGGCGGGCGTGCTGGTGGACGTGCTGCGCACCCACCCGCACCTGACGGGCGCGGACGGCGGGCACGCCGCCAACCCCGAGTACTCGGCGTCCTGGACGTGGCCCGACGTCGCCCCCGACCCGCTCCAGGCCGTGCCGCCCACCGTGGTGCTGACCGACCCGTCCCCGGCCGAGGCCAGGCACGCGGTGACCGCAGCGGCCTCGGCCACCAGGCTGACCGGGGACGAGCGCGACGACATCGTGTACGCGACCAGCGAGGCCGTGACCAACGCGCTGTGCCACGGCAAGCCGCCGGTGTCCGTGCGCGCCTGGGCGGGCCGCGCGCGCCTGGTCGTCGCGGTGACCGACCGCGGCACGGGCCCGTCGTCGCCACTGGCCGGCCTGGTGCCCACCACGGACACCACGAGCGCGGGCATCGGCCTGTGGCTCACCCACCGCACGTGCCGCGACGTGGCGCTGGTGCGCGACGACGAGGGCTACACGATCCGCCTGACCGTGGGTTCCTGACGGCCCGAGGCGCTGCCGCCGGCCCGGGGGTCGCAGGTCGGGGTGCCGCAGGTCGGGGTGCCGCCGCCGGTCAGAGCACCGCCCCGTCGTCCCAGCCGGAGTCCGGCGGCGGCCCGTTGCGCATCCGCAGCACCAGCCACCCCGCGCCCGAGCACATCACGACCAGCGCCAACGGCGTCCCGATCGCGCCGGTCAACCCGAACAGGCCCGGTGCGACCAGCAGCACCACGCCCAGCAGGATCAGCACCAGCGCCGCGATCGTCCCCGGCCGCAGCACGGGCAGCGGCGGCGGCTCCGGCGGCACGTAGTGGTCGTCCGGGTCGTCGTCGGGGTCGTCCTCGGCGGTGGCCACCGCGGGCCCGCCCTCGGGGCGCGTCGGCTTCACCGGCTCGGCCTCGTCCTCCGGCTCGGTGTCGTCCACCTCGTCGTCGGACCAGGCGCGCCTGCCCACGCCCTCGCGTTCCAACCCCGCCACGATCTCGGCGAAGGTCGCGTCCACGTCCTCGGGGCCGTCGGTCGGGTCGCGTCGGGAGTTCATCGGCGTGCTCCAGCCCTCCGGGCCCTTCACAGGCGGGTACCAGGTCCCATCGTCCCACGGCGCGGTGTGTCGCGGATCGCGCCAAGTGGCCGATCAACGGACCGTACCCCTTCCCCACGGGTCTTCGTTGTGCCGTGTGGTGTCGGCTCCGTAGGCTGGCGTGGGGATCAAGCACGTCGAGGAGGCGCTCCCAGCGGTGCTGTACTGGTTGATGAAACACATCTTTCTCGGGCCGCTCCTGAAGCTGTTCTTCCGACCCCGGATCATCGAGGGCGCGGAGAACATCCCCAAGGAGGGCGGAGCCATCCTCGCGAGCAACCACCTCGCGGTCTCCGACTCGTTCTTCCTCCCGCTCAAGCTGTCGCGCCGGGTCACCTTCCCGGCCAAGATCGAGTACTTCACCGGCAAGGGCCTCAAGGGCGCCTTCCAGCGCTGGTTCTTCTCCGGCGTCGGCCAGGTGCCGATCGACCGGTCGAGCGCCTCGGCGGCCCAGGGGGCCCTGGACACCGGCGTGCGGATCGTGCGCGAGGGCAAGCTGCTCGGCATCTACCCCGAGGGCACCCGCTCGCCGGACGGCCGGCTCTACAAGGGCAAGGTCGGCGTCGCGTGGATCGCCCTGGAGTCCGGCGCGCCGGTCATCCCGATCGCGATGTTCGGCACGGACAAGGCCAACCCCATCGGCTCGAAGATGTGGAAGCCGTACCCGATCCGGATCAAGATCGGCAAGCCGCTGGACTTCTCCCGCTACGAAGGGCTGTCCGGCGACCGGTTCGTGCTGCGGTCCATCACCGACGAGATCATGTACGCCCTGATGGAGCTGTCCGGGCAGGAGTACGTGGACGTCTACGCGGCCAAGGCCAAGGAGGCGCCCGGCTCCGCCGGGAAGGCCGCCGACAAGCCCGCGCCCCCCGACCGGCTGCCCGAGACGAAGGCGGGCTGACCAGCACCCCGGCGAACCGCACCCCTAGGGTGTGCGCGTGCGGTTCTTCTACGACTGTGAGTTCATCGAGGACGGGGTCACCATCGACCTCGTCTCCATCGGGGTGGTCGACGAGGAAGGCCGCGAGTTCTACGCCGTGTCCACCGAGTTCGACCCGGCGAAGGCCGGGCCCTGGGTGCGGGCGAACGTGCTGAACCAGCTGCCGCCGCCCTCCAGCCAGGTGTGGCGCAGCCGGGAGCGGATCAGGAACGACCTCCTGGAGTTCCTCGGCGGCGCCAAGGCCAACCGGGACGACATCGAGCTGTGGGCGTGGTTCGCGGCCTACGACCACGTGGCGCTGGCGCAGCTGTGGGGCCCGATGCCCGCGCTGCCCCGCTCCCTGCCGCGCTTCACCCGCGACCTCCGGCAGCGCTGGGAGGACGTGGGCAAGCCGCGCCTGCCTCAGCCGCCCGCCGACGCGCACGACGCGTTGGCCGACGCGCGGCACAACCTGGCGAGGTGGAAGGTGATCGAGCTGGAGCGCCTGCGCCGCGGGTTCTCCCAGCGTTGACGCGGCGTTCTCCCGTTCGTCACGTCCGGTGGGTGGACCCTGCCTTGCTGCACCGATCCAGCACGTGTCACGCTTGGGTGACCCGCGCCACGAGAGAGATTGGCTAAGCAAATGCGTATTGGTGTGCTCACCGGCGGTGGCGACTGTCCCGGCCTGAACGCGGTCATCCGCGGTGTGGTCCGCAAGGGCATCGAAGCCCACGGCTGGGACATCGTGGGCTTCCGCAACGGGTGGCAGGGGCCGATCGAGAACCTGACCAAGCCGATCGGGCTCGCCGACGTCGAGGACATCCTGACCCGGGGTGGCACGATCCTCGGTTCGTCGCGCACCAACCCGTACAAGGTCGAGGGCGGTGTCGACCGCATCCGCGAGGTGCTCAAGGAGAACGGCGTCGACGCCCTGATCGCCATCGGCGGCGAGGACACCCTGGGTGTCGCCAAGCGCCTGACCGACGACGGCATCGGCGTCGTGGGCGTGCCGAAGACCATCGACAACGACCTGGGTGCGACCGACTACACGTTCGGCTTCGACACCGCCGTGCACATCGCGACCGAGGCGATCGACCGGCTCCGCACCACGGCCGAGTCCCACCACCGCGCCCTGGTCGTCGAGGTCATGGGCCGCCACGCCGGCTGGATCGCGCTGCACTCCGGCCTCGCCGGCGGCGCGAACGTGATCCTCGTGCCCGAGCGCGAGTTCAACGTCGACCAGGTCATCGAGTGGGTGGAGCGCCGCTTCGAGCGCCAGTACGCCCCGATCATCGTCGTCGCCGAGGGCGCGGTCCCGCAGGGCGGCGCCGAGGTGCTGCACTCGGGCGAGAAGGACGCGTTCGGCCACGTGCGGCTGGGCGGCGTCGGCACCTGGCTGGCCGACGAGATCGCCGCGCGCACCGGCAAGGAGTCCCGCGCGGTCGTGCTGGGCCACGTGCAGCGCGGCGGCGTCCCCACCGCGTACGACCGCGTGCTCGCCACCCGGTTCGGCCTGCACGCCGTGGACGCCGTCGCCGAGGGCGACTTCGGCGTCATGGTCGCGCTGAAGGGCACGGACATCGTCCGCGTCAAGCTCGCCGAGGCGACCGCCGAGCTGAAGACCGTCCCGCTGGAGCGCTACCAGGAAGCCGAAGTCTTCTTCGGCTAAACCCCGCCTCCCCGCTCAGGCCCCCCGAACCCCAGGTCCGGGGGGCCTGAACGCACGACACGCCCGACCCGGACTTACGACACGCGGGTCCCGGACTTACGACACGCGCGTGTCGTAAGTCCAGGCCGGGCGAGTCGTGCGTTCAGGGCCCGTGTGTCCTAAGTCCGGGTCAGGGGGTGAAGGCGTTCAGGTGCAGGTAGGCGGCGAACGTGCCCAGCCAGTGCTCGGCGTAGTAGCCGTGGCCGAAGACGTGGCGGAGGCCGGCGGCGCGGTGCTCGGCCGCGGCGGTGCGGGCCAGGTCGGCGTAGCGGTGGGCGGGCGGCAGGGCCTCGGCCACGGCACGCCACTGCCAGGCGCGGGACAGGGCCAGGCCGACCAGGTGGGAGCCGTGCGGGTCGCCCGGGTCGTCCACCGGCACGGGCTCGCGCAGCACCTTCCAGCGCGCCTCCTCCAGGTCCGGCAGGAACGCCTCGAACCACGCGGTGAACTCGTCCGCCGGAAGCACGCGCCGCATCAGGTCGGCCTCGGTCAGCGCCGGGGACAGGAAGTCGGACGCGTCCGGCTCGAACCCGCCGTACCCGGCGTCCTCGCGGTGCCAGCGCAGCGCCGCCCCCGCGCACGCCGCCGCCAGCTCCGAGTCGCCCACCGCGCGCGCCGCGTCGAGCACCAGCCCCGTCGCGAACGCGGTGTTGCCGTGCGTCCCGGTCCGCACCGGCAGCCGCGACCCGGCCACCTTCACGAGATAACGGTCACGCAGCACCGTGCTCAACGGCGCCAGCCCAGCCGCCCACGGCGAGCCCCACGTGCGCAGCTCCGCGTCCAGCACCAGCAGCCACGCCCATCCGTAGGGCCGCTCCCAGAACCCGCCGCCCGGCCCGTCGAAGAACGCCGCCTCGACCTCGGCGTTGGCCCGGGTGATCAGTCCGTCGAGCGTCCGGCGCGCCTCGTCGGCACCCGTCACGGAGGGCCGCACCCGCAGCAGCCGGACCGCCAACCAGGTCTGGTGCACGCACGAGTGCCAGTCGAACGACCCGGCGAAGATCGGGTGCAGCACCCGCTGCGGGACCAGGTCGGCGTCGGAGGAGACGACGTGGTTCCAGTGCACGGGGTGGTCCCGGCGCACGTTCTCCACCGCGGTCGCCAGCAGGCGCGCCGCAGTGTCGTCATCCAATCGGGTGTCGGGCATGGGCCACATCATGCACAGCCGGACCCGGGTCCGTCTCTCCATGTGGACGGCTATCTTTAACGTGTGAACTGGACCGTGGACGTGCCCGTGGACACGCTTCCCGAGCTTCCGCCCCTCCCGCCCGAGCTTCGCGACCGGCTCGACGACGCGCTGGTCCGCCCGGCCGCGCAGCAGCCGGAGTGGCCGGACGCGGAGCAGGTGCGCCGCGTGCGCGCCGTGCTGGAGAGCGTGCCGCCCATCACCGTGCCCGCCGAGATCGACCGGCTGCGCGACAACCTCGCCGAGGTCGCCCGCGGCGAGGCGTTCCTGCTGCAGGGCGGCGACTGCGCGGAGACGTTCGCGGACAACACCGAACCGCACATCCGCGCGAACATCCGGACCCTGCTCCAGATGGCCGTCGTGCTCACCTACGGCGCGAGCCTGCCGGTGGTGAAGATCGGCCGCATCGCGGGCCAGTACGCCAAGCCGCGCTCGTCGGGCATCGACGCGCTCGGCCTGCCGTCCTACCGCGGCGACATCGTGAACTCGCTGGTCCCGACGCCCGAGGCGCGCGTGCCGGACCCGGGTCGCATGATCCGCGCCTACGCCAACGCGGCCGCGGCGATGAACCTGCTGCGCGCCATGACCAGCGCGGGCATGGCCGACCTGCACCGCCTGCACGACTGGAACAAGGACTTCGTGCGCACCTCGCCGGCGGGCGAGCGGTACGAGGCGCTGGCCGGCGAGATCGACCGGGGCCTGCGGTTCATGTCGGCGTGCGGCGTGAGCGACACGTCGCTGCACACCACCGAGATCTTCGCCTCGCACGAGGCCCTGCTGCTCGACTACGAGCGGGCGCTGCTGCGCCTGGACGCGACCGACGAGCGGCAGCCGCGGCTGTACGACCTCTCGGCGCACTTCCTGTGGATCGGCGAGCGGACCCGGCAGCTGGACGGCGCGCACATCGCGTTCGCCGAGCTGCTGTCCAACCCGATCGGCCTGAAGATCGGCCCGACGACGACGCCGGAGATGGCCGTCGAGTACGTCGAGCGCCTCGACCCGCACAACCAGGCGGGCCGGCTCACGCTGATCAGCCGCATGGGCAACGGCAAGGTGCGCGACGTGCTGCCGCCCATCGTCGAGAAGGTCACCGCCTCCGGCCACCAGGTCATCTGGCAGTGCGACCCGATGCACGGCAACACGCACGAGTCGTCCACCGGCTACAAGACCCGGCACTTCGACCGGATCGTCGACGAGGTCCAGGGCTTCTTCGAGGTGCACCGCCGCCTCGGCACGCACCCCGGCGGCATCCACATCGAGCTGACCGGCGAGGACGTCACCGAGTGCCTCGGCGGCGCGCAGGAGATCTCCGACCTGGACCTCGCGGGCCGCTACGAGACCGCGTGCGACCCGCGCCTGAACACCCAGCAGTCGCTGGAGCTGGCGTTCCTCGTCGCGGAGATGCTGCGCAGCTGATCCCGACCCCGGTACGCGCGGCGGCCCCCGACCTCACGAGGTCGGGGGCCGCCGCGCGTACCGGGGTCGGCTAGAGCGCGATCAGGGTGATCTGGGTGTCCTTGGGCACGCGCTGACCGGCGCGCACGGACTGGTTGACGACCTTGGCCCGGTCGCGGCCGTTGAACTGCACGTCCACCTTGAGGCCGGCCTTCTCCAGCGCCTCCTTGGCCTCCTTGACCCGCTTGCCCTCGACCTGCGGCACGGTCACCGCGTTCGACAGGAACACGGTCACCCGCCGGTCGGTGCCCGACACGTTCGAGCCCGCGCCCGGGTCGGTGCGCACGACCTTGCCCGCGTCGACGGACTCGGAGAACTCGGCCGGCCCCTCCACCGGGTCGAACCCTGCCGCGGACAGCTCGCCGAACGCCTCGTCCTTCGACTTGCCGGTGACGCTCGGCACGGGCTTCGGCTGGGGGCCCTTGCTGAGCACGATCGACACGGTCGAGCCGATCGGCACCGGCGTGCCGGGGGCCGGGTCGAGCGTCACGACCTTGCCCTTGGGCACGCGGTCGCTGAACGACTCCTTGGTGGGGTCGACCTTCGGTTGCAGCCCGACTGACCTGATCTCCTGCTCGGCCGCCGCCACCTCGACACCGGACTGCACCTGCGGCACCACGGGCTTGCCCGCGGACACCACGACCCGCACCAGCTCGCCCCGCGTGGTCTCGGTGCCCGCCGGCGGGTCGGCGCTGATCACCTCGCCCGCGGGCACCGTGTCGCTGTTCTCCCGGCGCACGGTGTGCTTGAGCGAGGCGCCGGTGATCAGCGCGATGGCGGTGTCCTCCCGCTGGCCGACCAGCTCGGGCACGTTGGTGACCCGGCCGATCGTGAACCACCAGGTGGTGACGCCCACGAGGAGGGTGGCGACCGCGACGACGCTGATCACGGTGATGAGCTGGCGCTTGCCGCGCGCCTGCATCTCCGCCTGGAGCTGCTCGGGCGTCTTCTTCTTCGGCGCACGCCGGGGGCGCGGCCTCGGCCTGGGGGCCGTCCGGGGCGCCTCGACGGGTGGCACGGGCTGGAACGCGCCGCGCGGGATCGCCCGGGTGCCCTGCGGGCCGGTGGCGGGCGTGACGAGCGGGTTGGGCCGGTGCACGGGCACCGTCGGGTCGGCGAACGCCGTGCCCACCGCGGCACCGACCCGCACCGGCTGCACGCGCACGGTCTGCTCGGCGGGGCCGGGCGCGGGGATCTGCCGGGTGCCCGGTTCGACGAAGGCCGTCGGCTGGGGCGTGATCGGGTGCAGGACGGTCCGCCCGTCCGCGGAGGGCCCGGCCTCGGCGGCGGGGTCGGCGGGCGACGCCGCGGCGGGCACCGGCACGTCGGCGCTCACCATGCCGAGCCGGGCGCGCACGGCCTCCACCTCGGCCAGGAACGACTCGGCGTTCGCGGGCCGCAGGAAGGGCTCCTTGCGGGTGGCCCGGCGCACCAGCTCCGCCACCTCGGCCGGCACGTCCGGCACCGGCGGCACCTCGTCGTTCACGTGCCGGTACGCCACGGAGATCGCGTTGTCGCCCACGTACGGCGGCGTGCCGGTCAGCATCTCGTACAGCAGGACGCCGGCCGAGTACACGTCGCTGCGGGCGTCCGTGTTGCCGGTGGTGACCTGCTCGGGCGAGAGGTAGGCGACCGTGCCGAGGATCACCGAGTCGCTCGTCACGCCCGCCGTGGACACCGCCCGCACCAGGCCGAAGTCGGCGACCTTCACCGCGCCGCCGCGCCCGATCAGCACGTTCTCCGGCTTCACGTCGCGGTGCACGAGGTCGGCGCGGTGGGCCGCGGCCAGCGGCGAGAGCACCTTCTCCAGCACGGTCAGCGCCAGCGGCACGTCGAGCACGCGGCGCTCGTTGAGCAGGTCGCGCAGCGTGCCGCCCTCGACCAGCTCCATCACCAGGAAGACCCGGTCCTCGTCCACGCCCTGGTCGTGCACCTGCACGACACCGGGGTGGTGCAGCTTCGCCGCGGCTCGCGCCTCGCGCTCGAACCGCGCGACGAACTGCGGGTCCGCGGAGAACCTCGGGTCCATGACCTTGATGGCCACGGCGCGCTCCAGGCGGGTGTCCACACCGCGGTACACGGAGGACATGCCGCCCCGGGCCACCAGGGCACCGACCCGGTAGCGTTGTTCGAGCAGCCCGCCGATCACGTTCGTCGCCGACCTTTCCACAGCCGTGGATCGTACGGTGGGGTGGTGCCGATCGGAGCTGTGTGCCGAATCGTCGCACGCGCGCGTGTGGGGTCCGCGTCAAAGTCGCACGAAACAGGGGGTGTCCGCGAGGTGACCCGCAGGTGCACCCCCACCACCCGGTTGGCGCAGGGCGTTGCTCCCGGCGTTGTGGCATCGTGACGCACGTGAGTGCGATTCCTGCCGCTGCGGATGTGCTGGCTCCCGACCTCGAGGTCCTCGACCTCCCCGAGGTCGGCGAGCGCCTTGGCCTGCCGATCAACCGTGTCCACCAGCTGCTGCGCGACGGTCAACTCCTCGCGGAGCGCCGGAACGGGGTCCTCGTCGTCCCCGCCGACTTCCTCGCCGCCGGAGGCGTGGTGAAGGGGCTGCCCGGCACCATCACGGTGCTGCGGGACTCCGGCTACTCGACCGAAGAGATCCTCCGGTGGCTGTTCACCGAGGACGAGACCCTGCCGGGCACGCCCATCGAGGCGTTGCGCGGCGACCGCGGCCGTGAGGTGAAGCGGCGCGCCCAGGCGATGGGCTTCTAGGAACGCTCCTCCCCCTCGACCGGGACGATCGTCGTCCGGGCGGCCCCACCCCGGGTCGCCCGGACGACGCGTTCCGGTGCTCACCCGCGCCCGGTCACGTGTACCGGCTCGACAGCTTCAGCGGGTCGGGTCGGGTCAGCGAGGCGCACGCGAGCGCCGACACCAGCGCGGTGCAGGCCAGGTAGCCCCACGAGTACAGCGCCGTGTCGCCGTTGGGGTAGGTGACCAGCAGCATCCACACGGAGAAGAACGCGCCGGCCTTCAGGGCCGTCCCGGACCAGTGGAACGCCGCCGCCATCACCAGCGGCCAGCTGAAGTACCAGGGCAGCGTGGCGGGGGACAGCAGCGCGACGGCCAGCATGGTGATCGCGGCCCGCCGCACCGCGTCCGGGCCGCCGTCCTGCGCCGCCCACCACTGCCGCCACGCGATGTAGACGAGCAGCAGCGCCCCGAGGCCGCGCGCGATCGTCATGAACCAGCCCGGTTCGACCCGGACGAACGAGTCGACCACGGTGTGCGCGAAGTCGCCGACCGCGCTGGGCAGCGACAGCCAGTTCACGATCGTGGACGACGAGCTGAGCGCGGGTATCCAGCCGAGGTCCAGCCCCGAGACCAGGGTGGTGGCGGCGAACACGGCGACGAACACGGCCACGCCGCCCGCGATGGCCTTGCCGAGCTGGGCCGTGCGCGACCCGTGCAGCCGCCGCGCCCAGACGAGGATGAGGAACGGCAGGGCGACCGCGGCCGTGGCCTTCACCGCGAACGCGAGCGTCACCACGGCCAGCCCCAGGACGTGCCTGCGGTCGAGCACGAGCAGCACGCCGGCGGCCAGCAGGCCCACCATGAGCAGGTCGTTGTGGGCCCCGCCGATGAGGTGCACGAGCATCAGCGGGTTCGCCGCGGCCACCCACAGCGCGGTCGCGGGCCGCCCGCCCAGGTGCCGGGTGAGGCCCGGCAGCGCCCAGCAGAGCAGGAACAGGCCGCACGCCAGCACGAACCGCATGACGACGACGCCGCCGATCACGCTCGCGCCGGTGGACCAGACGACGCCCTCGGCGAGCATCAGGAACAGCGGCCCGTAGGGCGCGGGCGTGTTCTGCCACACCCAGCTCACGTTGTCCGACAGCGGGCTCTGGAGCACCGCCGGGCCGACCGAGTACGGGTCCAGGCCGTTGAGCGCGATCTGCCCCTGGGCGAGGTAGCTGTAGATGTCCTTGCTGAACAGCGGTGGCGCGAACAGGAGCGGCAGGGTCCAGGCGACGATCGCGGTGAGCACGGCGGCGCTGCCCACGTGCCCGTTGCGGACCATCCGGCCGAGCCTGATCCACGACCAGATCACCATGCCGAGGCCGATGTAGAGGACGGCGGTGGCCAGGTCGTGGCCGTGGCCGTACCTGATCCAGCTCAGCGAGGTGTCGGTGAGCAGCGGGTCGCGCTTGAGGATCGCGCCCGCGCCGGTCCCGCCCAGCGCGACCAGCATGACGCCGGCCACGCCCAGCAGGATCGTGCGGATGGGGATGCCGCCGGGGTCCGGTCGATCCCGCGCCTGGGTAGCCGACGACCGCACCGGCTCGACAGGTGCGGCGCTCGATCGGGGAGGGGACGGGGTCGCGGCCATCGCGGGAACATCGTTGCACAAGCCCAGGAGGGAGCGGCACGTGATGGTCCAACCTGGTGACAGGCTCGTAACACCCGGAGCGATCCTCGCACGTGGCGCTCACCCGGGCGAGTGACCACATGGAGTATTCGACGTGGGCGTTCATCCGGTTCGGGTGAGGCGGGGGAGCCCGTCAGGAGCGCGCGTGCACCCGGGACGACAGCGGGAGGTGCCGGCGGGAGCCGGCGCCCTGGCCGGTGATCCGCTGCGCGGCGAGCTTCCCGGAGATCAGCACCGGCGGCACGCCCACGCCCGGCGTGGTGCCGCAGCCCGCCAGCACCGCGTTGTCGAGCACGAGGTTGCGCGGCCGGAACGGCCCGGTCTGCGCGAACGTGTGCGCCGCGGAGAACGGGGTGCCGGCGACCAGGCCCATCCCGGCCCAGTCACGCGGGGTGACGAGCTGCTCCACCTCGATCGAATCGCCGAACCCGGTCAGGCCCCGTCGT
Source organism: Saccharothrix longispora (assembly GCF_031455225.1). Taxonomy (GTDB): domain Bacteria; phylum Actinomycetota; class Actinomycetes; order Mycobacteriales; family Pseudonocardiaceae; genus Actinosynnema; species Actinosynnema longispora. Next base: position 8,239,887 of record NZ_JAVDSG010000001.1, read on the forward strand.
TCCAGGACGCCGACGAGTTCGTCCCGGTAGGCCGGGCCGACGCGCTCCCAGTCGATCGGGCCGGTGCGCAGGTTCGGCGCCGGGGCCAGCACGAACATGCCCTGACCCTCGTCGGGCGGGGCGGTGACCAGCAGCGACGGGTCGCTCATCAGCGTGCCGCGGCGGGTCAGCTCGTCGAACGTCCGGTCCCACGCGTCGCCGAAGAAGATCGTGTGGTGGGCCAGCTCGGGCCAGGTGCGCGGCACGCCCGCGTGCAGCACGACGGCGGAGGGGGACCAGGTGATCGGCAGCGGGCGGCGCGGCTGGTGGCCGAGCAGCCGGTAGGAGGCGGGCAGGTCGGGGGTGAGCACGACCGCGTCGCACGGGATGCGCTCGCCGTGGGTGGTGCGCACGGCGGTCACCCGGCCGCCGATCCGCTCCAGCCACGCCACCTGGGTCTGGTACCGCAGGTCCGCTCCCGCGTCGGTCGCCGCGGCGGCGAGGGCGTCCGGCAGCGCCCGCATCCCGCCGCGCGGGTGGTGGACGCCCGCGACGGTGTCCATGTAGGCGATCACGGCGTAGGCGGCGAGCGCGCGGCGGGGCGGCACGCCCGCGTACAGGGACTGGAAGGAGAAGACGCGTCGCAGCCGCTCGTCGTGCAGGAACCGGGCGACGGACGGGCCGAGGCGGCCGAACCCGCGCAGCGCGGCGAGCCGGGCGAGCTGGGGGGTGAGGAGGGACAGCGGCGAGTCGAAGTTCGCCCCGATGAACGCGTCGCGCTCCACCCGGTACAGCTCGGTCAGCCAGCGGCGGAGGTCGCGGTAGCCCAGCGCCTCGCGCGAACCGGCGAACCGGCGCACCTCGGCCTCCATGGCGTCCGCGTCGGCGTGCACGTCGAGAACGGAGCCGTCGGCGAACCTGGCCCGGTAGGCCGGGTCCACGGGGAGCAGGTCGAGCCGGTCGCGCAGCGAGTCGCCCACCGCGTGCAGGGCCTCGTCGACCAGCTCGGGCATGGTCAGGACGGTGGGGCCGGTGTCGAAGCGGTAACCGCCGAGGTCGAGCCGCCCGGCCCGGCCGCCGGGCACGGCGTCGCGCTCGACCACGGTGACGCGGCGGCCCGCGCCGAGCAGGTGCAGGGCCGCGGACAGGCCCGCGAGGCCCGCGCCCACCACGACCACGTGGTCGGTGGGTCCGGTGACGGTGCGCGTCCGCGTCGTGCGTGGGGGCATCGTTCAGCGGGTCCGCTTCGTGGCGCTGACCGCCAGTTCGGCGAGGCGCTCGGCGGCGGGTTCGGCGACGGGCGCGGCGTGCAGGGCGCTCAGCGCGGACGCCGTCAGCTCGGTGATCCGCCGCTCGACGGCGTCGACCGCGCCGACGTCGCGGAGCTGCGCGCGGGCCTCGTCGACGGTGGCGGCGTCCAGGTCGGGGCGGCCCAGCGCCTCGTGCAGCACGTCCGCGCCGCGCTGCATGCCCAGGGCGACGAGGAGGGTGCGCTTGCCCTCGCGCAGGTCGTCGCCCGCGGGCTTGCCGGTGACGGCCGGGTCGCCGAACACGCCGAGCAGGTCGTCGCGCAGCTGGAACGCCACGCCGATGTCCCGGCCGAACGCGCGCAGGCCGTCGACGAGGGCGGGGGAGCCGCCGCCGATGGCCGCGCCCATGTGCAGCGGGCGTTCGACGGTGTAGGCGGCGGTCTTGAGGCGGTCGATGCGCAGCGCGGCGTCGGGGGAGGAGTCGCCCCGGGCCTGGGTGAGCACGTCGAGGTACTGGCCGGCCAGCATCTCGGTGCGCATGTCCCGCCACGGCAGGCTGAGGCGCTGGAGCGCGTCGGTGGGCAGGCCCGCCGCGAAGAGCATGTCGTCGGCCCAGGCGAGCGCGACGTCGCCGATCAGCACGGCCGCGGCCAGGCCGAAGCGCTCGGGCGCGCCGAGCCAGTCCTCGGCGCGGTGCTGCGCGGCGAAGCGGACGTGCACGGTCGGCATGCCGCGGCGCGTCTCGGAGGCGTCCATCAGGTCGTCGTGCACCAGGGCGCACGCCTGGATCAGTTCGAGGGAGCTGACCGCGGTGAGCACGGCCGCCGCTTCCGGGCTTTCCGGGTCGCCGCCCGCGGCGCGCCAGCCCCACCAGGCGAACGTCGGCCGGATGCGCTTGCCGCCGCCGAGGACGAAGTCGGCCAGCGCGTCGACCGCGCCGGTGAAGCTCTCCTCCATGCGGGCCCCGAGGGCCCGGCGGTCGGCGAGGTAACCTGCCAACGCCTCGTCGACGTGCTTGGGCAGTTCTAGGTCCAGCGGGTGGAGCGGCACCCGCCTATCGTCGCCTCTGCCGGTTCGGGGGGCCCAACCGGGTGGGGGGACGCCCCGCTGATCCCTGCTTGCTGTTCCGCTGGTCCCATCTGGTGAAAGCCTCCTTCCACGCTGTGGATGTGCCTTTAGGCTGGTGGCATGACGTCGGTGGTCGAACGCCTGAGCGGGGGCTCCCCCGTGTTCTCCGTGGAGTTCTTCCCGCCCCGGGACGCGGCGGACGAGACCGTGCTGTGGCGCGCGATCCGCGAGCTGGAGGCCCTCGACCCGGCGTTCGTGTCCATCACGTACGGGGCGGGCGGCTCGTCGCGCGACCGGACCATCCGGACCACCGGGCGCGTGGTGCAGGAGACGACCCTGGTGCCGATGGCGCACCTGACTGCCGTCGACCACTCGGTGGCCGAGCTGCGGAACGTGATCGGCTGGTACGCGGCGGTGGGCGTGCGGAACATCCTGGCGGTGCGCGGCGACCCGCCCGGCGACCCCAACGGCGAGTGGGTGCCGCACCCCGACGGGCTGACGTACGCGGAGGAGTTGGTCCGGCTGTGCCGGGAGCTGGGCGACTTCTGCGTGGGCGTGTCGGCGTTCCCCTACGGGCACCCGCGGTCGGCCGACCTGGACGAGGACACCCGGTACCTGGTGCGCAAGCTGCGGGCGGGGGCGGATTTCGCCATCGCGCAGCTGTTCCTGGACGTGGACGACTTCCTGAGGCTGCGCGACCGGGTGCGGGCGGTGGGCTGCGACACGCCGTTGCTGCCGGGGCTGATGCCGTTGACGACACCGCGGACGCTGGCCAAGACGGTGGAGCTGTCGGGGGCGCCGCTGCCGCCCGCCGTGGCGCGGCGGCTGGAGCCGCTGGCGGGTGACGCGGCGGCGTTCCGCGAGGCCGGGGTGGACCTGGTGACGGAGATGGGGGAGCGGTTGCTGGCCGAGGGCGTGCCGGCGCTGCACTTCTACACGTTCAACCGGTCGAAGGCGACGCGCGAGGTCGTCGGGCGGCTGGGGTTGGTGCCCGCCAGGGCGTGAGCCGGGGCCGGGGTGTCGTGGTGACGGCACCCCGACCGGGACCGTGCCGGGCGTGGCCGCCCTAGGCGTGCAGGTGCCGCTCGGTGGCCGAGTCGAGGGTCACGCCGAGGCGGTTCAGGCCGTTGATGCTGATGATCAGCGCCAGCAGGTCGGCCAGCTCCTTCTCGGTGAACGCCTTCGACGCCCGCTCCCAGAGGTCGTCGGGCACCCCGTGCTCGCCCGGGCGCGTCACGGCGTCGGTCAGTTCGAGGGCGACCCGCTCGGTGTCGCTGAAGAACCGCGACTCGCGCCACACGGAGACCGCGAAGAGGCGCTGGGGGTTCTCGCCCGCCTTGAGCGCGTCCTGGGTGTGCATGTCGACGCAGAACGCGCAGCCGTTGAGGACCGACGCGCGCAGCTTCACCAGTTCGAGGAGCGTGTGGTCGACGTGCTCGGTGGTGTAGGTGTTCAGGGCGATCATCAGCTTGTACGCACGGGGGGCGACCTCGGCGAAGTTCATCCTCATGTGGGGAGGACGAGACGGCGGCCGGTGGTGTGACAGGACCCGGCGCGTCAGGCGACCGCGTTCCGGCGGTGGGCGACCGCCGCGAGCACCACGACGATCAGGGCCGCGCCGCCGGTGAGGCCGGCCACCAGCATGGTCCAGCCGAAGTACGACACGGAGTTCGCCCCGGCGTAGCGCACGGTGGCGTTCAGCATCGACGCCTGGCCCGGTTTGGGCGCCCAGGCGATCGTGGCGTTGTCTTCTTCTCGCCCGTTCGTGTCGATGATTTCACCCGGGAAGCTGATCTTGACCTGGATGTCGGCCCGCTCCGGCGGGACCTGGGTCAGGTCCACCGAGCCGGACAGCGTCACCAGGTCGCCGGAGCGGCGGAAGTTCAGCTGGTAGCGGCTGGAGGAGGCGCTGGTCGCGATCGACAGGGCCCGGACCTCGTCGAACGTCAGGCCGCTGAAGAACACCTGGGTGCCCACGTACTCGTCGGCGGCGTACGGCTTGGTCGTGACGCGGCCGGCCAGTTCGTCCGGCACCTTCAGCTGGGGGCCCGGGTCGTTGTCCCGGGTGGGTGGCGTGGCGGCGGTGATCTCGCCCGACACGCGGTCGTCCTGCGACAACGCCATGGCGGCGTGCAGCCGGACGCACCCCGTCAGCGACAGCAGCGCGAGGAGGAGAACCGGGAGGAGGAGCGCGGAGGCCCTGGACACGCGGTCATCCTGCCGGCTGCCGTCAAAAGTTGACCTGTGGTCCGTAATCGTGAGCCTCGCTAAATACCTGTCGGTGGTACAGGGGCCGCAGGTAACGTGCGGCGCATGTCAACCTCCTCGGCCGGCGTGCACGGCATCAGCAACCAGTTCGTAGCCGACTACGCGGCGGCGGACCCGCTGATCGCCACGTCCATCGGCCTGCCCGGCCACGACCACCGGTTGCCCGACTACTCGCCCGAGGGGCACGCGGCCCGGGAGGAACTGGCCCGCAAGGCACTGGCCGCGGTGGAGGCGGCGGAGCCCGCGGACAAGTCCGAGGCCGACGCGAAGGCCGTGTTCCTGGAACGGGTCGGGCTCGATGTCGAGCTGCACGAGGCCGGGTTGGTGGAGGGCAACCTCAACGTCATCGCCAGTCCGGTGCAGTCGCTGCGCGAGGTGTTCGACCAGATGCCCACCGCGACCCCGGACGACTGGGCCGTGATCGCCGAGCGGCTCAAGGCGGTGCCGCGGGCGCTGGCCGACCTGCGCGCCGGGTTGGCGTCCTCCGCGGACAAGGGGCGGGTCTCGGCCCTGCGCCAGGTCACCCGGGTCGCCGAGCAGTGCGACACGTGGGCCGGGCGCGGCGGGCAGTCGTCGTTCTTCGCCGACTTCGTCGCGGGCGCCCCCGGTGACGGCGCGCTGCGGACGGAGCTGCTGGCCGGCGCGGAGGCCGCCGCCTCGGCGTACGGGGACCTGGCGGCGTTCCTGCGGGCCGAGCTGGCGCCCCGGGCCCCGGAGAAGGACGCGGTCGGCGAGGACGTGTACCGCCTCCAGTCGCGCTACTTCACCGGGTCGAAGCTGGACCTGGCCGAGGCCTACGAGTGGGGCTGGGCGGAGTTCACCCGCATCGAGACCGAGATGAAGCAGGTCGCGGGCCGGATCAAGCCGGGCGCCTCGCTCGCCGAGGCCGCCGGGGCGCTGGACGCGAACCCGCGGTACCTGGTGCACGGCAAGGACGGCCTCCGGTCGTGGATGCAGGAGCTGTCCGACAAGGCCCTCCGGGACGTGCGGGGCGTGCACTTCGAGCTGCCCGACGAGCTGATGGCGCTGGAGTGCCGCATCGCGCCGCCCGGCGGCGGCGTGGGCGCCTACTACACCGGCCCGACGCCGGACTTCTCCCGGCCGGGTCGCATGTGGTGGTCCGTGCCGGACGACAAGCAGGAGTTCTCCACCTGGCGCGAGGTCACGACCGTCTACCACGAGGGCGTGCCCGGCCACCACCTCCAGGTCGCGACGGCGGTCTACCAGGCCGGGAAGCTCAACGACTTCCAGCGGCTGCTGTGCTGGGTCTCCGGGCACGGCGAGGGCTGGGCGCTGTACGCCGAGCGGCTGATGCGCGAGCTGGGGTACCTGGAGGACGACGGCGACCTGCTGGGCATGCTCGACGCCCACCTGTTCCGCGCGGCCCGGGTGATCATCGACATCGGCATGCACCTGGAGCTGGAGATCCCGAGGGGCACCGGCTTCCACGAGGGCGAGCGGTGGACGCCGGAGCTGGGCCTGGAGTTCATGCTCACCCGCACGATCACCGACCCGGCGCACGTGCGCGACGAGATCGACCGCTACCTGGGCTGGCCCGGCCAGGCCCCGTCGTACAAGCTCGGCGAGCGGCTGTGGCTGGCGGCGCGCGACGACGCCCGCGCGCGGCACGGGTCCTCGTTCGACCTGAAGGTGTTCCACAAGGACGCGCTGGAGATGGGCGCGATGGGCCTGGACACGCTGCGCGAGCGCTTGGCGGAACTGTGACGTTCTGATTCGATCGGAACCGGTGGCCTCACGCGCAGGTCACCGGTTCCGGTGTTTGATGTCCTGTGGACGAGCGAGGGGGGACCCGTGGGCGGACGGACGAGGCGCGCGGCGCTCGGGGCGTTGGCGGTCGCGCTGGTGCTGCTCGGCGCTGCTCCCGCACAGGCGCAGCCCGGGGTGGGCGACCAGGCGCAGTGGCGCATCCGGCAGGACATCGTCGACCACGCGCTGCGCGAGGTCGGCCAGCGCGAGGGCAACGGCAACTTCTACCCGGAGAAGTACCGGGACGTGGAACCCGGCGTCCTGCGCCCCGCCGAGTGGTGCGGCGTCTTCGTCAACTGGGCGTGGGCGACCGCGGGCGTGGTGGACAAGCCGTCGATGCGGCCCGCCCCCGGCGCGTCCGTGCTGGAGCAGGGCCACTGGGCGACGTACTGGCAGAAGTGGGGCAAGACCACCGGCCGCTGGAAGGACATCTCCGAGCGGGACGTGGAGCCGGGTGACGCCGTCGTGTACGGCAACTTCCCCGACTTCCACGCGCACGTGGGGCTGGTGGTCGAGGTCAAGTACGACCGGACCGGGCGCAAGGCCACGCACGTGCGGACGGTCGAGGGGAACTTCGGCGACCGGGTCGTCTACTCGAAGCTGCGCAGCATCGAGGGGCTCAACGCCGGCAGGTACCTGAAGGCCACCGGGTTCGTGTCGCCGTTCTAGCCGTCCGGCCGGCCCGCTGTCCTGGTCGTCCCGCTGTCCTAGTCGTCCCGGTCGATCGGCAGGGTGCGGCCCAGGACCGCGAAGGGGCGCGGGTCGCCGGTGAACTGGTAGTGCCGCAGCACGTCCGCGAAGCCCATGCGCCGGTAGAGGCGCCACGCCTTGCTCGGGCCCTCGGGGGTGGACAGCAGGACGCGTGACGTCGGCACGCCCGCCAGCAGGTTGCGCAGCAGCTGCTCGCCGACGCCGCGGCCCTGGGCGCGCGGCAGGACGTGCAGCTCGGTGAGCTCGAAGTAGTCGCGCATCCACTCCTCGACCGCGCCCGGCCCGGCGACGGTGGTCAGGCCGTGGCGCACCTGCTCGTGCCACCACTGGCCCACCGAGCCGCGGTAGCCGTAGCCGATGCCGATCAGCTCGTCCTCCTCGCCCAGGGCCACCACGCACCGCCAGCCCTCGCGCAGCATGTGCGCCAACCACATGGGGGCGCGCTGCTCCGCCGTGCCGGCCGGGTAGTCCATGGCGCTCACGTACAGCGCCAGGGCCTCGCCGAGGCGGGCGTTGAGCTCGCGCGGGGACAGCTCGACCAGCCGTTGCGACGGTGCCGCGGTCACCGCGCCACCTCGGCGGGTGTGCCGCCGGTCAGCTCGACCAGGCCGGCGTAGGTGGTGGGGTAGACGGCGTGCGGGTGGCCCGCGGCGGCCCACACCACGTCGTACTGCTCCAGGGCCACGTCCACGAAGGTGCGGATGGGCGCGGGGTGGCCGACCGGCGAGACGCCGCCGATCACCTGGCCGGTGTGCTGCCGGACGAAGTCAGGGGTGGCGCGTTCGATGCGGTCCGCCCCGGCCAGGGCGGCCAGCGTGGCGGTGTCGGCGCGGTGCGCGCCGGAGGTGAGCACGAGCAGGGGTGTGGTCTCGTCGCCCCGGACGGCGGCGAACACGAGGCTGTTGGCGATCGCACCGACCGGCACGCCGACCGCCTCGGCCGCCGCGGCGGCGGTGCGGACGGCGTCGGCCAGCACGCGGATGCCGTTCGCCGCGTCGTGGTGCCCTGCTTCGGCCAGGGCGGCGGAGACCTTGCGGATGCCGGGGTGGTCGAGTGCGCTCACCCGTTCATGAGACCACGCGCTGCCGGGTTGAGGAGTGCCGGGCCGGCAGGATAGTCTTGGTGCGCTCGAACGTCTGTTCGAGCAATGCCTTGGTGGTGGGGCGGGGGAAGCGCCCCACCACCAAGTGCCGCCGTCTCCCCGCGGCGGTCGTCGCCGTCCCGACGCCGCGAGGAGGCCGCGAGATGACTTCGACCTTCCCCCGCCTCCCACTCCCGCCGGCGTCGGCGGTGCACCTGCTCGCCCAGGCCCGTTCCTGCCTCGCGCAGGCCGGGCGGGAGGCCGACCCGGCCGCTCGTTTCGCGGAGGCGTACCTGGCCGCGATGCGCGCGGCGGCGGCCGTGCTGGCGGCGCGGGGCCGTCCCCACCGGGGACGCGCCAAGCCGACCAGCGTCTGGGTCCTGCTGCCCCGGCTCGCGCCGGAGCTGCGCGAGTGGGCCGCGTACTTCGCCGAGTGCTCGGCGACGCGCGCGGCCGTCCTGGCGGGCATCACCGGGCGGGTCACGCCGAGAGCGGCCGACGACCTCGTGCGCCAAGCGGCGCAGTTCACCGAACTGGTCGACGAGATCATGTACGAGGACAGAACACTGTGAGCAGGGGACTGGTCGACTACGACCGCCTGATCGACGTCGTCGAGCTGGAGGCCGAACGCCTGGCCGCCTCGGTGGCCGGGCAGCGCCCGGAACGCCAGGTGCCCGCGTGCCCCGGCCTGAACCTGGGGGAGACGGCACGGCACGTCGGCAGCACCTACCGGATGGTGTCGACCTGGTTGAGGGAGGGCAGGCAACCGCTGGTGTGGCAGCAGGACCCGGGGCGCGGGCAGCCCCTGGAGGAGTACGTGCGCGCCGGCGTGCCCGCGTTGGTGCGGGCGCTGCGGGTGCGCGACCCGGACGACTTCTGCGAGACGTGGTGGCCCGCCGAGCGGACGGCCGCGTTCTGGGCGCGGCGGCTCGCGCACGAGTCCACCGTGCACCGCATGGACGTGCAGTCGGCGGCCGGGCTGCCGATCGACCCGGTGGACGACGACATCGCCGAGGACGGGGTGGACGAGGTGCTGACCCTGTGGCTGGGGCACCGGCTGGACGTCCTCGGCGTGCGCGGCACGCGGCCCGGGTCGGTGGCGGTGCGGGCGGGGGAGCGGACGTGGATCGCCGTCGCCGGGCCGGAACCGGCGACGGCGCGGCTGGTGCCGCCCGGCGGGGACGCGGTGGCGGACGGTCGGGTCGGCGGCACGCCGATGCAGGTCTACCGCTGGTTGTGGGGCCGCATCCCGGACCGCGAGCTGCCGCCGGCGAGCGGTGACCACGACGCGGTCGCGCAGCTGTGGGCGTTGCTGAGGCTGGCCACGAAGTAGGCCGGTCCTCCCGGGGCGGTCGCCGTCCCGGGAGGACCCCTCGCCGCTACAGGGTGAGCGACGCCGCCTCGTGCAGGCCGTCGGTCCTCGCGGTCTCCAGGCGGAAGCGGGACTCGCGGCCCTCGAACTCCAGGATGCCGACCGAGTTGCCGAAGTGCGGACCGCTCAGCTTGTGCCACGCCACCGGGTCCGGCGAGATGCCGCGGCGGTCGGCCAACCAGCGCAGGAACCGCGCGATCGGCTTCGACCACGACAGGCGGAACGCGGGGCGGAAGATCCACGGCGGGTCGTTGTGCACCGGCGAGCACACGAGTTGGTAGACCTTGGCGTCGACCTTCGAGGCGAACGACGCGCGCGCCGCGTAGCTGTGGTGCACGTCGCCCGACAGCACGCACACCGTGCCCGGCGCGTCCTCGGCCTTCGAGACGCGCTCCAACAGCCTCGCCAACCGCTCGAACGACGCGCGGAACGCGGGCCAGTGCTCCAGGTCCGACACCTGGCGCACCGTCTCGCCGATCCGGCCGCGCAGGCCCGGCAGGCCCGCCATGCGCTCGTTCAACGACTGGAGGTGGCTCAACCCGTGCGGCATGAGCCACGGCAGCGAGGACCCGATCAGCAGGTGCTCGAAGTCGCCGGTGGCGTTCTCCTCGATCCACTCGAACTCGCCGTTGCCGACCATCAGCCGCTCCGGCCCGGACAGGATGCGCCCGCTGCGGGTGTCGATCACCAGCAGCCGGATCGGCCCGAAGTCGCGCTTGTAGCTCCACCGCGTCGACTTGTGGCCGTCGACCTCCCGGTCGGCCTCCTCGGCGAAGTCCTCCAGGAGCTGCTGCACGTCGCCGCCCGTCGTGCGCACCTTCTGGTACAGCGGATCGCGCGCCAGCTCGTCCGGCGACAGGTTGCCCAGGTGCTGGTAGACCCAGTACGACGCCAACCCCGCGCGGATGCGCTCGGGCCACCACTTCTTGGTCGCCATCTGCTCCCGCCACGTGCGGGAGGTGTTCCAGTCGTCGCGCACGTCGTGGTCGTCGAAGATCATCGACGTCGGCACCACCGACATCAGCCAGCGGATCTCCGGGTCGGCCCACGATTCGTGGTACAGCTCGGCGTACTCGCGGAACGACACGACCTCGCCCACGGGCTCCGGCCGCCGCTCCGCCAACCACTCCGTGATCCGCGGCGTCGGCTCGTCGGCGTACACCTGATCGCCCAGCAGCACGAGCGCGTCCGGCCACCGCTCGACCGGCTCGTCCTTCATCCGCAGCGCGTACGAGTCCAGCGCGTCCACGCCGAGCTTGTCGGCCTTCGTGGGGTTGGGGATCGCCTTCGCCGCGCGGCACGAGCCGAACAGCATGCGCCGCACCGGACCCGTGCGGATCACCGGCGCGGGGAACGGCGACTCCGCCGGCGGCCACACCACGTCGCCGCCGATCCGCACGTCGTAGGGGATCGTCGTGCCGGGTTCGAGGTCCTCCACCACGACCAGGGCGAAGTGCTGCTCGCCCACCTGGAACGTGGCCGCGCGGTGTCCCGCGATCTCGACCTCACACGCCGTGTCCGTCTCCACCCAGAGCGTGGCCGACCTGGGGTCGACGTGCCTGAGCACCGGACCGAGCACCAACTCCGCCATGGGGCAGACGTTACCTTCGGTCCATGACCACGAGGTGGACCGATGTCGTCCTGGACTCCCGCGACCCCGTAGCGCTCGGCCGGTTCTGGTCGTCGCTGCTGCGCACGGAGGTCGTCGACGAGGGCCCCGACGAGGTGGACGTGGCGGTGGCGGACGGGCAGGAGTTGGTGATCGTGCCGGTGGCCGACCCGAAGGTGGGCAAGAACCGCGTGCACCTCGACCTCGCGTCGTCGTCGGCGGAGGAGCAGGCGGAGATCGTGGCGCGTGCGCTGGAACTGGGCGCGGTGCGGGCGGACGTCGGGCAGCGCGACGTGCCGTGGGTGGTGCTGGCGGACCCGGAGGGCAACGAGTTCTGCGTGCTGGAGCCGCGTGCGGAGTACACCGGGATCGGGCCGGTCGCCGCGGTGGTCGTGGACGCGCTGGACCCGACCGCGCAGGCCGCCTTCTGGGCCGGCGTGAGCGGGTTGCCGGTGGTGCGGGAGCACGACGACTGCGCGTCGCTGCGGCGGGACAGCGGACCGTGGCTGGAGTTCGTCCGCGTGGCCGAGCCGAAGACGGGCAAGAACCGCGTGCACCTCGACGCGGCGCCGTTCGCCGACGGCGACATCGCGACCGAGGTGGCGCGACTGGAGGCGGCGGGCGCGGTGCGCGTGGACGTCGGGCAGCGCGACGTGCCGTGGGTGGTGCTGGCGGACCCGGAGGGCAACGAGTTCTGCGTGCTGACGCCCCGCTGACCGCCCGCTGACACGCGGTTCCGGGCGGCGCCCCTGTGACTCGGGGGTGCCGTCGTCTACAGTACCGATATGCAATATATCAGTCGGGCGCTGTACCGGGACCAGGCGCTGACCGCGATCCGCGAGGCCATCCTGGGCGGCGACCTGGCGCCCGGCACGCCGATCAAGGACGTCGAGCTGGCCGAACGCCTCGGCCTGTCCCGCACCCCCGTGCGCGAGGCGCTGGCCCGGCTGACCGACGAGGGCCTGGTCGAGACCAAGCCGCACAGCTACACCCGCGTCACGCCGCTCGACACCACCGCCGTGCGGGACGCGCAGGTCGTCATCCAGAGCATGCACGCCCTGGCCGCGCGCCTCGCCGTGCCCGCCCTGACGGCCGCCGACCTCGACGGGATGCGCGCGGCCAACGCGGCGTTCGCCCAGGCGCTCGCCACCGGCGACGTGCCCGCCGCCCTGGCCGCGGACGACGACTTCCACGCCGTGGCCGTGCGGCGCAGCGGCAACTTCGCGGTGATCGCCACGATCGAGCGCTACACGCCGCTCGTGCGCCGCCTGGAACGCCTGCGCTTCGCCGCGCCCACCGGTCGCCACTCGGTGGCCATGCACGACGAGATCACCACCGCCTGCGCCGCCCGGGACGCCGACCTGGCGTCCCGGCTCGTCGAGCGCAACTGGGCGACCCTGCTCGAACTGCTGGAGGAGAACTGAGATGGCGCTGTCCGACTTCCCCCGGTACCCGCTGACGTTCGGCCCGTCGCCGGTGCACCCGCTGGAACGGCTCACCCGGCACCTCGGCGGAGCGTCGGTGTGGGCCAAGCGCGAGGACTGCAACTCCGGCCTCGCCTACGGCGGCAACAAGACCCGCAAGCTGGAGTACCTCGTCGCCGACGCCCTGGCCACCGGCTGCGACACGCTCGTCTCCATCGGCGGCGTGCAGTCCAACCACACCCGCCAGGTCGCGGCGGCGGCGGCGCGAGCCGGGTTGAAGTGCGTGCTGGTGCAGGAGAGCTGGGTCGACTGGCCGGACGCGGTGTACGACCGGGTGGGCAACATCCTGCTGTCGCGCCTCATGGGCGCCGAGGTCCGGTTGGTGGAGGCCGGGTTCGGCATCGGCGTGAAGCCCGCGTGGGAGGAGGCCGTCGAGGGCGTCCGGGCGGCGGGCGGCACGCCGTACCCGATCCCGGCGGGCGGGTCCGACCACCGGCTGGGCGGGTTGGGCTTCGCCGGCTGGGCGGCCGAGGTCGAGCGGCAGGAGGCGGAGCTGGGTGTGCGCTTCGACACGATCGTCGTGTGCTCGGTGACCGGCAGCACGCAGGCCGGGATGGTCGCCGGCTTCGCCGGGAGCGGTCGGCGGGTCATCGGCATCGACGCGTCGGCCAAGCCGGACGCCACCCGCGACCAGGTGCTGCGCATCGCGCGGAACACGGCCGGGCTGCTGGAGGTGGAGGTGGCCGAGTCCGAGGTGGTCCTGGACGACCGGTTCCACGAGGGCGTCTACGGCGTGCCCGGCGAGTCCACAGTGGACGCGATGCGGCTCGGCGCCCGCCTGGAGGGGATGATCACGGACCCGGTCTACGAGGGCAAGTCCCTGGCCGGTCTGATCCGGCTGGTGGAGACCGGGGAGGTCCCCCGGGATTCGACGGTGCTGTACGCGCACCTGGGCGGCCAGCCCGCCCTCAACGCCTACAGCTCGCTGTTCCGCTGACGGGGCGCGGGCGTGCCGCCGGACGTGCCCGGCGTCACGCCCGCAGTCGCAGCCCCTTCGGGGTGGCGCGGAACCCGGCCTCCTGGAGCACGTCCGCCAGCCGCGAGCCCAGCGCCACCTCGCCGTCCGCCCGCTGCACGGCCAGGTGGCCCAGCCACCCGTCGCGCACGGCGCGGCCGAGCGCCCGCGCGGCGGCGTGCAGGGCGTCCTCGTCCTCGGTGAACGACAGCAGCGACCGGCCGCCCCGCTCGACGTACAGCACCGCCACCCCGTCGACCAGGACGACCAGGGCGCCGGACTTGCGGCCCGGCCGGTGCCTGCCCTCACCCACCGGGGCCGGCCAGGACAGGGCCGCGCCGTACGGCTGGGCCGGGTCGGCGGCGGCCAGCACGACGGCGTCGGGCGTGCCCGCGTGCTCTTGGCCCGGCGGGCGGGACAGGGCGCGCAGGCGGTCCACGGCGCCGCGCGCGGCGAACTGGGCCGCGCCCAGGCCCTCGACGACGTAGCCGCGCACCACCTGGCCGGACTCCTCCATCGCCCGCAGCACCCGGTACACGCCGCTGAACCCGCCGGTGACGCGCTCGGTGTCCAGGGCGCCCCGGGTCAGCACGCCGTGGCGCTCCAGGAACGCCTCGGCGCGGGCGTGCGCCCGGCGGGTCGGGTCGGTGGCCGGGACGACGGCGAGGGACCAGCGGCCGGCGACCGTCGGCGGACCGGTGCGGCTGGGCATGTCCGGCCTGCCCGAGCGCATCCGGGCGTAGCGGCCGCGCGGCGCGGCGCGACGCGGTGCGTGGGCCGTGCCGCCGCCGGCGACGAGGGCGCGCAGCGGGGCCAGGGTGTCGTTGGTGACGATGCCCGCCCACACCAGGTCCCACAGCGCGCCCACGACCTCGCCGTCAGTCGTCGGGCCCTGCAGGGAGACGCGGTCCACCACCTGGCGGAAGAACAGCGCGCCGCCGGCGAGGGTCTCGACCACGGCGGTGTGCAGCGGCGAGTCGGGCGCGGCCTCGGGGACCAGGTCCGGCAGCAGGAGGTCGGCCACGTCCGTCGGCGCCAGGGCGATCCAGCCGTCGCCGCCGGCGAGGGAGCCGCAGCCCGTCCACGTGACCTCGCCGGACGCGGTCAGCTCGTCCAGCAGCGCCGGGCCGTAGCCGGGCAGGCGGGCGGGCAGCAGGAGGGACTCGACGGCACTGGCGGGCAGCGGCGCGCCGGCCAGCTGCTCCACCACCGAGTAGACGTCGTCCACGGTGGGCGCGGCGCGCAGCCGGCGGCCCACGCCGTGCCAGGTCGGCAGGAACCGGCCCAGGGCGGCGGGCTCCACCGGCTCCACCTCGGCCCGCAGCCGGGCCAGGGACGCCCGGCGCAGCCTGCGCAGCACCTCGGAGTCGCAGTACTCGGTGTGCGTGCCGCCCGGCCTCAGCTCGCCGCGCACCAGGCGACCGGCCGCCGCCATCCGCTCCAGCACGCCGGTGACGACCGCGACGCCCAAGCCGAACCGCTCGGCCGCCCGCGCCGCCGGGAACGGGCCCCGGGTGCGGGCGTAGCGGGACAGCAGGTCGCCCAGCGGGTCGGCGACCGGTTCGGTGAACGCCTCGGGCACGCCCACGGGCAGGGCCACGCCCAGCGCGTCGCGCACCCGGCCCGCGTCCTCGATGCCGATCACCCGGTCCTCGCCCGCGACGCGGACGCGGATCGCCCGGCGCTGCGCCACCAGGTCGGCCAGCCACTCCGGCCGCACGCCGCGCTCGGCGGCCTCGGCCTCGGTGAGGTCGCCCAGGAACCGCAGCAGGTCGGCGGCGTCCTCCGCGTCGCGCGCGCGCCGGTCGGGGACGAGGCGCTGGAGGGTGCGCTCGACCTCCTCCACGACCTCCGGGTCGAGCAGCTCGCGGATCGCCTCGGAGCCCAGCAGCTCGGCCAGCAGCGTCGAGTCCAGCGACAGCGCGGCGGCCCGCCGCTCGGCCAGCGGCGCGTCCGCCTCGTACAGGAACATGCCGACGTAGCCGAACAGCAGGCTGCGCGCGAACGGCGAGGGCGACGGCGTCTCCACCTCGACCACGCGGACCCGGCGCGCCCGGATGTCCGTCATCAGCTCCCGCAGCCCCGGCACGTCGTAGACGTCCTGGAGGCACTCGCGCATGGCTTCGAGCACCACCGGGAAGCTCTCGTACTTCGCCGCCACCGACAGCAGCTGCGCGGCCTTCTGCCGCTGCTGCCACAGCGGGGTGCGCCGCCTCGGGTCGCGGCGGGGCAGCAGCAGGGACCGGGCCGCGCACTCGCGGAACCGGGCCGCGAACAACGCCGAACCGCCCACCTCGGCGACGACGACCCGGTCGACCTCCTCCGGGTCGAGCAGCACGTCCTCGGCGCCCGCGACCACCGGCGAGCCGTCGAGGTCCACCGCGTCCGGCAGCCGCACCACGATGCCGTCGTCGGAGTGCGCCGCCTGCACCTCGATGCCGCGCCGCTCGCGCAGCCGCGCCGCGATGGCCAGCGCCCACGGCGCGTTGACCTGCGCGCCGAACGGCGAGTGCACGACGAGCCGCCAGTCGCCCAGCTCGTCGCGGAACCGCTCGACCAGGACGGTGCGGTCGTTCGGCACGTGCCTGGTCGCCTCGCGCTGCTCGCCCAGGTAGGCCAGCAGGTTCGACGTCGCCCACGCGTCCAGGCCCGCGGCGGCGGTGCGCTCCTCCGCCTCGGCCCGGTCCAGCGCGGACACCTCGCGCAGGAACTTCCCCAGCGCGCGGCCCAGCTCCAGCGGGCGGCCCGGCGCGTCGCCCTTCCAGAACGGCATCCGCGCGGGCTGGCCGGGCGCGGGCACCACGACCACGCGGTCGTGGGTGATGTCCTCGACGCGCCACGACGACGTGCCGAGCAGGAACGTGTCGCCGACCCGCGACTCGTACACCATCTCCTCGTCCAGCTCGCCCACCCGCGAGCCGGGGCCGCGCTCGGACGCCGGCGTCATCACCGCGAACAGCCCCCGGTCGGGGATGGTGCCGCCGGAGGTCACCGCCAGCCGCTGCGACCCGGGCCGGCCGCGCAGCTCGCCGCCGACCCGGTCCCACGTGATGCGCGGGCGCAGCTCGCCGAACTCCTCGCTCGGGTACCGGCCGGACAGCATGTCGAGCACGGCGTGCAGCGCCGACTCGGGCAGCGCCGAGAACGGGGCCGCCCGCCGCACCAGCCCCGCCAGCGCCCCGACCGTCCACGTCTCCATCGCCACCATGGCCACGACGTGCTGCGCGAGCACGTCGAGCGGGTTGCGCGGGTACCGCACGGCCTCGATCGCGCCGTCCCGCATCCGCTCCGCGACCACCGCGCACGACACCAGGTCGCCCCGGAACTTGGGGAACACCACCCCGCGCGACACCGCGCCCACCTGGTGACCCGCGCGGCCGACGCGCTGCAACCCGGACGCGACCGTGGGCGGCGCCTCCACCTGCACCACCAGGTCGACCGCGCCCATGTCGATGCCCAGCTCCAGCGACGAGGTGGCCACCACGCACGGCAGCCGCCCGGACTTCAGCTCCTCCTCGACCACGACGCGCTGCTCGCGCGACATCGAGCCGTGGTGGGCGCGGGCGATCGTGGCGGCGCGCTGCGCGGTGACGCCGGACTGGCCGACCGCCTCGGCCGGGAACCGGCCGGGGTCGGCGCCGGGCGCGCCGTCGAGGTCGGGCGCGCCCGACAGCTCCGCCTCCTCCTCGGCGAGCTCGTTCAACCGGGAGGTGAGCCGCTCCGCGAGCCGCCGCGAGTTGGCGAACACGATCGTCGACCGGTGCCGCCGCACCAGCTCCAGCACCCGCCGCTCCACCGCCGGCCAGATCGACGCCCGCTGCTCCGCGCCCGCCGCCGACCCGGACACCTCGCCGGTGGGCTCGCCCAGCACCGACATGTCCTCGACCGGGACCTCGACGCGCACCTCGATCGTCTTCGCCGTCCTCGGCTGCACGACCCGCACGGCCCGCCCGCCCGCGAGGAACGCGGCCACCTCCTCGACCGGCCGCACCGTCGCGGACAGGCCGATGCGCTGCGCCGGGCGTTCCAGCAGCGCGTCGAGCCGCTCCAGCGACAGCGCCAGGTGCGCGCCGCGCTTCGTGCCCGCCACCGCGTGCACCTCGTCGACGATCACCGTCTCCACCCCGCGCAGCGACTCCCGCGCCGCCGAGGTGAGCACCAGGAACAGCGACTCGGGGGTGGTGACCAGCACGTCCGGCGGTGTCCTGGCGAACGCGCGCCGCGCGTCCGCCGGGGTGTCACCGGTGCGCATGCCCACCGTGGTGCCCGGTTCGGGCAGCGACAGCCGGTGCGCGGCCTGCCGGATGCCCGCCAGCGGCGCCCTCAGGTTGCGCTCGACGTCGACCGCCAGCGCCTTGAGCGGTGAGACGTACAGCACCCGGCACCGGCGCTTCGGGTCGTCCGGCGGCGGCGTCGACGCGAGCTTGTCCAGGGCCCACAGGAACGCCGCCAGCGTCTTGCCCGAGCCGGTCGGGGCGATGACCAGCGCGTGCTCCCCCTCGGCCGCCGCCTCCCACGCGCCCGCCTGCGCCGCGGTGGGCGCGGCGAAGGCGCCGGCGAACCACTGCCGGGTCGCGGGGGAGAAGCGGTCGAGGACGTCCACGACGACCATCCTGAACCAGCGGTCCGACAATTTCCGGTTGTGGCACGATCACCCCGTTCGAACCGAAAGGGTGAAACCGTGCGCGTCCTGTCCGTGGACCTGGGCACTTCCAACACCGTCGCGGTGCTCGCCGCGCACGGCAGGCCGCCCCGGGTCGTGGAGGTGGACGGGTCGGCCACCATGCCGTCCGCCGTCTACTGCGAGGAGGACGGCACGCTGGTCGTCGGCCGCGACGCCGAGCGCCGCGCCCGCCTGGACCCGTCCCGCTTCGAGCCCAACCCCAAGCGCCGCGTGGACGACGGCGCGCTGCTGCTGGGCGACAACGTCGTGCCGGTCAGCGACGCGCTGGCCGCCGTGCTGCGCCGCGTGCTCGACGAGACCACCCGCCAGCTCGGCGGCGAGCCCGTCGACGAGATCCGCCTCACGCACCCCGCCCAGTGGGGCCCGACGCGCCGCAACGTGCTGCTGTCCGCGGCCCGGCTGGCGGGCGTCACGGGCGAGGTCGTGCTGGTCCCCGAGCCGGTCGCCGCCGCCTCGCACTACGCGTCGCTGGCCGTCGGCCAGGCCCTGGCCGTGTACGACCTGGGCGCGGGCACGTTCGACGTGGCCATCGTCGGCGCCACCCAGAACGGCTTCACCGTGCTCGCCGAGGACGGCCTGCCCGACCTGGGCGGCCTCGACGTGGACCAGGCGCTGCTGGAGCACGTCGGCCGGCAGGTGTCGCACCGCGACCCGGCGGCGTGGCAGCGGCTGCTGCGCCCGGTGTCCACCGCGGACCGCCGCGCCCGCCGCGCGCTGCAGGAGGACGTGCGGGCCGCCAAGGAGTCGCTGTCGAGGCACGCGCACACCGAGGTGCCGATGCCCGAGCCGTTCGAGGACGTGCTGGTCAACCGGTCCGACCTGGAGGCGCTGGTCCGGCCGAGCATGCTGCGCAGCGCCGAGCTGCTGGCGTCCACGATCCGGTCCACCGGCCTCGCGCCGAACCAGCTCGCGGGCATCTACCTCGTGGGCGGCTCCAGCCGCATCCCCCTCGTCGCCACCATGATCGCCGAGCAGGTGCGGGTGGTGCCGACGAGCCTGGACCAGCCGGAGACCGCCGTCGCGCTCGGCGCGCACCACGTGCCCAAGGACGGCGTCACGCCGCGCTCGCAGGAACCGGCGAGGCCGCAGGAGCCGGACACGGTCGTCACCGGGCCGGTGAACCCCGTGCACAGCGGCCCGTACCAGGTCAACCCGGCGCTCAGCGGGCCCAACCCGGCGCTCAGCGGGCCCAACCCGGCGCTCAGCGGGCCCAACCCGGCGCTCAGCGGGCCCAACCCGGCGCTCAGCGGGCCCAACCCGGCGCTGAGCGGGCCCAACCCCGTGCACAGCGGCCCGTACGCGGTGAACCCGGCGGTCAGCGGCCCGTACCCGGTGAACCCGGCGCTGAGCGGCCCGCAGCAGTTCAACTTCCCCAGCACCTCCCCGCGCGCCAGGACCGCGAGGAAGAAGCCGAGCAGGAACGTGCTGGTCGCGGTGGGCGCGGCCCTCGCGGTGGCGCTGGCGGGCGTCGGCGGCTGGTTCGCGTTCGGCGGGGAGGGCGTCCCCACCGCCCAGGACTGCAAGAACGACACCGCGCAGGACGACAAGGGCTTCACCAAGTGCCTGCGGCGGCTGGCGGGAACGATTCCGGACACCGGTACCTGCAAGGCCGGTGGTACCCCGGGCGTGGGCGGCGTCGACGGCATCAAGGGCACCGTGGTGAGCTGCGCGGTCCAGGACGACTACTCGGTGCAGTACGTGCTGACCGAGACGACCACGGGCGCGGAGCAGGGCGCGGTGGCCGTCGTCCGGTCGCTCAAGAGCGACGTGGTCGAGGCCAGGTGGGCGGGCAACGGGTTCGCGGGCAAGTACCAGGCGTCCGCCGACGGCGGCCTGGGGCTGCTGGTGTTCACCGTCGAGGGCCGTCCGCTGCTGGGCATCGTGACCAAGAGCGGCGGCGAGGAGCTGACCGCCGACGAGGTCGCGGACTTCTTCGAGTCCTCGGTCCAGCCCGGCGCCTGACCAGGGGAGCAACCCGGACGGTGGCTGGTCGGCGGGGTGGTCCCCTGGCACGATCATGATCATGACCGTCGTGGAGGCCGTGCAGCGCAAGGTGCTCCGGGTGCTGGTCGCCACCCAGGTGCTGGGGTCGGCGGGGACCACCATCGGGCTCGCCGTGAGCACGCTCGTCGCGGCCTCCCTGGCCGGTTCCGACGCGATCGGCGGCCTGGCGCAGACGAGCGCGGTGCTCGGCGCGGCCCTGTTCGCCCTCCCCGTGGCCCGGCTGGCCGGTCGACGCGGGCGCCGCCCGGCCCTGGTGCTGGGCTACGGCGCGGGCGCGGTCGGCGCGGCGGTGGCGGCGTGCGCCGTCGTCCTCGGCGCGTGGCCGCTGCTGCTGGCCGCGCTCGTGCTGTTCGGCGCGGCGTCCAGCGCGAACCTCGCCTCCCGGTACGCGGGCACCGACCTCGCCCACCCGCACCGCCGGGCGCGCTCGCTCGCGCTGGTGGTGTGGGCGGCCACGATCGGCGCGGTCGCCGGGCCCAACCTCGCCGACCCGGCCGGCCGCGCGGCCACCGGGGCCGGTCTGCCCGTCGGCGCGGGCCCCTACCTGCTGTCCGCCGCGCTGTTCGCCGCCACCGCGCTGGTCGTGCTGCGGTTCCTGCGACCCGACCCGCTGGTCGTCGCCCGGTCCGCCGCGCCCACCCCGCCGCCCGAGCGTCGCGGGGTGGGCGCCGCGCGCGGCTCCGTGGCGCTGTGGCGGTCGCTGTCGCCCACCGCGAAGCTCGCCCTCGGCGGCGTCGCGCTCTCCCACACGGCGATGGTCGGCCTGATGTCCATGACCCCCGTGCACATGGACCACGCGGGCTCGTCGCTGCGCGTGGTGGGCGTCGTCATCAGCCTGCACGTGGCCGCGATGTACGCGGCCAGCCCCCTGTTCGGGTGGATGGCCGACCGGGTGGGCAGGGTGCCCGTGCTGGCGGTCGGCGCGGCCCTGGTGGTCGCCGCCTCCGCCATCGTGAGCATGGCGCCCGCGCACGACACGCCGCAGCTCGCCGTCGGGCTGGTGCTGCTGAGCTTCGGCTGGTCGGCGGGGGTGGTGTCGGGCTCCGCGCTGCTCACCGAGTCGGTCGCGCCCGCGGACCGGACGGCCGCGCAGGGCCTGTCCGACCTGTGCATGAACGCGGGCGGCGCGATCGGCGGCGTGGCGGCGGGCATCGTGGTCACGGTGTGGTCCTACGGCGCGCTGGGCCTGGTCCTGGGGGTCACCGCGCTGCCGCTGCTGGCGGCGTGCCTGCACTCGTCGTTGCAGCGGGTGCGCTGAACCGGACCGGGAGTGGCGGGCTCAGCGCTTGCGGTTGTGCCAGAGCGCGCGCACGCCCACCACGATCGCCGCGACGAGGGCGGCGACCACCGCGATGGTGCCGATGGGCGAGGACAGGCCGGTGGTGTCCACCTGGAGCAGCAGCACACCCCGAGGTTAGCGCGCGGCGGCGAATTCGCGCACCACGTCCGTTCCACCCGACTCGGGCCACACCGCGCCCCAGCCCAGGCGGCCTTGGAGACCGCGCCGCGGGCGAGGTCGTCCGGGGTGACCTCGCGCTGCCCGGTGACGGGTGCCCGTCGGCCACGGCGAGCACCAGCCTCCGACCGGCTGCTCGACCGCGTGCGGCGGGCCGGGGCGGACTCGGCGGGGATCGGGACCTCCCGGGGCCGGTTCGACGACCACGACGTCGACAGCCGGGCCCGGGCGGCGGCGCGCTAGCCTGGGTGCGATGCGCAACACGGTCTTCCGCAAGTTGATGGCGGACGAGTTCGGCCAGGTCCGGGCGGAGATGGTGGCCCGGGAGCACGTGATGTCGGCGCTGGGCGGCCGCACCGCGGACGAGGCGCTGGAGGCGGGCTTCCCGCCCAAGGAGGTCTGGCTGGCCGTCTGCGACGCGTTCGACGTGCCGGAACAGCGCCGGTGACGCGGCCGTCACGCGGCGTGTCGACCCGGTGGTCGAACACCTGTTCGGCTATGCTGCGCGTCACGACCGGGTGACACATCCCCGCGGGTGACTCGGTCCCCGGCCGAAAATGTCGGACCCCACCCGTACCGTCGGTCCCGACATGGCACAGAGAACCAAGACAAACCGAGGTGGACCCCAGATGGCACCCCAGGCTCCCGACCGGGACAAGGCCCTCGAACTGGCCCTGGCCCAGATCGACAAGCAGTTCGGCAAGGGCTCGGTCATGCGGCTGGGCGAGGAGGGGCGCGCGCCGATCGAGGTGATCCCCACCGGCGCCATCGCGCTGGACGTGGCGCTCGGCATCGGCGGCCTGCCGCGCGGCCGCGTCGTCGAGATCTACGGCCCGGAGTCCTCCGGTAAGACGACCGTCGCGCTGCACGCCGTGGCCAACGCCCAGCGCAACGGCGGCATCGCCGCGTTCATCGACGCGGAGCACGCGCTGGACCCCGACTACGCGAAGAAGCTGGGCGTCGACACCGACGCGCTGCTGGTGTCCCAGCCCGACACCGGTGAGCAGGCGCTGGAGATCGCGGACATGCTGGTCCGCTCCGGCGCGCTCGACATCCTGGTCATCGACTCGGTCGCGGCCCTGGTGCCCCGCGCCGAGATCGAGGGCGAGATGGGCGACAACCACGTCGGCCTCCAGGCCCGCCTGATGAGCCAGGCGCTGCGGAAGATCACCGGTGCGCTCAGCTCGTCGAACACCACCGCGATCTTCATCAACCAGCTGCGCGAGAAGATCGGCGTGATGTTCGGCTCGCCCGAGACCACGACCGGTGGCAAGGCGCTGAAGTTCTACGCGTCCGTGCGCCTCGACGTGCGGCGGATCGAGACCCTCAAGGACGGCGGCGAGCCGGTCGGCAACCGCACCCGGGTCAAGGTCGTGAAGAACAAGGTGGCCCCGCCGTTCAAGCAGGCCGAGTTCGACATCCTCTACGGCCAGGGCATCAGCCGCGAGGGCTCGCTCATCGACATGGGCGTGGACCAGGGCATCCTGCGCAAGTCGGGCGCCTGGTACACCTACGAGGGCGACCAGCTGGGCCAGGGCAAGGAGAACGCGCGGAAGTTCCTGCGCGAGAACCCGGACGTGGCGAACGAGATCGAGAAGCGGATCAAGGACAAGCTCGGCATCGGGGCCACCCTCGACGCCGACGAGACCGCGCCCGCGCCGGTCGAGTTCTGAGTTTCGTGGCACGACGAGGTGGCCGTGGTCGCGGGACGCCCCGCGACCCTTCGGCCGGCCCCGGTTTCGGCAGCGGCGTCGACGGCGAGGTCGACGGGGAGCAGTCGCCCCCGATCGACCCGGCGAAGGAGCAGCGCAAGGCGACGGACATCTGCTACGCGCTGCTCACCGCCCGTGCCCGCACGCGCGTGGAGCTGCGAGACGCGCTGCTGCGCAAGGGCATCCGCGAGGAGACGGCCGACCTCGTGCTCGGCAAGTTCGACCGGGCGGGCCTGATCGACGACGCCGCGTTCGCCGAGGTCTGGGTGCGCTCGCGGCACACCCACCAAGGCCTGGGTCGGCGGGCGCTGGCCCTGGAGCTGCGCCGGAAGGGCGTCGCCGACGAGGTGGCCGCCGAGGCCGTCGCGGCGGTCGACGACGAGGCCGAGGAGGATCGAGCCCGCGACCTGGTGCGCAAGAAGCTGCGCACGATGTCCGGCCTGGACGACACGACCAGGATTCGCCGGCTGGTCGCGGCACTGGCGCGCAAGGGCTACGCGGAGGGCCTCGCCTACCGCGTGGTGAAGGACGAGCTGCGCCGAGCGGGCGAGGACGCCGAAGCCCTGGAGCACCTGCCCCAGGACTGACCACCCACCCCCGTCGTCCTCCACGTCGCCGAACCCCGCGGCTCCGGGGGATCGCGGCCTAGGGGCGGGTGAGGCGCCAGAACTGGCGCTTCTTCCTGTCCTCCCGGACCACCACGCCCAACCTGGCGAGTTCCTCGCGCAGCTGGGCGGCGTCCTCCCCGTCGTCCTTGCGCAGCGCGTCTGCGCGCACCTTGAGCAGCGCGTCGGCCCCCGGCGGCAGGTCCGGCGTGCCCGACACCCAGCGCCGGTAGTCAGCCGCGTACGGGTCGCCGTCCAGCCACTGGTAGCCGTGGGTCTGGAAGGCGTCGGCCAGTGCCCCGGCGTCCAGGTCGTGGCTCTCGCGGGCCAGCTCGCCGGTGTCCACGCCCAGCAGCACGAGCTTCTTGCCGTCCAGGAACACCCCGGACACCAGCGTGCGGTCGACGTTCCAGGTCTTGCCGCCGCGCTCCAGTTCCACGCCCTCGTTGAACACCTCGACGGTGAGCCGCTCGTGCGCGGCGATCGCCGCCACCACCAGGCCCAGCACCAGGCCCGCGCCGAGCGAGCCGACCGTGCCCCACGGCTCGGGGATCGACGCGACGAGCCGGAACGGCCCCTGCATCGGCGCCCAGGACAGTCCGGCCACCCAGCCCGCGATCGACTTCAACCCGAACAGCACACCCGCGCCCGCCAGCGGGAAACCGGCCCACACCAGGCCGACCTGCCAGCCGGGTTCGGCGACCACCGTGGCTCGACGCACGTCCATCCCCCACTCCCTCCCCGAAGTGAGCGCTCAACCTACCGCCGTACGCTCCGCGCGTGGGCATCAGGGCCGAGCACGTGGTGTGGGACTGGAACGGCACGCTCCTCGCGGACAACGACGCGGTCCTCGCCGCCGTGAACCGGGTGTGCGCGGACTTCGGGCACACCACCGCCGTCACGCTCGACCAGTGGCGCGAGGTCTTCGCCCGGCCGGTCAAGGACTGCTACGAACGCCTCCTGGGCCGCCCGCTGTCCGCGGCGGACTGGGCGCGCGTGGACCGGCTGTACCACCACGAGTACCGCTCGCTGCTGCACGGCGTGGGCCTCGCGCACGGCGTGCCCGACCTCCTGGTGCCCCTGCGGCAGACCCAGTCGCTGCTCTCGATGTGGTTCCACGACGAACTGGTGCCGCTCGTCACGGGGTTCGGCCTGCACGACCTGTTCACCCGGGTCGACGGCCTGCGCGCACTCGACTCGGGCGGCAACTCCAAGGCCGAGCACCTGGCCGCGCACCTCGATGCCCAACGCCTGCGCCCGCGTGACGTCCTGGTCGTCGGCGACGTGCTCGACGACGCCGACGCCGCCCGCGCGGTGGGCGCACAGGTGGTCCTGGTCGCCACCGGCACCAGCTCACGCCGGGTCCTGCGCTCCGCGGGCGTTCCGGTGGCCGACTCGATCCCCGAAGCCCTGACCCACCTGACCTGAACCGACGACTCGCGGTGCGCGAACGTACGACACGCGGTGCGTGGGCTTACGACTCGCGGGTGTGTCGGCGAGTCGTAAGCCCAGCCCCGGCGTGTCGTACGTTCGCGCACCGCGAGTCGTACGTTCGGGAAGGGTTACAGGGTGGCTGCGGCTCGGGCCAGGGCTTCGACGCGGGCGTAGTCGCCCGCGACGAGGGCGTCCTTCGGGGCCAGCCAGGAGCCACCCACGCAGCCGACGTTCGGCAGGGCCAGGTAGCGGGGGGCCGACTCGGGCGTGATGCCGCCGGTCGGGCAGAAGCGCAGGCCGGGCAGCGGGCCGCCGATCGACTTCAGGTAGTCCACGCCGCCCGCGGCCTCGGCGGGGAAGAACTTCAGCGCCGTCAGGCCGCGCTCGGCCAGTCGCATCGCCTCGGACACGGTCGCCGCGCCGGGCAGGAACGGCAGGCCGGTGTCCTCGGCGGCATTGAGCACCGCGTCCGTCGACCCCGGCGTGACGAGGAACGCGGCGCCGGCCTTCGCGGCCCGCTCGGCGTGCTCCGGCGTGGTCACGGTGCCCGCGCCGATCACGATCTCCGGCACCTCGGCCGCCACCCGCTCGATGGCGCCCAGCGCGGCGGGCGTGCGCAGCGTCAGCTCGATCACGCCGATGCCGCCGCGCAGCAGCGCCCGTGCCAGCGGCACGGCGTGCGCGGCGTCGTCCACGACCACGACCGGGATGACGGGGGACAGCGCCAGCAGGTCAGAGCTGGTGGTCACCGGGAAACCTCCTGGTTGAACTGGCCTTCGAAGTGCGAGGCCGCGACGGGTCCGAACACGCTGGCACCCCGGTCCGCCGGGCCGACCGCCCGCCGCAGCGCGGCGAACAGCTCGCGACCGGTGCCGGTCCACGCCTGCGCGTCCGGGGGGAAGTCCACCAGCTCGCGCGCGGCCAGCTCGGCCGGGTCGACGAACACCTCCAGGGTGCCGGTCTCGGCGTCCAGCCGCAGCAGGTCGCCGTCGCGCACGCGCGCCAGCGGACCGCCGACGGCCGCCTCGGGCGTGAGCTGGATGGCGGCCGGGATCTTGCCCGACGCGCCGGACATGCGGCCGTCGGTGACCAGCGCGACCTTGAAGCCCCGGTCCATGAGCACGCCGAGCGCGGGGACGAGCTTGTGCAGCTCGGGCATGCCGTTGGCCTGGGGGCCCTGCTGCCGCACGACGATCACCACGTCGCGCTCCAGCTCCCCGGCCCTGAACGCCTCGCTGAACCCCTCCTGCGAGGTGAACACGCGCGCGGGCGCCTCCACGACCCGGTGCTCGGCCTTTACCGCGGACACCTTGATCACCGCGCGGCCGAGGTTGCCGGACAGCATGCGCAGGCCGCCGTCGGCGGCGAACGGGTCGGACGCGGGCCGCAGCACGTCGGTGTCCAGGGATCGGCCCGGGCCGTCGCGCCAGGTCAGCACGCCCTCGACCAGCACCGGCTCCCGCGTGTAGCGGGCCAGGCCCGGCCCGGCGACGGTCCGCACGTCACCGTGCAGCAGCCCGGCTTCCAGCAGGGTGTGCACGAGGAACTGCACGCCGCCCGCGGCTTGGAAGTGGTTGATGTCGGCCGACCCGTTCGGGTAGACGCGGGCCAGCAGCGGCACCACCGAGGACAGCTCGGCGAAGTCGTCCCAGCCCAGCTCGATGCCCGCGGCCGACGCGATGGCCACCAGGTGCATGGTGTGGTTGGTCGAGCCGCCGGTCGCGAGCAGCGCGACGACGCCGTTGACCACGGACTTCGCGTCCACGACTTGCCCGATCGGGGTGTACTCGTCGCCCCGGCTGATCTCCACGGCGCGCCGCGCGGCCTCCTCGGTCAGCGCGCGTCGCAGCCTGGTGCCCGGCGGCACGAAGCTCGCGCCCGGCAGGTGCAGGCCCATGACCTCCACGACGAGCTGGTTGGAATTCGCCGTGCCGTAGAACGTGCAGGTCCCGGGGCTGTGGTAGGAGGCGGACTCGGCCTCCAGCAGGTCCTCGCGGGTCGCCTTGCCCTCGGCGAACAGCTGCCGCATGCGGGCCTTCTCCGAGTTCGGGAGCCCCGAGTTCATCGGACCCGCGGGCACGAGGATCGCGGGCAGGTGCCCGAACGACAGCGCGCCGATCAGCAGGCCCGGCACGATCTTGTCGCACACGCCGAGCAGCAGCGCCGAGTCGAACATCTCGTGCGAGAGCGCCACGGCGGTGGACATCGCGATGACGTCCCGGCTGAACAGGGACAGCTCCATGCCCGCGCGGCCCTGCGTGATGCCGTCGCACATGGCGGGCACGCCGCCCGCGAACTGGGCCACGCCGCCGACGGCGCGCGCCGCGTCCTTGATCCACGCCGGGTACTCGTGCATCGGCTGGTGGGCGGACAGCATGTCGTTGTACGACGACACGATCGCCACGTTCGGGCGACGCATCGCCCGGAGGAGGTCCTTGTCGCCACCGGTGATGCCGGCGAAGCCGTGGGCCAGGTTGCTGCACGCCATGTCGCGGCGGGCGGGCCCCTCCTGGTGGGCCTGGGCGACCCGGTCGAGGTAGGCGGTCCGGGCGGCGGCGCTGCGGGCGGCGATTCGGGCCGTCACCTGATCGACGACGGGATGCACGCTCATGGTTCGCTGTCTCCGGGGGTGATCACGGGCCGTGGTGGGCCCGGTGGACGACAGCGCTGGCGTCGCACGGACGGACGTGACAGCACGCACATTATGTCACGACACATGATCGTCACAAAAACGATTCAGATCCTGGGACGCGCCGTGGATACTTGTGGTGCTTGTCACAACCGCGCCGACCGGGCAGAGTCGGTACCCGGAACTCAAGGGAGGTGCTGACCATGACGTCCTCGGAGATCGTGGAACTGCGCCGCGCGCTCGGCCGGCTCCGCCAGTGCGTCGGCGGGCTGCGTACGCGGTACGGCGACGTGGCCGCGGTGCAGAGGCTGGCCAACGACATCGAGCGCCTGGACATCGACGCGACCGAACTGGTGGACCTGGACAGCACGCCCCGGCAGCGGGAGGCGCCCAGGATCGAGCGGGAGGTCGTGGTCGTGCCCGACACGCCCTACGACCCCCAACTCTGGCACGACGCCGACGACGAAGGCCTCGGCGGCTACCGCAGCCACCGCACCTGACCCACCCGGCACCGGCCCCCACGTGGACTCACCACGCGGGGGCCGGTTCGGTTTTTCCCGAAAAGATCGGTCCTTGATCGACTCCCGCCACAACGACGTGGAACCGAGGTGAGGTATGAGGGCGCAGATCGCCCAGCGCACGTTGCGGACCGACAGGTGGTGGATACCGCCGCTGGCCACCTTCGCCGGTCTGCTGCTGATCTCGGTCTACGCGGCCGTGCGCACGTTCATGGGCGACCACTACTGGGTGGACGAGTACCGCTACCTGACGCCCATGTACTCCCCGTGCCTGAGCCAGGAGTGCCTGCCCGGCGCGGCGCACTTCGGCCGGCCGCTGCCCGAGCTGCCGGGGTTCCTCACCCCGCCCGTGATCATCATCCCGTTCCTGCTCGGCTTCCGGGTGACCTGCTACTACTACCGCAAGGCGTACTACCGGGCGGCGTGGATGTCCCCGCCCGCGTGCGCCGTGGCCGAGCCCCACGCGAAGTACACCGGTGAGACCCGCTTCCCGCTGGTCGCGCAGAACCTGCACCGCTACTTCTTCTACGCCGCCTCGCTGCTGCTGCTGATCAACGTCTATGACGCGTTCTACGCGTTCAGCACCGGCATCGGCCTGGGCAACATCGTCCTGCTGGTGAACGTGGCGCTGCTCGGCGCTTACACGCTGTCGTGCCACTCGTGCCGGCACATCGCGGGCGGCCGGTTGAAGCACTTCTCCAAGCACCCGGTGCGGTACTGGGCGTGGACCCGGATCTCCAAGCTCAACGCCAAGCACATGCAGCTCGCGTGGGCCTCGCTGATCTTCGTCTGCGTCACGGACCTCTACGTCGCGCTGGTCGCCTCCGGGACGATCACCGACCTCCGACTCGTCAACTGAGGAGTGGTTTTGCCCGAGCTGGAACGGCATCAGTTCGACGTGCTCGTGATCGGTGCCGGCGGTGCGGGGCTGCGCGCCGCGATCGAGGCCCGCGAGCACGGGATGCGCACCGCGGTGCTGTGCAAGTCCTTGTTCGGCAAGGCCCACACGGTGATGGCCGAGGGCGGCATCGCCGCGGCCATGGGCAACGCGAACTCCGACGACAATTGGCAGGTGCACTTCCGCGACACCATGCGCGGTGGGAAGTTCCTCAACAACTGGCGGATGGCCGAGCTGCACGCCAAGGAGGCCCCGGACCGGGTGTGGGAGCTGGAGACCTACGGCGCGCTGTTCGACCGCACGAAGGACGGGCGGATCAGCCAGCGCAACTTCGGCGGCCACGAGTACCCGCGCCTCGCGCACGTCGGCGACCGCACGGGGCTGGAGCTGATCCGCACCCTCCAGCAGAAGGTCGTGTCCCTCCAGCAGGACGACTTCGCCGAGACCGGCGACTACGAGTCGCGGCTGCGCGTGTTCCAGGAGTTCACGGTCACCGACCTGGTCCTGGACCGCGGGAAGGTCGCCGGCGCGTTCGGCTACTGGCGCGAGTCGGGCCGCTTCGTGCTGTTCGAGGCGCCCGCGGTGGTGCTCGCGACCGGTGGCATCGGCAAGTCGTTCAAGGTCACGTCGAACTCGTGGGAGTACACCGGCGACGGCCACGCGCTGGCCCTGCGCGCCGGGGCGTCGCTGATCAACATGGAGTTCGTCCAGTTCCACCCGACCGGCATGGTCTGGCCGCCGTCGGTGAAGGGCATCCTCGTCACGGAGTCCGTCCGCGGCGACGGCGGCGTGCTGCGGAACTCCGAGGGCGAGCGGTTCATGTTCGACTACGTCCCCGAGGTGTTCAAGGACAAGTACGCCGACAACGAGGAGGAAGCCGATCGCTGGTACACCGACCCCGCCGCCAACCGGCGGCCACCGGAGCTGCTGCCGCGCGACGAGGTGGCGCGGGCCATCAACTCCGAGGTCAAGGCCGGTCGCGGGTCGGAGCACGGCGGCGTCTTCCTCGACGTGTCCACGCGCCTGCCCGCCGAGGAGATCATGCGGCGGCTGCCGTCGATGCACCACCAGTTCAAGGAGCTGGCCGACGTCGACATCACCGCGCAGCCCATGGAGGTCGGGCCGACCTGCCACTACGTGATGGGCGGCGTGCAGGTGGAGCCGGACACCGGCGCGTCGTCCGTGCCGGGGCTGTTCGCGGCGGGCGAGGTGTCCGGCGGTATGCACGGCTCGAACCGGCTGGGCGGCAACTCGCTGTCCGACCTGCTGGTGTTCGGCCGGCGGGCGGGCCTGGGCGCGGCCGACTACGTCGCGAGCCTGTCCGAGCGGCCCTCCTGCTCCGACGAGGCGGTGGCCGAGGCCGAGCGGACGGCCGTCTCGCCGTTCTCCGGTGAGAGCGGTGAGAACCCGTACACGCTGCACATGGAACTCCAGCAGGCGATGAACGACCTGGTCGGCATCATCCGGCGGGCCGACGAGATGGACCAGGCCGTGGAGCGGCTCGACGAGCTGAAGCGGCGCGCGGCGAACGTCGTGGTCGAGGGGCACCGGCAGTTCAACCCGGGCTGGCACCTCGCGCTCGACCTGCGCAACATGCTGCTGGTCAGCGAGTGCGTGGCACGCGCCGCGCTGCTGCGCACCGAGAGCCGCGGCGGGCACACCCGCGACGACTACCCGCGGATGGAGGCGGAGTGGCGGCGCAAGCTGCTGGTCTGCGCGTTGTCCGGGGAGGGCGTCACGGTGACCGAGCAGGCGCAGGTCCCGATCCGCGCGGACCTGCTGGACCTGTTCGAGCGCACGGAGCTGGACAAGTACCTGACCGCGGACGAACTGGAGGGGTGACGTGGGGTACCAGGGGCACTTCCGGGTGTGGCGCGGCTCAGCCGAGGGCGGCGGCCTGGAGGACTTCACCGTCGAGGTCAACGAGGGCGAGGTCGTCCTCGACGTGATCCACCGGTTGCAGGCCACCCAGACGCCCGACCTCGCCGTGCGGTGGAACTGCAAGGCGGGCAAGTGCGGCTCGTGCTCGGCCGAGATCAACGGCCGGCCGAGGCTGCTGTGCATGACGCGGATGTCGACGTTCACCGAGACCGAGACGATCACGGTGACGCCGATGCGCACGTTCCCGGTGATCCGCGACCTCGTCACGGACGTCTCGTACAACTACCGGAAGGCCAGGGAGATCCCGGCGTTCCAGCCCCCGAAGGGCCTCGCGCCGGGGGAGTACCGGATGCAGCAGGTCGACGTGGAGCGCTCGCAGGAGTTCCGCAAGTGCATCGAGTGCTTCCTGTGCAACGACACGTGCCACGTCATCCGGGACCACGAGGAGAACAAGGAGGCGTTCGCCGGGCCGCGGTTCCTGATGCGGGTGGCCGAGCTGGAGATGCACCCGCTCGACGAGGCCGACCGGGTGCGCGAGGCGCAGTCGTCGCACGGGCTCGGGCTGTGCAACATCACCAAGTGCTGCACCGAGGTGTGCCCGGAGCACATCAAGATCACCGACAACGCCCTGATCCCGATGAAGGAACGCGTCGCGGACCGCCGCTACGACCCGATCGTGTGGTTGGGCAACAAGCTGTTCCGGCGGGGCTGACCCGTCGGCGGACCCGCCTCCCGCGTGGGGGCGGGTCCGCCCGACCGGGGCGCGGTCACGCCGGTGGTGCCGGAGCCCCGTGGCCGGGAAGGCGGTTCGCGGTGCCGACGAGCCAGTCGCGCAACCGCTCGTCGTCGCTACCGCCGATCAACCGCACCAGGTCCCGGTTGCCGCGGTGGTTCGGGGCGTCGCGCAGGCGTCGCCGCCAATCCTCCGCGTACTCCCGGAGGGCATCGACCATCCCGGTGACCGCCTCGTCGAGCGACGCGCCGTCGGCGGCCACCGGCAGTCCCGGGACGAAGACCGACCAACCGCCGGCCTCTCGGACGATCCGCGCACGCGGCGGACATGCCGGTTCTCCCATTGCGCTCCTCCACCGACGGTTATGGTCGGAGCCGGGGCGAACGACCGCCGCCCCGGCTCCGACCGGTCACCGCACCTGCTCACCGCACCTGCTCACCGCACCGCGGTCAGCTGCAACCCGACGTGGAGCCGCATCCCTCGCACAGGTAGCACGAGCCGGCCGGCCGCATCTTCGTGCCGCACGTCATGCACAGCGGCGCGTCGGCGGCCTTGCCGAGGTGCAGTTCCAGCAGTTCCGTGGAGCTGCCCACCCGGACGTCCTGCGGCGCGGCCTTCTTCTCCGGCGCGGGGGTCGGGGCGCTGGCCGGGGCGGCCTGGGTGTCGGAGTCGACCGACGTGCGCAGGCCCTCCAGGTCGACGTCGCCGCCGCTGTAGTCCGCCGCCACCTGCGCGGTGCGCTCGTCGGCGGTGAAGATCCCGAGCTGCGAGCGCTTCTCGAACGGCAGGTAGTCGAGCGCCAGCCGGCGGAACAGGTAGTCCAGGACGCTGGTCGCGATGCGCACGTCCGGGTCGTCCGTCATGCCCGCCGGCTCGAAGCGCAGGTTCTGGAACTTCGAGACGTAGAACTCCAGCGGGATGCCGTACTGGAGGCCGACCGAGATGGACATGGAGAACGCGTCCATCACGCCCGCCAGGGTGGAGCCCTGCTTGCCGAGCTTGACGAAGATCTCGCCCAGGCCGTCGTCCGGGTACGAACCGGCGTGCAGGTAGCCCTCGGCGCCGCCGACCGTGAACGACACCGTCTGCGACGGGCGCTTCTTCGGCAGGCGCTTGCGCACCGGGCGGTACTCGACGACCGTCTCGGTCTTGACCTCCGGCGTCGCCGGGATGGCCGTGGGGGAGGACGCCTTGGCCGACTTGCCCGCCGACAGCGGCTGGCCGACCTTGCAGTTGTCGCGGTAGATCGCGAGCGCCTTCAGGCCCAGCTTCCAACCCTGGTAGTAGATCCCCTCGACCTCCTCGACGGTCGCCGTCTCCGGCATGTTGACCGTCTTGGAGATCGCGCCCGAGATGAACGGCTGCACCGCGGCCATCATCCGGACGTGGCCCATCGGGGCGATCGAGCGGTCGCCCATGGCGCAGTCGAACACCTCGTAGTGCTCCGGCTTGAGGCCGGGGGCGTCCACCACGTGGCCGTGCTCGCCGATGAACTCGACGATCGCCTCGACCTGCTCCTCCTGGTAGCCCAGGACGCGCAGCGCGCGCGGCACGGTCTGGTTGACGATCTGCATGGAGCCGCCGCCGACCAGCTTCTTGAACTTCACCAGCGCCAGGTCCGGCTCGATGCCGGTGGTGTCGCAGTCCATCATCAGGCCGATGGTGCCGGTGGGCGCGAGCACGGACGCCTGCGCGTTGCGCCAGCCGTTGCGGGCGCCGACCGCCTGGCACTCCTGCCACGCCTTGGTGGCCACCGAGCGCACGGCCGCGTCGTTGGCGTGCAGCGTGCGGATCTCGTCGTTGGCCGCCGCGTGCTTGCGGATGATCCGCTGGTGCGCCTCGGCGTTGCGGGCGTAGCCGTCGTACGGGCCGACGATGCCGGCCAGCTCGGCGGACCGCCGGTACGCCACGGCCTGCATCAGCGACGTGATGGCCGCCGCCAGCGCCCGGCCGCCCTCGGAGTCGTACGCGTGGCCGGTCGCCATGAGCAGCGCGCCCAGGTTCGCGTAGCCGATGCCGAGCTGGCGGAACGCGCGGGTCGTCTCGCCGATCGCGGGGGTCGGGAAGTCCGCGAAGCAGATCGAGATGTCCATCGCGGTGATGATCAGCTCGACCGACTTGGCGAACAGCTCCGCGTTGAACGAGCCGTCGTCCTTGAGGAACTTCATCAGGTTCAACGACGCGAGGTTGCAGCTGGAGTTGTCCAGGTGCATGTACTCCGAGCACGGGTTGGACGCGGTGATGCGGCCCGACTCCGGCGTGGTGTGCCAGTCGTTGATGGTGCCGTCGTACTGGATGCCCGGGTCGGCGCACTCCCACGCGGCCTGCGCGAGCTTGCGGAACAGGCCCTTCGCGTCGACGTGGTCGATGACCTCGCCGGTCATCCGGGCGCGCAGGCCGAACTGGCCGCCGGTCTCGTAGGCGTGCATGAACTCGTCCGACACGCGGATCGAGTTGTTCGCGTTCTGGTACTGCACGGACACGATGTCCTTGCCGCCCAGGTCCATGTCGAACCCGGCGTCGCGCAGCGCGCGGACCTTGTCCTCCTCGCGCGCCTTGGTCTCGATGAACTCCTCGACGTCGGGGTGGTCCACGTCGAGCACGACCATCTTCGCCGCGCGGCGGGTCGCGCCACCGGACTTGATGGTGCCCGCCGAGGCGTCCGCGCCGCGCATGAACGACACCGGGCCGGACGCCGTGCCGCCGGAGGACAGCAGCTCCCGCGAGGAGCGGATGCGCGAGAGGTTCAGGCCCGCGCCGGAGCCGCCCTTGAAGATCAGGCCCTCCTCGCGGTACCAGTTCAGGATCGACTCCATCGTGTCGTCGACCGACAGGATGAAGCAGGCGCTGACCTGCTGCGGGGAGGTGGTGCCCACGTTGAACCACACCGGCGAGTTGAAGCTGAACACCTGGTGCAGCAGCATCCAGGTCAGCTCGTGCTCGTAGATCTCGGCGTCCTGCTCGGAGCCGAAGTAGCCGTGCTTGACGCCCGCCTCGACGTAGGTCTTCACCACGCGGTCGATGAGCTGCCGCAGGCTGTGCTCGCGCTGCGACGTGCCGACCGCGCCGCGGAAGTACTTGCTGGTGACGATGTTCGTCGCGTTGACCGACCAGAAGTCCGGGAACTCGACGCCGCGCTGCTCGAAGTTCACCGAGCCGTCGCGCCAGTTCGTCATCACGACGTCGCGGTGCTCCCAGGTGACCTCGTCGTAGGGGTGCGTGCCCTCGGTGGTGTAGACGCGCTCCACCTTCAGCTTGGCGTTCTTGCTTCCCGCGCCGTTGCGGGTGGCCGTCTTCTTGCTCGAGCCACCGACGGTCTCGGTCATCCGGGGTCCCTCTCGATCAACGTGGTGTGGTGTGGGTGCGCGACCACGTCCGGGCTCCCCGTCCGAGGCGGTCGCTGTGGTGTTCCCGCCGCGTGGTGCCGGCGGTGGTGCTCAGTCGCGGCGGGCTGCGCCGACCGGTCGGGGACTAGTCGCGCTGGGCGTCGCGAAGATCGGCGATCTCCTTCTCGAAGTCCTCGACGGACGAGAAGGAGCGGTAGACGCTGGCGAAGCGGAGGTAGGCGACCTCGTCCAGCTCGCGGAGGGGGCCGAGGATGGCCAGGCCCACCTCGTGGCTCGGGATCTCGGCGACGCCGCCGGAGCGGATCGACTCCTCCACCCGCTGGGCCAGCTGCTGGAGGGCGTCCTCATCGACGGGGCGGCCCTGGCACGCGCGCCGCACGCCGACGACGACCTTGTCGCGGCTGAACGGCTCGGTCACGCCGGAGCGCTTGACCACCGCCAGCACGGCCTCCTCGACCGTGGTGAAGCGGCGCCCGCAGGCGGTGCACGACCGGCGGCGGCGGATGACCTGACCTTCGTCGACCTCGCGGGAATCGACGACACGCGAGTCCGAGTTCCGGCAGAACGGGCATCGCACGGCTGGTCTCCCCCTCCCCTGGACAGCACTCATCGCGTTAGCCCCGCTCGTGGGGAAAACCCCAACCTGTGGACTAACTACAACGGTGTGACCACTAGATGTAGGGGTCAACCTATGCCCAACGCCTACAGCCCTGCAAGTCGGGGGGCGGCGTGTCCCGTCACTCGGACGGCGGAATCGGGCACGACCTCCCGAAACGCGCGGACCGCGCCCGCCGGGGGTGGCGGGCGCGGTCCGGGACGGGGCGGGAGGGGGTGTCAGGGAGTGGCGGCGCCGTCCGGCACGACGAGGGCCTGGCCGGGCTTCACCTCGGCGTCGGGCAGGGCGTTGAGCTCCCGGATGCGGTCCGCGACGGCCTCGGGGTCGCTGTCCGGCGCGCTGCGCTCGGCGACGTCGAGCAGGGACTCGCCCACCTGGACGTGCACGACGGCGGTGCGCTCGGGGACGCTCGTGGCACCGGTGGCGTACAGGTAGAACACGCTCAGCGCGGCGGCCACGACGGCGGCGGCGACGGCGTAGGCGGCGAACTGGAGGGCCGGGTGGCGCGGGGGGCGGATGACGCCGGCGGTCGGGGCGGGTGGCGCTTCGCGCACCGCGGGGGCGTGGGGTCGGCGGTCGGCCTCGTCGGCTACCTCGAACCGGCGGAGCACCCGTGGTCCGGGTCGCAACCCCTCGCCGAGGGCGACATCCTCGACACCGGCGTCGTCGACGAGTTCGAAGCCGCCCCGGGTGCCAATGACCACCGCCATGCTGCCCTCCAACGCAGGTCATCCGATCATGATCGAACCTGTGTTCGATCGAACGTCCGTGCGAATGTCTACCACTAAGTGCCGCATAATTGGAAGGACACGCCGGGACTTACTTCGAACAGGTGTTTGATCTGGGCGTGGAACACGACTACCGTCCACAACCGAAGATCGACGGAGAGCCGGCCTGGGCAATCTGAGCCGGTGAGGAGGAAGCACCGTGGCACGCAAGACCAACGACGAACCGAGCACCGCCGCCGATGTGCCCTCCGTCCCGCAACCGGCGGACATCGCGGGCAACGCGGGGCTCACCCTGCGTCAGCGCAAGGTGCTCGACGTGATCCGCGACTGGCTGGACCGGTTCGGCTACCCGCCCAGCGTGCGCGAGATCGGCGAGGCGGTGGGGCTGACCAGCACGTCCTCGGTCGCCCACCAGTTGCGGGCGCTGGAGAAGAAGGGGTTCCTGAGGCGCGACCCGAACCGGCCGCGCGCGGTGGGCGTGCTGCCGCCGGAGATCGTGACCGGGCTCGACCCGTCGTCCAAGCCGACGCCCGCGTACGTGCCCATGCTGGGCCGCATCGCCGCAGGTGGGCCGATCCTGGCCGAAGAGGCCATCGAGGACGTGTTCCCCCTGCCGCGCGAGATCGTCGGCGAGGGCGAGGTGTTCCTGCTCAAGGTCGTGGGTGACTCCATGGTGGACGCCGCCATCACCGACGGTGACTGGGTCGTCGTGCGCCAGCAGCCGACCGCCGACAACGGCGACGTGGTGGCCGCCATGATCGACGGCGAGGCCACGGTCAAGACGTTCAAGCGCAAGGACGACCACGTGTGGCTGATGCCGCACAACCAGGCCTACCAGCCGATCCTGGGCGACGAGGCGTCGATCCTGGGCAAGGTCGTCGCGGTGCTGCGCCGCCTCTGACGGACCGACGCGAACGGGCCTGGACGGCACACCCGTCCAGGCCCGTTCCGCGTCTTCAGGCCCTCCTGCGCGACTGCCGCACGACCGCGCCGATCAGCACCAGCACGACCGCGCCACCCCCGATGACCAGCCACGGGGGCTCGTCGCCGCCCGTCGCCGGCGGGGGAGCGGCCGAGGTGTCGACCTGTGCGGGGGCCTCCGTGGTGGTCGGGGTCGGCGGCACGGCCAGGGCCGTCGCGCCGGCCACCACGCGCACGGTGGAGGACGCCCCCGCGTCCCCGAACTCCGACGCCGACAGCAACCCCCCGTCCCCGTCGAACGCGAGGGCCTCGCCCTGCGGCTCGTCCGGCAGCGCCACCCGCACCGGATCGCCCTCCAGGGCCTTCGCCAGGTCGCCGTCGGGCACCGGGAACAGGTAGGCGTCGGTGTAGGTGCGCAACGCCGCCACCCGGCCGTCGGCGCTCATCGCACCACCCGTGACCAGGCGCGACACCACCCGGTTGGCCAGCGGGCCGCCCGGTGTGTCCGTGCCGGCGATCGACACCCGCGCCACCTGCTCCAACGGGGTGGGCGCGTCCTCGGTCAACGCGGACGCGGGCCGGTACACCAGCGCCGAGCCGATCGTTTCCTTCGTGACGATGTGCGGAATTCCCGAGCCGTCGAGCAACAACGCCTCGGCGTCGTGCTTTCCGTCAGGATACGTAAGGCGGTACAAACGCGCCGAGCCGTTCGGGGAAACGGCGTGCAATGCCACGGTCTCCCGCGTCTTGCCGTTGTCGCCGGTGTCCGCCGCCCACAGGGTTCCGTCAGCCGCCAAAGCGAGATCTTCGACGTCGAACGGGTTGATCGAAGTGGTGATCGTCCGGGTGATCGCGCATTCCCGGTCCATCACCTGGATCGCGAGTCGGCCGTTGTCGCTGTCGTTCACCGCGAACAGCTCGCCACCGCGCGCGGCCAGTCCGGACAGCTCCGCCAGCCGCTCGTCGGTCACCTCGCACAGGTCGACGACGGCCGGGTCCGCCTCGGCGGACCCGGCCGTCATCAGCAGACCGAGTGCTACCAGGAGCGCGCGCAAGGGCTCAGGCGCGGCTTCCGTCCACGGCGAACTGCTCCAGCACGCCGGCCAGGTCGGGCCGGACCCGGGCGGACAGCTCGGTGCCCTCCTCGGTGTGCCGCTCCTTGAGCACCTCGCCCTCGCGGTGCACGCGCGCGACGACCTCGCCCCGCGCGTACGGCACGAGCGCCTCCACGACCACCTCGGGCCGCGGCGTCTCCACCGCGATGCGCTCGCGCAGCTCGGCGATGCCCTCGCCGGTGTGCGCGGAGACGAACACCGCGGTCGGGAACAGGTGCCGCAGCCGGGCCATGCCCAGCTCGCCCACCGCGTCGACCTTGTTGACCACGAGCAGCTCGTGCGGCATCGGGTCGTCGCGCCGCGACGAGATCTCGCCGATCACCTCGCGCACCGCCGTGACCTGCTTCTCCGGCATCGCGTCGGACCCGTCGACCACGTGGACCAGCAGGTCCGCGTCGGCGACCTCCTCCAGCGTCGACCGGAACGCCTCGACCAGCTGGTGCGGCAGGTGCCGCACGAAGCCGACGGTGTCGGTCAGCGTGTAGGGCAGGCCCTCGGGGGTCTCGGTGCGCCGCGTCGTCGGGTCGAGGGTCGCGAACAGGGCGTCCTGCACCAGCACCCCCGCGCCGGTCAGCGCGTTGAGCAGGCTGGACTTGCCCGCGTTCGTGTAACCCGCGATGGCGACGTTCGGCACCGAGTTGGCCACGCGGCGGTGCCGCTTGGTCTCCCGGATGACGCCCATGGCGGCGATCTCGCGGCGCAGCTTCGAGATGCGCGCGCGGATGCGCCGGCGGTCGGTCTCCAGCTTCGTCTCACCGGGACCGCGCAGACCCACGCCGCCGTTGCCGCCGCCGGCGCGGCCACCGGCCTGCCGGGACAGCGACTCGCCCCAACCGCGCAGGCGCGGCAGCAGGTACTGCAGCTGCGCCATCTCGACCTGGGCCTTGCCCTCCTTGGTCGAGGCGTGCTGGGCGAAGATGTCGAGGATCAGCGCCGTGCGGTCGATGACCTTGACCTTGAGCTTCTCCTCCAGCTGCCGCAGCTGGCCGGGCGACAGCTCGCCGTCGGCGATCACCGTGTCCGCGCCCGTCGAGATCACGATGTCGCGCAGCTCGGCGACCTTGCCGGAGCCGATGTAGGTGGCCGGGTCGGGTCGGTCGCGCCGCTGGACGAGACCTTCGAGGACCTCGGAGCCCGCCGTCTCGGCGAGCAGCGCCAGCTCGGCCAGGGATGCCTCGGAGTCCGCCGCCGTGCCCTCGGTCCACACGCCGACCAGCACGACGCGCTCCAGGCGGAGCTGCCGGTACTCGACCTCGGTGACGTCCTGGAGTTCGGTGGACAGCCCGGCGACGCGACGCAGCGCCGCGCGCTCTTCAAGGGCGAAGTCGCCGGTGGACAGCTCTTCGTCCTGGTCGAGCCAGTCGGTGGTTCGGTACGTGTTTTCCGTCATTTGCCCTTCATCGTCGCACGTCACCCCGCGGCCGGCCGAGCGGTTAACCGCCCGGGTACACGGCCAGGTAGACGGCCACGCGCTCGCCGTCCGGGTGCGCCGGCTCCTCTGCCAGCTCCAGGAACAACGCCGCGATGCGCCGTTTTAGTTCCTCGGGGTCGGTCCTGAGGACCAGTCGGATCTGCTTGACCGCGTCCACCCCGACCTCCGAGACCTCACCGAGGAACGCCTGGAGCACGGCCTCCTTGGTGGCCAGCGGCTCGGGGTCCCACCGCAGTCGCCAGGACAGGCCGGTGGACAGGTACGGGACCTCCCGGGCGCCCCGGTTGCCGGCGCGCTGGGGCTGGGCCTCCAGGAAGCCGGTGGCGACGAGCTTCCGCACGTGGTGCAGGGTCGTGGCGGGGTCCTTGCCCAGTCGCTCCGCCAGCTCCTTGTTGGTCATCGGCGTCTCGTGCGTGAGCCGGATGATGCGCAGCCGCACGTCCGAGGCGAGGGCGGCGGCCTGCTCGGCCGTGGCGATCGGTCGCTCCACCGGCCAAGGATACGTCGCCGGTGAATGAGTGATTGACAGTTTCCAATCACTTGCGCGATGCTCCGGGCATGTCCCTCCGGTCCCACCGCGACTTCCGCCTCCTGTGGGTGGGCGACACCGTCAGCCAGTTCGGCGCCACGATCGGTCGCACGGTCCTGCCGCTGCTCGCCGTCGGCGCACTGGCCGCCACGCCGTTCGAGATGGGCGTGCTCTCCGCCGCGGGCTCGGCCGCGTTCCTGCTGATCGGGCTGCCCGCCGGGGTGTGGGTGGACCGGATGAGCCGCCGTCCCGTCATGCTCGTCGCCGACCTCGCGCGGGCCCTGCTGCTGCTGTCCATCCCGGTCGCCTGGTGGCTCGGCGCGCTCACCCTCGCCCACCTCGTCGTGGTGGCGCTGCTGGTCGGCGCGGCCACGGTCATGTTCGACGTCGCCTATCAGTCGTACCTGCCCGCCCTGGT
The DNA here is from genome assembly GCF_031455225.1 of Saccharothrix longispora. GTDB lineage: Bacteria > Actinomycetota > Actinomycetes > Mycobacteriales > Pseudonocardiaceae > Actinosynnema > Actinosynnema longispora. The sequence goes on from NZ_JAVDSG010000001.1 coordinate 8,281,091, forward strand.
GGGCCGGGAGCAGCTCGTCGAGGGCAACTCGAAGCTGGAGTCCAGCCGGGCGGTGGCCCAGGTGTCCGGCCCGGCCCTGGCGGGTGGGCTGGCCCAGGCGCTCGGCGCGGCCGTCGGCGTGCTCGCCACCGGCGTCGGCTACCTCGTGTCGGCGCTGTTCCTGCTGCGCATCCGCACCGTCGAACCGGTGCCGGAGCGCACCGGCCGCACCGGGCTGCGGCACGAGGTCGCCGAGGGCCTGCGGTTCGTGTTCGGGCACCCGTCGCTGCGCGCGATCGTCGCCTGCACGGGCACGTCGAACTTCTTCGGTGGCATCGGCGCGGCGGTCACCGTGCTGTTCCTGGTCCGCGAGCTGGGCCTGTCCGAGGGCGCGGTGGGCCTGCTGCTCAGCGCCGCTGGCGCGGGCGCCGTGCTCGGCGCGGTGACGATGGGCCGGTGGCACGCCCGGTTCGGCCCGATCACGCCGATCTGGCTGTCCGCCCTGGTCACGTTCCCGCTGGGGCTGCTCGTGCCGCTCGGCGCGCCGGACTGGCGGCTCGCGCTCGTCGTCCTCGGCGAGGTCGGCATCGGCTACGGCGTGATCGTCTACAACGTCGCCCAGCTCAGCTACCGGCAGTCGATCTGCCCCGACCACCTGCTCGGCCGGATGAACGCGAGCATCCGGTTCGTGGTGTGGGGCGCGCTGCCGCTGGGCGGGCTGGCCGGCGGCGCCCTGGGAGAGGGCATCGGGATCACGCCGACGCTGTGGGTGGCCATGGCGGGGCAGGCGCTCTCGGCGCTGTGGGTGGTGCTGTCACCGCTGCGCCGCGGTCCGGTCCACCACGAGGAGGACGAGGAGGATGTCGTCACGGGGTGACTTCCGGCGGTTCTGGGGCAGCGACGCGGCCAACCAGTTCGGCACGGCGGTCTCGTCGTTCGTGCTGCCGGCGGTGGCGATCGAGGCGCTGGACGCCTCGGAGTTCCAGGTGGGGCTGCTGACCGCGGCCGGGATGGCGGCGTTCCTGGTCGTCGGCCTGCCGGTGGGGGTGCTGGTCGACCGGGTCCGCAAGCGCCCGCTGCTGGTCTGGGGCACCACCGGCCGGGCGCTGCTGCTGGCTACGGTGCCGCTCGCCAGGTGGTTCGGCGGGCTGACGTTCGCCCACCTGGTGCTGGCGGCGCTGCTGGCGGGCGTGCTGACGGTGCTCGTGGACGTCGCCGGCCAGGCGTACCTGCCGGTGCTGGTCGACCGCGACGGGCTGACGGCGGGCAACGCCCGGCTGGTGTCGTCGCAGCAGGTGGCCCGGCTGACCGGGCGACCGCTCGGCGGACCGCTGGTACAGCTCCTGGGCGGTGCGAACGCCGTGTCGGCGATCAGCGCGTCCTACCTGGCCGCCGCCCTGCTGCTGCGCGGCGTGCGGGCGGTCGAGGAGCCCGTCCCCCGACGCGACCGGGCCCTGTGGGCCGAGATGGGGGAGGGGCTGCGGTTCGTGCTCGGGCACCCGCTCCTGCGATCCATCGCGCTGTGCACGACGTCGTACAACCTGACCAACTCCGTGTGGGGCGCGGTGAACGTGCTGTTCCTGCTGCGCGACCTGGACCTGTCGCCTACGGCCGCCTCCGCGCTGCTGGGCGCCGGCAGCGCGGGCGGCGCGCTGGTCGGCCTGGCCGCGAGCCGGTTGAGGCGGCTCGGCACGGCCCGGCTGGTGTGGCTGTCGCTGCTGGTCACCCAGCCGTTCTGGCTGCTCGTGCCGCTGACCGCGCCGGACTGGCGGATCACGTTGTTCGTCGTCGGCACCGCGGTCACCTCGGTGGGCGTCGTCGTCTACAACGTGGCCCAGGTCAGCCTGCGCCAGTCGCTGTGCCCGCCCGGCCTCCAGGGCCGGATGAACGCGACCGTCCGCTTCCTGGCCTGGGGCGCGTCGCCGCTGGGCGCGCTGGCCGGCGGCGCGCTCGCCGGGTGGATCGGGGTGCGCGACACGCTGTGGGTCGCCTCGGCGGGCATGGCCCTGTCCGTCCTGTGGGTCCTGCTGTCACCGCTGCGGGCGATGCGGGACGCCCCGGTGATCACTACCGTCGAGCGCCATGGCTGACACCACCGTGCTGCGCGAGGGTCTCCGGTTCGGCGAGGGTCCGCGGCGCGGGCCCGACGGCAGGCTGTTCTACTCGGACTTCTACGAGCGCGAGGTGCGTGCCCTCGACCTGGACACCGGGGCCGAGGAGGTCGTCTGCGCGGTGCCTGGACAGCCCTCCGGTCTGGGCTGGCTGCCCGACGGGCGGCTGCTCGTGGTGTCGATGCGCGACCGCCGCGTGCTGCGCCTGGAGGACGGCGACCTGGTCGAGCACGCCGACCTGGGCGACATCGCCACCTTCCACGCCAACGACATGCTGGTCGACGCGCGCGGCCGCGCGTACGTGGGCAACTTCGGCTTCGACCTGCACGGCCTCATCGCCGAGGCGGGCGGCGAGGCGCCCCTGCTCGAACCCGGCTGGGAGCCGCCCGGCGCGGCCCTGGCGCTGGTCCGGCCGGACGGGACGGTGTCGCGGGCCGCCGAGGACCTCAAGTTCCCCAACGGCATGGGCCTGCTGCCGGACGGCAGGCTCCTCGTCGCCGAGACCCTGGCGTTCGGCCTGACCGCGTTCGACGTGGCCGACGACGGCACCCTGTCCGGCCGCACCCCGTGGGCGGCGCTGCGCGAGCACGGCATCGCGCCCGACGGCATCGCGGTGGACGCAGACGGCGGCGCGTGGGTCGCGCCCGCGCTCCAGGCGTGCGCGTTCCGGGTCGAGGAGGGCGGCGCCGTCACCCACCGGGTCGCGACGTCGCAGCCGTGCTTCGCGGTGGCGGTCGTCGGCCACCGGCTCGTCTGCTGCACCGCGCCCACGTCGCAGCCGGAGGTGGTGGCCGGGGCGCACCTGGGCAAGCTGGAGGTGTTCGGCCTCCAGGGGACGCCCGGGAACGCCTAGAGGGCGTCCCACCAGGCCTGGTCGAGTTCGCCGCGGGCGAGCAGGACGGCCGGGCCGGTGATCGTCGCGCCCTCCTCCTCGACCACCACCGACACCTGTCCGCCGAGGACGTCCACAGTGGCCTTGCCGGTGCGCTGACCCGACCCGTGCAGCCACGACGCCACCGCGGCGACGGTGCCCGTGCCGCACGACCGGGTCTCGCCGACGCCGCGCTCGTGCACGCGCATCCGCAGCGCGCCGTCGGCCAGCACGTTGACGAACTCCACGTTCACGCCGTGCGGGAACAGCACCGGGTCGTAGCCGGGCGGGACCTCCAGGTCCAGTTCGCCCACCGGCACCTCGGTCACGCACGCCAGGTGCGGATTGCCGACGTCCACCGCGACCCCGCCGAACGCGCTGCCGCCGACCGTGGCCGTGCCGGTGCCGGTGACCAGGGCGCGGCCCAGGTCGACGGTCACCGTGCCGTCCGCGTGCGCGACGACCCGCCGTTCACCCGACCGGGTGCCGATGGTGAACTCGCCCGCGGGCACCAGGCCCTCGTCGACCAGGTAGCGGACGAACACCCGCACGCCGTTGCCGCACATCTCGGCGATCGAGCCGTCGGCGTTGCGGTAGTCCATGAACCAGGGGCCGAAGTCGGGGCGCACCACCCGCAGCACGCCGTCCGCGCCCAGGCCGCGCCGCCGGTCGCACAGCACCCGGACCCGCTCCTCGGTGAGGTCCAGCAGGCCCTCGGGATCGGGCAGCACCACGAAGTCGTTCTCGGTGCCGTGGCCCTTCAGGAATTCGACGCCCACGCCCGCCACCTTACGACGTGACGTGGCGGAGCACCTCGTCGGCCAGGTCGGGCGAGGACGCGTCGAACCAGGTGACCCGCCGGTCGCGGCGGAACCACGACCGCTGCCTGCGCACGAACCGCCGGGTGCCCAGCGCGGTCGCCCCGAACGCCTCCTCGACCGAGCACTCGCCGTCGAACGCGGCCAGCACCTGCTGGTAGCCGAGGGCGCGCGACGCCGTGCGGCCCTCGCGCAGGCCCCTCGCCTCCAGCGCCCGCACCTCCTCGACCAGGCCCGCCTCGAACATCCGGCCGACCCGCGCGTCGACCCGCGCGTCGAGTTCGGCCACCTCCCGGTCCAGGCCGACCAGCACGGCGCCCCAGCGCGCCGGGCCGGGTGTGGGCAGGGTCGCCGAGAACGGCCTGCCGGTCAGCTCGATCACCTCCAGTGCGCGCACCACGCGCCGGGCGTTGGACGGCAGGATCGCCAGGGCCGCGGCCGGGTCGAGTCGCGCCAACCGGCCGTGCAGGGCCTCCGCGCCGGACACCGCGAGCTCCCGCTCCAGCCGGCCGCGGATCCCCTCGTCGGTGCCCGGGAACTCCAGGTCGTCCAGCACGGCCTGCACGTACAGCCCCGAGCCGCCGACCAGCACCGGCGTGCGGCCCTCGGCCAGCAGCCGCTCCACGGCGGCGCGCGCGTCCCGCTGGTAGGCGGCCACCGAGGCGGTGTCGGTCACGTCCAGCACGTCGAGCAGGTGGTGGGGCACGCCCCGCCGCTCCTCCTCGGTCACCTTGGCCGTGCCGATGTCCATGCCCCGGTAGAGCTGCATCGCGTCGGCGTTGACCACCTCGCCGCCCAGCGCGACGGCCAGCCGCACGGCCAGGTCTGACTTGCCGGTCGCGGTGGGACCGACGACCGCGACCGGGACGATCCGTGGGGAGGTGCTCACGGCTCAAGCCTCCCAGACCGCGCCTCCCAGACGGCCCAGTGGTACCCCACGCCGTAGGGGGCCAGGAACGCCGAGCGGGTGCACCGCCACGCGCCCGGCACGGCCGCCGCGACCTGCCACGCGGCCCGCCCGCCGGCGCCCAGGTCGGCCGCCAGCGCCGGGTCCAGCGCCCGCAGGGCGCCCCGGTCCGCCGAGGCCAGCGCCCGGCCCACCCCCTCGTCGAACGCGCCCGCCCGGTCGTCGGCCCGCCCCACGGCGTGCTCGCCGTGCCGGTGCGACCCGTCGCCGAGGACGAGCAGGGCGGAGGCGCCCGCGAGCCGCGCCCCGAGCGCCGCGCAGTCTCGCTCGGGCAGGTCGGGGGGCACCAGGTGGACGCTCACCCGGCGTGCCCCGGCGCGTTCCCGCAACCAGCCGGCGATCAGGGCGGGCAGCGGGAGGTCGTCCTCCGCGCGGGACGCGCCCTCGGTGAGCGACACCGGCACGTCCACCCCGAACGCGTGAAAGCTGCCGGTCACGTCCTCCACCACCCGCGGCCCGGAGGGGTCCGCGGCGACGGCCAGCCACTCGTCCGAGCAAGCCGCGAGGTCCCGTGCCGCGGCCAGGGTCGCCGCCCGCACCGGCTCGGTCTCCACCGCCGCGCCGGCGACCAGTTCGGGCACCAGCAGCGGGGGGTGCGGCACGACCGCGAGTCGCGAGATCATGGCAGCCCACGCTACCGATCGGCCACCACAGGTACCGATGCGAGCCCTGACCTGTTTGAATGCGCGCGAGGTACTGGAGACCCTTCAGGTGGGTCGCGCGGTACCCGGGTGCTGGGCCCCGCCGCTGGCGGGGCGCCCGTGGTCGGCACGGGCACCACGAAGTGGGCAGGCGAGGAGGAAGCCGGCGATGACGGAGCACGAGACGACACCGGAAGCCACTGGTGACAGTGGTGCGGGGGCGGTGGTGGTCGAGGAGACCAGGGCGGCTGTGCCGGTGACGGCGCCGCCGCAGGTCCCCGTGGCGTCGGACCACCCTGACCGCTGGGGGCGCGTGGACGAGGACGGCACCGTCTACGTGAAGACGGCCGACGGCGAGCGCGTCGTCGGCTCGTGGCAGGCGGGCGAGCCCGCGGAGGGCCTCGCGCACTTCGCCCGCCGGTTCGACGACATCCGCACCGAGGTCGAGTTGCTGGTGACCCGGCTGACCTCCGGCGCGGGCGACCCCAAGCACGCCATGACCAGCGCCAAGCACGTCCAGGAGAGCCTGGCCGAGGCGGCGGTGGTCGGCGACCTCGCGGCGCTGGCGGCCCGTGTCGAGCACGTGCTCGCGCTGGCCGAGCAGGGCATGGAGGCCGCCAAGGCCGCCAAGGACGAGGCGCGCGCCGCGGCCGGGGCCCGCAAGCTGGAGCTGGTCGAGGAAGCCGAGGCGCTGGCCGAGGAGTCGACGCAGTGGAAGGCCTCCGGCGACCGGTTGCGGCAGATCCTGGAGGAGTGGAAGACCATCCGGGGGGTGGACCGCAAGACCGACGAGCAGCTGTGGCGGCGGTTCTCCAAGGCGCGGGACGCGTTCAACCGCCGGCGGGGCTCGCACTTCGCCGACCTCGACCGGCAGCGGGGCGTCGCCAAGAACCGCAAGCAGGAGCTGGTCGAGGAGGCCGAGAAGCTCGTCGAGTCCGACGACTGGGGCCCCACGGCCGGCCGGTACAAGGACCTGATGGTCGAGTGGAAGGCCGCCGGGCGCGCCCCCAAGGAGGCCGACGACGCGCTGTGGCAGCGGTTCCGCGCCGCCCAGGACGCGTTCTTCGCCCGGCGCTCCGAGGCGTTCAGCGAGCGTGACGCCGAGTTCGCGACCAACGCGAAGCTGAAGGAGGAACTGCTCGCCGAGGCGGAGCGCATCGACCCGTCCGGCGACCTGGAGACCGCCCGCCAGCAGCTCTACAAGATCCAGGAGCGGTGGGACGCGATCGGCAAGGTCCCGCGCGAGCGCATCCGCGACCTGGAGGGCAAGCTCCGCGCGATCGAGGAGCGGGTCCGCGGCGCGGTCGACGCCCAGTGGCGCCGGTCCGACCCGGAGGCCGAGGCCCGCGTCGCGCAGTTCCGCGAGCGCGTCGAGCAGTTCGAGGCCCAGGCCGAGAAGGCCCGTTCGGCGGGCGACAAGCGCCGGGCCGAGCAGGCCGAGGCCCAGGCCCAGCAGTGGCGCGAGTGGCTGGCCGCCGCCGAGCAGGCGGTCGCCTCCCGCTAGCCGGAGGTCGGCGCGCCGGCCCCCGCACCGCTCGTGCGGGGGCCGGCCGCTCTCGAACAGCAGGTCAGGGCCGTCCTCGCCGCCCCGGTCGCGAAGCCCGCCGCTCAGGCGCCGGCATCACTGCATCCCGGGACGCGACGCCGCCAGCGCCAGCCACTTCACCAGCAGCACGACGACCGCCACCACGGCGATGACCAGCCCGATGCCCGGACCCGGTCCCGGCGCGTGGCCGGTCGTGGTCTGCGTCGTCCAGATCGACAGCACGCCCGCCACGGACGCGGCGAACGCCGCCAGCGCGGACGTCCACGCCAGCGCCCACCGCCGCAGGGCCAGGGTCAGCGCGGGCAGCAGCACGCCCGCCACGAGCGCCGCGTAGCCGAACACCTTCGGCAGCGCGGGCGCGTCGCCGAACAGCACGCCCAGCCCCTGCTCGCCGTCCACCCAGGGCAGCACCAGGGACACCAGGACCGCCAGCACCGCCACGGCGATCGTCAGGGCGCCCCGGCCGGGGTCGACGCGCCTGGCCGCCGAGCGGCCCACGCCGTTGATCTCCTCGCGCAGCCGCGACAGGTCCTCGGGTTCGCCGTTCACCCGACCGAGCACCCGCCCACGGCTGCGGGCAGCGGGGCGGGCGTGCCGAACGACGGCAGGCCCAGCGTCACGCCCGGCGTCTTCGGCTTCAGGCCCGCCTCGGACCGGTCGCCCGCCCTGGTGCGGCGGTGCGACAGCAGCGGGCCGTCCGCGATCAGGTTGTGCGGCGCGCCGTAGGTGATCGCGGTCTCGACCACGTCGCCGGGACGCACGCGCGCGTCGCCGGGCGTGAAGTGCACCAGGCGGCCGTCGCGGGCGCGCCCGGTCATCCGGTTGGTCTCGGTGTCCTTGCGGCCCTCGCCCGAGGCGACCAGCAGTTCGACCCGCCGGCCGACCTGCGCGCGGTTCTCCTCGTGCGCGATCTCGTTGACCAGGGTCACCAGCCGGTCGTAGCGCTCCTGCACGACCTGCTTGGGCAGCTGGTCGGGCAGCTCGGCGGCGGGCGTGCCGGGGCGCTTGGAGTACTGGAAGGTGAACGCGGAGGAGAACCGGGACTCGCGCACCACGTCCAGGGTGGCCTGGAAGTCCTCCTCGGTCTCACCGGGGAAGCCGACGATGATGTCGGTGGTGATGGCCGCGTCCGGCATGGCCGAGCGCACCTCGTCCAGGATGGACAGGTACTTCGCGGTCCGGTACGAGCGGCGCATCTCCTTGAGCAGCCGGTCCGAGCCCGACTGGAGCGGCATGTGCAGCTGGTGGCACACGGCGGGCGTCTCGGCCATCGCCGCGATCACGTCGGAGGTGAAGTCCTTGGGATGCGGTGAGGTGAACCGGACCCGCTCCAGCCCGTCGATGCCGCCGGTGGCGCGCAGCAGCTTGCCGAACGCGAACCGGTCGCCGAACTCGACGCCGTAGGAGTTCACGTTCTGCCCCAGCAGGGTGACCTCCAGCACGCCTTCGTCGACCAGGGCCTGCACCTCGGCCAGCACCTCGCCGGGCCGGCGGTCCTTCTCCTTGCCGCGCAGCGACGGGACGATGCAGAACGTGCACGTGTTGTTGCACCCGACCGACACCGACACCCAGCCCGAGTAGGCCGAATCGCGGCGGGCGGGCAGCGTCGAGGGGAACGTCTCCAGGGAGTCGAGGATCTCGACCTGGGCCTCCCGGTTGTGCCGGGCGCGCTCCAGCAGCACCGGCAGCGAGCCGATGTTGTGGGTGCCGAAGACCACGTCCACCCACGGGGCGCGCCTGACGATCTCGTGCTGGTCCTTCTGGGCGAGGCACCCGCCGACGGCGATCTGCATGTCGGGGTTCGCGGTCTTGGCGGGCGCGAGGTGGCCCAGGGTGCCGTACAGCTTGTTGTCGGCGTTCTCGCGGACGGCGCAGGTGTTGAACACGACCACGTCGGGGGCGGTGTCGCCCTCGGCAGGCGCGTAGCCCGCGTCCTCCAGCATGCCGGCGAGGCGTTCGGAGTCGTGCACGTTCATCTGGCAACCGAACGTGCGGATCTGGTAACTGCGGGTCACTGCACCTAGTCCTTCCGTCGGGTCCAGGGTAGAGGCCGGTCGTGCGACGATGCGCGGGTGTCGGGAACGCTGCTGCGCTTGCACGCGGTGGGGGCCGCCTTGGCCCTCGCCGCCCTGTCGTCGACCGCGTGCGGTGACGACTTCGACCAGGTCAAGCTCACCGTCGCGGCGGGGAGCCCGGTCGGGGTCTACGCCAAGTTGAGCACGGCCCTGGCCGACGCGTGGACCCGGGACCCGGGCATCCCGCGTCCCCAGGTGGCCGAGACGTCCGGATCGGTGGACAACCTCCAGCGGCTGCGGGGCGGCCAGGCGCAGGTCGGCTTCTCGGCGGCGGACGCGGCGGCGGACGCGGTGGCCGCCGCGGTGGCGGACAGGGCGGGGGCCGGGACGGTGGGCGCCGGGACGGCGGTCCCGGGGACGGGCGCCGACCACAAGCTGTACGCGCTGGCCCGGATGCACGACGACTACCTCCAGCTGGTCGTGCGCGACGACATCCCGGCCACGAAGCTGTCCGAGCTCAAGGGCATGCGGGTGAGCCTCGGCGCGCAGGACTCGGGCGTGCGGCTCATCGCGCAGCGACTGCTGGCCTCGGCCGGCATGTCGATCGACGACCTCCAGCCCGGCTACCACGACCTCCAGGCCAGCGCCGACCGGATGCGCGACGGGGCGCTCGACGCGTTCTTCTGGTCCGGCGGCGTGCCCACCGACGCGGTCACCACGCTCGCGGCCACGGTGAAGCTGCGCATGCTCGACCTCGGCGACGTGCTGCCCGACCTGCGCCGCGCCTACCCGGTCTACGGCTCGGCGACGCTGCCCGCGTCGGCCTACCAGCTCGGCGGCGGCCCGGTCGTCACGCTCGTCGTGCGCAACTTCCTGCTGGTCAACGACACGATCTCGGACGACGTGGCGGAAGCCCTGGTCAGAGGTCTGTTCGCGGCCCAGCCGGCGCTGGTCGCGGCCAGCCCGGTGGCCAGGTCGATAGAGGTCCGCTCGGCGATCGAGACCACACCGGTCGAGCTGCACCCCGGCGCGATGCGCTACTACCGCGACGTGAAGGTCTGACCGCCGGACGCGTCACACGGCGGGGAACCCCACCTCCACCCGCAGCCCGCCGCCGGGCGGGGACGTCAACCGGATCGTGCCGCCGACGCGCTCCACCATCTGCCGCACCAGCGCCAGCCCCAGGCCCGAGCCCTGCACGTTCTGGTGCGCGGGGCTGCGCCAGAACCGGTCCGTGGCCCGTTCCAGCTCCTCGGGTGCCAGGCCGGGGCCCTCGTCCCGCACGGCGATGCGCACCACCCCGTCCCGCCGGCGCACGTCGACGTGCACGAGGGTGCCGTCGGAGGTGAACTTCAGCGCGTTGTCCAGCAGCGCGTCCAGCACCGTCTCCACGCCGCGCGGCGGGACCAGGGCGGTGCCGCCGGGCTCCCCGTCGAGCACCAGGTGCACCTCGCGGGCCGCTGCGGCGGGCTGCCACGCGGTCAGCCGCCCCGCCACGGCCCGGTCCACGTCCACCGCCACCGGGTCCACCGACGGCGCGCCCGCGCGGGCCATCGCCAGCAGCTCGTCGAGGATGCGGTTGAGCCGGTTGGTCTCGTCCAGCGCCGCCGCCTGGTGCTGGACGCCCTCGCCCACCACGTGCCCCTCCAGATTGGACAGACGCAGCTTCAGGGCGGTCAACGGGTTGCGCAGCTGGTGCGAGGCGTCCGCCACGAACGCCCGCTGCGCGGCCAGCACGTCGCCCACGTTGGCGGCCATCTGGTCGAACGAGCGCGACAGCTGGCGCAGCTCCGGCGGGCCGTCCGACGCGCCCACCGGTGCCGCCGGTTGCCCCGACACCACCGCCGCGAGCAGCGCGCCCGTCGCGTCGTCGAGCCGCTTCACCGGCCGCAGCGTCCAGCGCACCAGCGGCAGTGCCGCGAACACCGCCGCGACCAGCACCAACATGCTCGCGACCAGGATCACCGTCCACCACACCAGCACCTCGGTGCGCGTCTTCGAGGTCGGCGAGAACGTCACCACCGCGCCCTGGACCTCACCCGCCTCCAGCACCGGCTCGGCCAGCACCAGCTCCGAGGGGTCCCACGGCACGATCAGGTCCGGCGCGGCCGGCTGCCGACCCGCCAGGGCACCTCTGACCAGGTCGGACACCTCCTCCGAGGTGACGTCGACGACCCCGGCCGAGGCCACCACCTGCCCGTCCCGGCCGAGCAGCGCGACCCGGATGCCGTACAGCTCGTGGTAGCGGCGCAGTTCGCTCTCCAGCACCCACGGCTGGTCGTCGATGAACGGCCGCTGCGCCACGGACGCGAACCGGGTGGTGTCGGTGAGCCGGTCCAGGAACATCTCCTGCTGCTCCGTCTGCGCCACCCCGCGCCCGAGCGGCACGCCCATGCCGACCAGCACGATGACGACCAGCGTCAGCACGATCCCCAGCAGTCGCGACCGCACTCAGCCCCCGCCCAACCGGTACCCGACCCCGCGCACCGTCTCCAGCAGCGAGGGGCGCCCGAGCTTCGTGCGCAGCGTCGCCACGTGCACGTCGAGCGTCCGGTTGGCGCCGGCCCACGTGCGCCCCCACACCTCCGCCAGGATGCGCTCGCGGGTGCACACCGCGCCACCGGCCGCGACCACCAGGGCCAGCACCTGGAACTCCTTGCGCGACAACGCCACGGGTTCACCCGCCACGGTGACCTCGTGCCGGGCCAGGTCGACCCGCACGTCGGCCGCCTCGAACACCTCGGTGCCCGTCCCGCCCGCGCCGACCGGGTCGCCGCGCCGCCGCCGCACGGCGTGCACGCGGGCCACCAGCTCGCCCACGTCGTACGGCTTGACCAGGTAGTCGTCCGCGCCGGCGTGCAGGCCGAGGATGCGGTCGTCGATCTCGCCCCGGGCCGACACCACGATGATCGCCACGTCGCTGGCCGCCCGGATGTGCCGGCACAGCGTGACACCGTCCACATCGGGCAGGCCCAGGTCCAGCAGCACGACGTCGACCCCGGCCAGTCGATCGAGTGTCCCCCGACCGGTCGCCTGTCGATCGACGCTGAAGCCGCGCCGGGTCAGCGCGGGCACCAGCGCTTCCGCCACGCGGTCGTCGTCCTCGACCAGCAGCACGCGCACCGTGGGGCCTCCTGATAAGTGTCGCCACCCTGTGACAGAGTTGAGACCCTAAGTCTTGCTCAATCGCCTGGACTGGTGTGGTGATTCACACCTAGGTTTCCGCCATCGCTCAGGAACCCCGTACTGGAGGACTGATGACCGCCGCCACTCCTGCTCCGCCCATGATCCGGATGGCGGGCGTGGACAAGTTCTTCGGCCCCTTGCACGTCCTCAAGGACGTGACGCTGGAGGTGCCGAAGGGCCAGGTAGTCGTCGTGCTGGGCCCCTCGGGCTCGGGCAAGTCCACGCTGTGCCGGACGATCAACCGCCTGGAGCCGATCAACTCGGGCGTCATCGAGTTGGACGGCCAGCCGCTGCCCGCCGAGGGCAAGGAACTCGCCCGGCTGCGCGCCGACGTGGGAATGGTGTTCCAGTCTTTTAACCTGTTCGCCCACAAGAGCATCGTCGACAACGTGATGCTCGCGCCCGTGAAGGTCCGCAAGACCCCGGCCGCCCAGGCCCGCAAGACGGCCATGGAGCTGCTGGAGCGGGTGGGCATCGCGAACCAGGCCGAGAAGTACCCGGCCCAGTTGTCCGGTGGGCAGCAGCAGCGCGTGGCGATCGCGCGCGCCCTGGCGATGCGCCCGAAGGTGATGCTGTTCGACGAGCCGACCTCCGCACTCGACCCCGAGATGGTGCAGGAGGTGCTGGACGTGATGACCACGCTGGCCAAGGAGGGCATGACCATGCTCGTGGTCACCCACGAGATGGGCTTCGCCCGCAAGGCCGCGGACCGCGTGATCTTCATGGCCGACGGCGAGGTCGTCGAGGACTCGACGCCGGAGGCGTTCTTCTCCGCGCCGAAGTCCAACCGCGCGAAGGACTTCCTTGGCAAGATCCTGACCCACTGAAGTCCCACGACCGCGGCGCTGAGCCTGGCGCCGCTCTATCCCGAAAGAGCAGGAGACAGACGATGAGGGTTCGCACCCTTGCGGTGGTGCTGCTGGCCGGCGGCCTCGCCCTGACCGCGTGTGGCAAGGAGGGGGGCCCCGGTGACTCCGGCGCGGCTCCCACCCAGCAGGCCGCCGCGGACGTGAAGGTCGACGGTTCCGCGACGTTCGAGAAGATGAAGAACCGCGGCAAGGTCGTCATCGGCGTCAAGGAGGACCAGCCGGGTCTGGGCTACAAGGACCCGACCAGCGGCAAGTACACCGGCTTCGACGTCGAGATCGCGAAGCTGGTCGCCGCCAAGCTGGGCTTCTCGGACGACAAGATCGAGTACAAGGCCATCGCCTCCGCCGGGCGCGAGCAGGCGCTGATCAACGGTGACGTGGACTACTACGTCGGCACCTACACGATCAACGCCAAGCGCAAGGAGCAGGTCGGCTTCGCCGGCCCGTACTTCACCGCCGGCCAGGACCTCCTGGTCGCGAAGGACGACAACTCGATCACCGGCCCGGAGACGCTCAAGGGCAAGAAGGTCTGCTCGGTGACCGGCTCCACGCCGATCCAGAAGGTCAAGAACGAGGGCCTGACCGAGCCGGAGAACATCGTCGAGCTGCAGAACTACTCGCAGTGCGTGACGCAGCTCCAGCAGGGCGCGGTCGACGCCGTCACCACCGACGACGCGATCCTCAAGGGCTACGCGGCCCAGGAGCCCGACAAGATGAAGGTCGTCGGCAAGCCGTTCTCGAACGAGCCGTACGGCATCGGCCTGACGAAGGACGACAAGCCGCTGCGCGACAAGATCAACGACATCCTGGACGAGGCCATCAAGGGCGGCGACTGGGACAAGGTCTACGACGCGACCCTGGGCAAGTCGGGCTCCAAGGCCGAGAAGCCGGTGCTGGACCGCTACTGATCCCCCGGGGCGGCCGGTCGTCCGGCCGGCCGCCCCGCCACCACCCTCCCGAGGAAGCCTGCCCAGAGGAAGCCCATGGACGTCCTGCTCGACAACCTCGACCTGTACGGGCCCGGGTTCCTCAACACCGTTGAGCTGTTCCTGATCTCCGCGGTCGGGTCGCTGGTGTTGGGAACGATCCTGGCGATGCTGCGCGTCGCCCCCGTGCCGGTCTTCAGGTTCGCCGGCGCCGCGTACGTCACGATCGTGCGCAACACCCCGCTCACGCTGGTGTTCTTCTTCTTCGCGTTCGCGTTCCCCCTCCTGGGGATCGTCGACGCGGGGACGTTCGGCGGCTCTGCCTCCAGCTACTACTGGGCCGCGGCGCTGGCCGCGCTGATCCTCTACACGGCCGCGTTCGTGTGCGAGGTCATCCGCTCGGGCATCAACACCGTCCCGGTCGGCCAGGCCGAGGCGTCCCGGGCACTGGGCCTGACGTTCGGCCAGATGCTGGGCTCCATCGTGCTCCCGCAGGCGACCCGGGCGGTCGTGCCGCCGATGATGAGCACGCTGATCGCGCTGCTCAAGAACACGACCATCGCGGCGGGCTTCTCCGTGTTCCAGGCAGGCTCGATCAGCCTGAACCTGTCCGAGCGCGGTGAGAACCAGCTGATCGGCCTGCTGTGGGTCGCGCTGTTCTTCGTGGTGCTCGTCATCCCCATGACCCTGCTGCAGCGCAGCCTCGAGAAGCGGTGGAGCGTCGCCCGATGAGCTCGGTCCTGTTCGACGTCCCGGGTCCGCGCGCCCGGATGCGCCACCGCGCGTACGCGGTCATCGGCATCGCCGCCCTGGTCGCGGCCGTCGGCTTCGTGGTCCTCCGGTTCGCCGAGAGCGGCCAGTTCGAAGGCTCGAAGTGGGATTGGCTGCAGTACGAGAAGGTCCAGCTCGACCTGCTCAGCGCCCTGGGCAACACGCTCAAGGCGTTCGCGGCGGGCGCGGTGCTCGCCCTGCTCTTCGGCGCGGTCTTCGCTGCCGGGCAGCTGTCGGACCACGCGGTCTTCCGCGTGCCGTCCATGGCGGTGGTCGAGTTCTTCCGCGCGGTCCCGCTGGTCGTGCTGATCTTCGTGTTCCACTACGGCGTGTCGCTGGGTGCGCCGTTCTACTCGGTGGTCCTGGGCCTGACCCTCTACAACGGGTCGGTGCTCGCCGAGGTGTTCCGCGCCGGCGTGCTGTCGCTGCCGCGCGGCCAGAGCGAGGCCGCCTACGCCCTGGGCATGCGCAAGACCCAGGTGATGAACCTGGTGCTGCTGCCGCAGGCGGTCCGGGCCATGCTGCCCGCGATCATCAGCCAGCTCGTCGTGCTGCTCAAGGACACGGCGCTGGGCTTCCTCATCACCTACGAGGAGCTGCTGTACTACGCCCGCTACCTGGGCTCGATCTTCGAGTTCGGTCGTCCGCTGGTGCCGGTCACGATCGTGGTGGCGGCCGTCTACATCGTGATGTGCCTGTTGCTGACCTGGCTGGCGAAGACGCTGGAGAAGCGGAACCGGCGCAGCAAGAAGGTCATCGAGGCCAAGACGCCGCAGGCGGCCGAGGACGTGGTGGCCGCGTCCGTCTGACCTGGTCCGACGCTTCCGGAGGGGCGTGGCGCCGCACGGCGCCACGCCCCTCCGGCGTCCGGTCAGCGGTGCCGCAGGATCGCGCCCACGCCCTCGAACAGCGACGCCCGGTCGGTGACCAGCACCTGCGCGCCGGTCGCGACGGCGGCGCTGGGCAGCACCTCGTCCGCGCGGTGCTCCTCGACGCGCTCGACGCCCAGGCCGCTCAGCTCGGACTTGCGCAGGGCGAGCAGCGCGGGGTCGTCACCCGCCCACACGGTGCGGTCGCCCAGCGCCGGGTCGGCGACGAGCAGCGCGGCCACGTTCGCCTCGCGCAGCGCCTCGACCACCGGCTCCAACCCCTGCACGGCCAGCCCGCCGTCCCGGCCGGACTCGGTGGCGAACCGCTCGACCAGCTCGTTCTCCTGGTTGAACTGGTGCTCTGCGACGAGGGCCTGCACGGCGCTGTCGAACGCGTCGTCGTCCGAGCCGTCGGCCAGGCTCGCGCCCTCCACCTCCACCAGCAGCTCGCGGGACCGCGCGCCCAGCTCGTCGCGCACCGCGGTCCGCGCCTGGAGCTCGCCGCCCACCACGAGCAGTTCGGCGTTCAGCTCCGCGACCAGCTTGTCCACGGCCTCGGCCACCAGGGCGGCGTTGCGCTTGGCGGTCTCCTCGACCGAGTGCTGCATGCGCAGGTGCGACCAGCCGCCGCCGCGCACCTTGTGCACGGGGTGCTCCTCGCCGCGCACCTCCTCGGCCGCCACCTCGCCCTGGCGGCCGACCTGCCCGTCGTAGCCGTGCAGGTCGGCGCCCTTCCGGTCGACGAGCACGACGACGTGCGGCACGGTCGGGCCGAGCGACCCGACCAGCGGCAGCACGTGCGGCAGGTCGGACCACCGGCCGGTGGTCGCGGCCGGTGGTCGGGGCATCACCCGGTCGAGGAGCACGGCGCCGTGCGCGGCGATCAGCGCCCGGCCGCTCTTGCCCACGACCGGCGCGAGCGCGACGGCCTCCAGGGCGTCCAACGTCGCCTCGTCCGCGCCCTGCCGGGCCAGATCGTCACGCACCCCGCGCCAGCGCAGCTCCACGGCCTTGGCAGCGTCCTCGGTGTCGTGCGAGGCGTCCAGGTAGACCGACGCGAAGGGACCGCGTTCCCTGATCAGCTCTCCCAACGAAGACATGTCCATTGGCCGGGTTTACCCGCTGCCGCGCCGCGTAACCTCGGGAGCATGGTGGACGAACCGGGTGCCCTCACGAAGGTGCAGCAGAGCGTCATCGGCAACCTCCTCCGGGTCGGCATCAACGGGTTCGGGCCGTTCAAGAGCGCCACGGAGATGGCCCAGGACGCGCTGGAGAAGGCCTCGACCCCGGCCGAAGCGGTGAAACACCTGATCAGGACCCACGTGACGGCGGCGGGCGTGCAGGGGTTCGCCACCAACGTCGGCGGGCTCATCACGCTGCCCGTCTCGCTGCCCGCGAACGTGGCGGCGGCGACGCTCGTGCAGGCGCACCTCATCGCCTCGATCGCGGCCGTCCACGGGCACGACCTGGAGAGCGACGAGGTGCAGACCGCGATCATGGTGTGCATGCTCGGCAACGCGGGCACGGACGTGCTCAAGAAGGCCGGCATCCGGGCGGGCTCGAACCTCACCATGGCGTTGATCAAGAAGATCCCCGAGCAGCTGATCAAGGAGATCAACAAGCGGATCGGCTTCACCCTGCTGGCGAAGTACGGCACGTCCCGGGCGACCGTGACCCTGGCCAAGGGCGTCCCCCTGGTGGGTGGCGTCATCGGCGGCACCTTCGACGCCGTGACCACCAGGGCGGTCGGCGCCTTCGCCGCCCGCTTCTTCACCGCGGACGACGACCAGCCGCCGAACGTCGTCGAGGGGACGTTCATCGACGGCGAGGTCGTGGACGTCACGACGGACTGACCGGCTGCCCGGCGTCACCCGAGTGGTGTTCCCGGTGGCGGCGCCGGTCGTCCGCTGGCCGGTCCGAAGTGGACGCACGACGTCCCCGGCGGGGTAAACGACTTGGCACGGCGTGCGATCCACGCTAACGTCATGCGCATGTTCTTCCAGATCTACCTCTGAGGACTCTTCCTCCAGCGCCGCACCGGCCTCGGGCCGTGCCGCGCCCTCTCCTGGTGGCCCCAGCGGCTCTCTTCGTCGACCCGTCTGAACCGGGTCGCGCTCCTTGTACGCCTCGACACTTCGAGGAGGCGACGCATGCCCACCATGCGCAACGAACCACAGCACGACGGTCAGCCGATGAACCGCGCCGCCCGGCGCGGCGCCCGCTCGTCCGGCGCGGTCCAGCCGCGCTTCGGCGGCGGCCGACTCGCCGCCGCCCCGCGCCAGTACGCGATGCGACGTCGCTGACCAGCGACGTCGCCACACTTCAGGAGGTAGTCCGATGGAGAACCACGAGCACGTCGACGATGCGGCCGAGCAGGAGCAGGAGCCGGCCGTCGTCCCCAACCGGCGCGAGCGCCGCGGTCACGCCCAGAAGACCAGCGGCGTGAACGCCACCCAGGGGCGGCCGGTGCAGAGCGGCTTCGCCGGTCGGCGGGTCTTCCGCCGCAAGGCGGGCTGACCGGGAACCGGCCGACCGCAGCCTCCACCGACCCGCCGGGCGCGCACCGCGCCCGGCGGGTCCGGCGCGCACGCGGTGTGCCGGTCGGCGTCGCCCGACTGCCCGAACGGCGGCGCACCTTCGGCCGCGTGACCTGCACCGGTTCCGACAACTAGCCTGGGCCGGGTAGCGACCGGGTCTGACGTTGATCGGGAGACGCCCATGAGGATCGCTGACGTGTTGCGGAACAAGGGTTCGGACGTGGCCACGGTCGAGGCGGGGGCGTCGGTGGCGGAACTCCTCGCCGCGCTCGCCGGGCGCAACGTGGGCGCGATGGTCGTGACCGGGCCCGGGGGCATCACCGGGATCGTGTCGGAACGGGACGTCGTGCGCGGGTTGCACGACCGGGGCGGCGCGCTGCTGGGCGCCCCGGTGGCGGAGATCATGACGAGCGAGGTGCTGACCTGCACCCCGCGGGATTCGGTCGACAGCCTCACGGTGCTGATGACCGAGCGGCGCATCCGGCACGTGCCGGTGCTCGACGACGGCCGGCTGGTCGGCATCGTGAGCATCGGCGACGTGGTGAAGAGCCGCATCGACCAGTTGCAGAACGACCACGACCAGCTGGCGGCGTACATCGCGCAGGGCTGAGCGGACCGGCCGCGCGGGGAGCCCCCGCGCGGCCGGTCGCGGTCAGCCCTGCGTCCGGTGGTAGTGCCGGCTGACCCTGGCCCGGTTCCCGCACGACGGCCTGCACCACTCCTGGCGGGGGTGCGCCTTGACGAAGTAGCGGACGCAGCGGGGCGCGGGGCAGGCCCGCAGGGCGCGGGCCCCGTCGCCCGCCAGGAACTCGACGACGGCCGTGGCGAGGTCGGCCAGCAGCCGGTCACCCGGCTCGGTGTCGTCCGCGCGGCGCAGCACCGGCCGCTCGGCCCACTCCAGCCGCACGGTCCGCGGCACGCGCCCCGCGCACTCGTTGACCAGCGCCAACGCCTGCTCGAAGGGCATCAGGTGCGGCGCGTCCAGGCGTTCGGGCGCGTCCGCGGCGCGTGCGTACAGCGACCGCGCGGCCCAGCGCAGCTCCACCACCCGCAGCCGCAGCGCCTCGTCCGGCTCGACCCCGGCCCACGCGGCGAAGCCCGCGGGCGTGGCCAGGTCGTCGACGAGCCCGCCGTGCCCGTCGTGCCTGACCGTGCTCGCGAACTCCAGGGCCAGTGCCACGAGGGCGAGTCTAGTGGTACGTTCCTAACGGCTTTGGCGTGAGTAACCATTAGGGGGAGTTCCGGTGACGATCCAGGAGAACGCGCTCGACGCCCACCGCGGGCTGGCCGCGCTCATCGAGGACCTGACCGACGAGCAGGTCGCCGAGCCGTCGGCGCTGCCCGGCTGGACCAGGGGGCACGTGCTGGCGCACCTCGCGGGCGTGACGGTCGGCCTCGCGGGCCAGGCCGAGCACGAGGGCACCCGGGTCGAGGTCTACCCCGGCGGGCGCCCCGCGCGGGACGCCGCGATCGAGGCGGGCGCGGGCCGTTCGGCGGCGGAGCACCGGGCGGTGCTCGCGGACGCCGTCGAACGGCTGACCAAGGCGTGGGCCGGCGTCCGCGACTGGGACTCCCCGGTCCTCTACCGCGACGGCACGCTCACCGGCACGGCGTACGCGCTGTGGCGCGAGGTCGAGATCCACGCCCGCGACCTCGACCTCGGCCCCGTGACGTGGTCACCGGAGTTCCGCGAGCACGCCGTCGACTTCCTCGCGGCCCGGGTGCCCGACAGCACGCGGCTCGTGCTCGTCGCCGACGATCGCGAGTGGACGATCGGCGAGGGCGCCGAGGTCCGGCTCACCGGCTCCCCCGACGACCTCGTCGCGTGGCTGGCCGGCCGTGAACCGGCGGGCGCGATCACCGGCGAGCTGCCCGAGCTCAAGCCCTGGCCGTAGGCAGCTCCAACCCGAAGTCCTCGCGCAGGGTGGTGGTCAGCTCGTCGGCCGTCAGCTCCCGCTTGACGACCGAGCCGTCCGGCCGCGCCTCGGTCAGGACGTGGTCGGTGATCGAGTGGCGGGCGTGCTCGTCGGTGCGCTGCACCACCAGCCTGCCGAGGAACACGGATTTCGGGTGGGTGGCCAGGTAGTGGTTGAGGACCTCGTAGTCGGCGGGCGTGCGCGGGTCCTCGGTGAAGTCGTACAGCGTCGTCCACCCACCGCCCTGCGACGAGTGCAGCGTCCACAGGCCGTCGCGGTGGTCGAGCCGGAACGCCCAGTCGCCCTGCCGCACCACCACGTCGGGGACCAGCGGCAACGGGGTGAGCAGCCCGCCGCCGCCGAATCCGACGTCGGCCAGCCAGCGGCCGTCCACGCGCAGCAGGGCGTGCGTGCGCGGGATGTCGCCCGAACGGCCCAGCAGCACGCGCGCCGCCATGCCGGTCACCTGGTGGCCGAGCCGTTCGAGCACCGCGGCGAACAGCAGGTTCTGCTCGAAGCACCACCCGCCGCGCCGCCGCCGCACCAGCTTGTCCTGCAACGACGGCACGTCCAGCCCGATCGGCACGCCGTCGCGCACGTCGGCGTTCTCGAAGCAGATGGCGGCCAGGTGCGCCCGGTGCAGCAGGGCGAGCAGGGACTCCGGGTCCCCACCGGGCTCGGGGGTCAGGCCGATGCGGTCGAAGTACGCGTCGAGGTCGATCAGGTCGCCATTCCACACCGGGCCAGCATCCCAGCCGGGAGGATCACCGCGGCTCCCGGCGGGCCTCCGCCTTCGTGCCCGAAGGCACGGCTTCCCGCCGCTGCGCGGGTCACGGTGCCGCACCCGGCCCCCGGCGGATAGGTTCGGGCGGTGCTGCACGAGATCGCCGAGGCCGCGCGGGGCTTCCTGGCCACCCTCGACGGGGCCCGCCGCGCCGAAGCGGTGCGCCCCGTCACCGACGACGACCTGCGCACGCGGTGGGCGTACACGCCGGGGGAGCGGCCGGGCGTGGTGTACGGCGCCCTGGACCGCGACCAGCGCAAGGCCGTGCACCGCCTGCTGTCCTGCGTGCTCAGCCCGCACGCCTACGCCCAGGCCGCGGCGGTCATGGCGTTGGAGGACGTGCTCGACGACCGCGAGGGCGGCCACCGCGACCGCCACCAGGGCGACTACTGGACCGTGCTGCTGGGCGAGCCCGGTGACGACCCCTACGGGTGGCGGGTCGAGGGGCACCACCTCTCGGTGAGCGTGGTCGTCGCGGACGGGCGCGTGTCGGCCACCCCGTTCTTCCTCGGCGCGAACCCCGCCCGCACCACCTACCGCGGTCGCACGGTCCTCCAGCCGCTGCGGCTGGAGGAGGAGTTGGCCCGCGAGCTGCTCGACCGGATGGGACCCACCGCGCGCGGCCTCGCCGTGGTCGCGGACCGGCCGCCACCGGACCTGAGGACCGGCAACGCGCGCCGCGTCGGCGACCTGGAACCCGCCGGCGTGACCGTCGCGCAGCTCGACCGCGCCTCCCGCCGCCTGCTCGTGGGCCTGGTCCGCTGCTACCTCGACCGGCTGCACGGCGACCTCGCCGACGAGGAGTTCGGCGCGCTCGACCTCGACCGCCTGCACTTCGCGTGGGAGGGCCCGGTCCGGCGCGGCGAGGGCCACTACTACCGCGTCCAGGGCCCGGAGCTGCTGATCGAGTACGACAACACCGCCGACGACGCCAACCACGCGCACTCGGTGTGGCGGCGCCGCTCCGGCGACTTCGGCGAGGACCTGCTCGCCGCGCACCACGCCTCGGTGAGGCACGGGTGACCCCGGAGGAGGCCGTCGCGGAGCAGGAGCGGCTGCGCCCGCGGGTCGTCACCACCACCGACCCGGACCTCGTCGTGCGGCACGTCGCCGGCCTGGACGTGTCCTACGCCGACGACGACCGGCTGGTCGCCGCCGCGGTGGTGCTCGACGCCGACTCGCTGGAGACCGTCGACTCGGCCGTCGTGCACGGCCGGGCGGACTTCCCGTACGTGCCGGGCCTGTTCGCGTTCCGCGAGCTGCCGTCGCTGCTGGACGCGCTGGCGAAGCTGACCGTGCCGCCCGACCTGCTGGTGTGCGACGGGCAGGGCCTGGCCCACCCGCGCCGGTTCGGGCTGGCCTGCCACGTGGGCGTGCTGATCGACCTGCCGAGCGTGGGGGTCGCCAAGACGCCCATGGGCCGGTTCGACCCGCCGGGGGAGGAGCGCGGCGCGGTCAGCGACCTCGTGGACGACGGCGAGGTGGTGGGCCGCGCGCTGCGCACCCGTGCCGGGGTGAAGCCGGTGTTCGTGTCCGTGGGGCACCGGATCGACCTCGACCGGGCGTGCGCCGAGGTGCTGCGGCTGTGCGTGCACCGGCTGCCGGAGACCACCCGCCGGTCGGACTCGCTCGGCCGGGCTCACCTCAGGTAGGCCAGCTCCGGGTGCCGCCGGGCGTACGCGTCGAGCAGGCTCCGCGCGGTGGCCACCGAGTCGACCAGCGGGTGCAGCGCGAACGCCTTGAGCGCGGCGGCGCGCGTGCCCTCCGCGACCAGCCGGTCCACCGCCTTGACCGACGTGACGAGCCCGGCCGCGTGGTCGGGCAGCGGGCTCACCGGCAGCGGGCGGGCGCCGTGCGCGTCCACCTCGCACGGCACCTCGACGATCGCCTCCGCGTCCAGGGTGGGCAGCGTGCGGCCGTTGGGCACGTTGAGGATCAGCGTCGTCTTCTCGTCGTCGCGGATGGCGCGCATGAGCGCCATGGCCACGTGCTCGTACCCGCCGCCCTCCAGCGTGTCGCGCTCGCCCTCGCGGTCGTGCGCCATGTACGTCGCCTCGCGCTCCAGCCGCGTGGTCTCCCAGTCGACCTCGCCGGCGTAGAAGCGCCGCTGCTGCGCCAGCAGGAACGCGCCGCGGTCGTCGCCCAGCGCCTCGCGCGTCGAGTAGTAGTAGTGCAGGTACTCGTTGGGCACCACGCCGAGCGCGCGCAGCCACTCGCCGCCGAACAGCCTGCCCTCCTCGAAGCCCGCCAGCGCCGCGTCGTCGGCGAGCAGCGCCGGCAGCAGGTTCCCGGAGTCCCCCTCGCGCACGCCCTGGAGCCAGCCGAGGTGGTTGAGACCCGCGTAGTCGAACACCGGGTCGTCCAGGCGCAGCGCCCGCGCGACCCGGCGGCACAGCCCCACGGGCGAGTCGCAGATGCCGATGACCCGCCCACCGAGGTGCTTCGCCATGACCTCGGTGACCAGGCCCGCCGGGTTGGTGAAGTTGACGACCCACGCGCCGGGGGCGCGTTCGGCGATCCGGCGGGCGATCCGGTCGGCCACCGGCGCGGTGCGCAGCCCGTAGGCGATG
Source organism: Saccharothrix longispora (assembly GCF_031455225.1). GTDB lineage: Bacteria > Actinomycetota > Actinomycetes > Mycobacteriales > Pseudonocardiaceae > Actinosynnema > Actinosynnema longispora. The sequence goes on from NZ_JAVDSG010000001.1 coordinate 8,304,467, forward strand.
CCGCCCGCGCCGACGGTCTCCTGGCCGAGCACGCCGTGCGCGTGGGCCACCTCCTCGTCGATCGCCCGACCTGCCAGACCGCCCACCCGGATCGCCGAGAACACGAAGTCCGCGCCGGTCAGCGCCTCGTCCAGGTCGGTGGTCGCGGTGACGGGCGGCCCGTCGCGCAGCACGTCGCGGACGGCGCGCAGCCGGTCGGCGTCCACGTCGTGCAGGACCACGTCGGTGACGCGCTCGTCGAGCGCCTCGTGCACCAGCGGCACGCGGAACCCGCCGCCGCCCAGGATCACCAGCCTCATGCGCCCATCCTGCCCCGGTCGGCGGGTCGGCGCGTCGATCCCGGCCGGCGCGACGATGAAGCCACGCATGGCCCGGGTGAGTCTGCACATGTTCCCGTCGCTGGTCAAGGGCCGTTGGTGGGGTGTTCCTACTCTGTCTACTGTGGACTTGAGAAGTCCTTGACAGGTGTTGTCCGGCAGGGGAAGGGTCTGGCCGAAACCTTTCCTGCGCATGATGGGGGTTCGGTCGTGAAGGCTGCACGGAGAGCCGCCGTCGTCGCGGCTCTGGTGACGCTGCCGCTGGGGCTCGTGCCCGCGGTGGCCGGCGCCGCGGCGGAGGGCCCGGTGTTCGTCGGGGGCGAGGCGCAACCCGTCTTCGACCCGAAGGACGTGGTGCGCGAGAGCGTGTGGGTGCGCGCGCCGGTCGACAGCGACCGCGACGGTCACGATGACGAGGTCTACACCGAGGTGGTGCGCCAGAAGGCCACCGACCGGGGGCTGAAGGTCCCGGTGGTGTTCTTCAACAGCCCGTACTTCTCCGGTGGCAACGACGTGGCCAACCACGACGTGGACGTCGAGCTGTACGTGCCCAACCGCAAGGGCGGCTACGACAAGCGCGACGGGTCCCTGCTCAAGGCCCGGGCCGACGAGCGGATCGCGGCGGCGGTCGGCCCCGACCCGGGGCCCATCACGTCCGGCCGCTACGAGGCGTACTTCATCGCGCGCGGCTTCGCCATGGTCTACGCCGAGTCCCTGGGCACCGGCAAGTCGACGGGCTGCCCCACCTCCGGCGGGCACAACGAGACCATCGGCTCCAGGTCCGTGGTCGACTGGCTGAACGGGCGCACGACCGCCCGCGACGCGGCGGGCGCGGACGTGAAGGCCACGTGGACCACCGGCAAGGTCGGCATGATGGGCGTGTCGTACAACGGCACCCTGCCCAACGCCGTCGCCGCCACCGGCGTGGAGGGACTGGAGGCGATCGTGCCGATCGCGGCCATCTCCAGCTGGTACGACTACTACCGGGCGGACGGCGCGGTCGTCGCGCCCGGCACGTTCCAGGGCGAGGACCTCGACGTGCTGGCCGAGTACGTCTACACCCGCCAGGACCGGGAGGTCTGCAAGCCGGTCATCGCCGACGTGGCCGCGCGGCAGGACCGGGTGACCGGCGACTACAGCCCGTTCTGGGACGAGCGCAACTACGTCAAGGACGCGCACAAGGTGCGCGCCGCGGTGCTCGCGGTGCACGGCCTGAGCGACTGGAACGTCAAGGTCAAGCAGGTCTCGCAGTGGTACGAGGCGCTCAAGCGCAACGGCGTCGAGCACAAGATCTGGCTGCACCAGTCCGGGCACACCGACCCCGACACGCTGCGGTCGGTCGAGTGGCGGCGCACCGTCAACCGCTGGTTCTCGCACTACCTCCACGGCATCGACAACGGCGTGGAGCGGGAGCCGAAGTCCACGATCCAGCGCGAGGACAAGGTGACGTGGACGGACGAGGCCGAGTGGCCCGCGCCGGGCACGGCCAAGGCCCGGGTGCACCCGTGGGCGGGCGGTCCGACCAAGGGCGCGCTGCGGTTGCAGCAGGTCCCCGGTCGCCCCGTGGTCGAGTCCCTGCGCGACGACGCGTCCGTGCTGCCGGAGGACCTGGTCGACGCGCCGGCCTCGGTCAACCGGCTGTCGTACGCGACCCGGCCCGCCTCGGAGCCGCTGCGCTTCTCCGGCACGGCCCGCGTCGACCTGGCGATCTCGTTCGACCGGCCGGCGGCCAACGTGACCGCGCTGCTGGTGGACCGCGCGCCGGACGGCACGTCGCACATCATCACGCGGGGCTGGACCGACCCGCAGAACCGCACGTCGCCGTCCAGGACCAAGGCCATCACCCCCGGTCAGCGGTACAAGGTCGAGGTGGAGCTGGAGCCGAACGACTACGTGGTCCCGGCCGGCCACAGCGTCGAGTTCGTGCTGATCTCGTCCGACTACGACTACACGCTGCGCCCGGCGCCGGGCACCGGGCTGTCGATCGACCTGACCTCGACGACGGTCGAACTGCCGGTGGTCGGGGGGACGCAGGCGTTGCGCCGTTCGGTCGGATAGTCCACGTGGTCAGGAAGTAATTCACGAAGTCGCTACTTGGTAAGTCTTCCACTTGACGACTGGGTGTGGTCGTATCCCCACACCCAGTCGTCAAGGAGGTGGCAGATGAGCCGAGCCAGGCGCGCGTTGGTCACGACCCTGGTTGCCCCGTTGATCGGTCTCGCCCTCGTGCAGGGCGAGGCCGCCGCGGCACCGAACTTCCAGTTGCCGTTCCCGTGCAACCAGGTGTGGGAGGGCCAGACCCGCACCAACCACAGCCCCGCCAACTCGGTGGACTTCAACCGGGCCAACGACGACGGCGACCCCGTCGTCGCGTCGGCGGGCGGCACCGTGACGCGGGTGGCGAACGAGGGCAGCACCAGCTACGGCCGGTGGATCGAAATCGACCACGGCGCCGGCTGGCGCACCCGGTACGCGCACCTGTCCGTGCAGCGGGTCAGCGTCGGCCAGAGCGTGCGCATCGGCCAGCGCATCGGCGACGTCGGCACGACGGGCGGCTCCAGCGGCCCCCACCTGCACTACGAACAGCGGCTCAACGGCGCCGACCAGAAGATCAAGTTCAACGGGACGCAGATCTTCTACTGGGGCAGCCGCAGCTACACCAGCCGCAACTCGTGCGGCACCAGCGGTGCGACCGGCACCATCGGCACCGACAGCGGCGCCTCGGTGACCATCCGCTCGGGCCCCGGCACCACCTACGCGGCGGTCGGCTCGGTCGCCAACGGCGCGTCCGTGACCATCAGCTGCCAGACCACCGGTCAGACGGTCACCGGCAAGTACGGCACCACCAACCTGTGGGACAAGATCGGGTCGGGTTACGTCTCCGACGCCTACGTGTACACAGGTTCGGACGGTCGAGTAGCCCCGAACTGCTGAGTTCCCCCAGGTCGCCGGCCGCTCCCGCACCCCGCGGGAGCGGCCGTTCCCGAGTTGTCCACAGGCGGCCGCCCGCGTCCGCCGCGCCCGCCCGTTCTCCTCCACAGTCGTGGCATGACCAACGACCTGCTGCCCACGCCCCGCATCCACGACCCGGGCGACCTGATCGCCGCCGTGCCGCACCTGCTGGGCTTCCACCCCGTCGACTCGCTGGTGCTGCTGGCCCTGGAGGGCACCTCCGTGGCCGTGACGCTCCGGACCGACCTGCCCCCGCCGGACCGGGTGCGCGCCGTCGTCGACCGGCTGCTGGCGCCCCTGGCGCGCTGCCACCGGGCCAACGCCGTGGCGGTGGTGGTGGGCGGCGGCTCCGGCGACCCGCCCGAGGAGCTGCCGCAGGACCAGTTGGTGGACGAGCTGGACGACGCCCTGCGCGCGATGGGGGTGCCCCTCGTGCTGGCGGTGTGGACCGCCGCCACCGCCGCCGGCGAACCCTGGTTCGACTACCACGACGCGGCCACCCGCGGCACCGTCCCCGACCCGGCGGCCACGACCCTGGCCGCCACCTCGGCGGCCGAGGGCTTCGTGACCTTCGCCAGCCGCGCCGCGATGGCCGAACTGCTGACCCCCGACCCGCCGGAGGTCCTGGCGCGCCGGGCCAGGCTGCTGGACCGCCGTGCCGCCGACCCGGCCCCGCCCGCCGGCGCCGCCCTCCAGGCCCGCCACCGGGACCTGGTGCGGGCGGAGGTGGTGCGGGCCGCGACCAGGAAGCGCCCCCTGACCGACGAGGAAGTGGCCGACCTGGCCCACGCCCTGTCCAACCCGTGGGTGCGCGACGCCGGCCTGGCCCACTGCACCGGAGAACACGCCCGCGGCGCCGAGAACCTGTGGCTGGAGCTGACGCGGGCCTGCCCCGCCCCGGAACGGGCGGAACCGGCGACCCTGCTGGCCTTCTCCGCCTACCTGAGGGGCCTGGGCACCCTGGCCGCCCTGGCCTTGGACCGAGCCGAACAAGCACACCCGGGTCACCGCCTCAGCGGGCTGCTGAGGGCGGCCCTGGACACCGCACTGCCCCCGGAAACCCTGCGCCGACTGGCCGACCACGCCGCCGATCCCGACCCGCCCCCTCGCGCGGTCCCGCCGACCGCACCACCGAGCCCATCCGCCGGGGAGGCGACCTGACCGGAGCGCTCACCGCCGGGGCGGCTGCTCGCGAGCCGCCCCGGACCCGGCACGACGGCTCAGACGAGGTCCGGGCGCACCCACTCCTCGCCGAGCACGTGCTCGGCGAGGAACGCGAAGATCGTCTCGTACCAGACCTTCGAGTTGCCCGGCGTGACAATCCAGTGGTTCTCGCTCGGGAAGTACAGGAACTTCGCGGGCACACCGTGCCGCACGAGGTCGAAGTACAACCGCTGACCCTCGCTGATCGGGACCCGGTAGTCCTTATCGCCGTGGATCACGAGCACGGGCGTCCTGACGTCCGCCACCCGCAGGTGCGGCGAGTTCGCGCGCACCCGCTCGTCCTGCGCCAGGGGGTCGCCCATCTCGCGAATCCAGTAGTACGAGTCGTCCGTGGTCCCGGTGAACGCGTCCAGGTGCCACAGCGACGCGTGCGTCACGATCGCCTTGAACCGGTCGGTCCGGGTGGCGATCCAGTTCGCCATGTACCCGCCGAACGACCCGCCCATGGCGGCCGTGCGGTTCTCGTCGATGTCGTCGCGCCCCACGGCGACATCGGTGATCTCCATCAGGTCCGTGTACGGCTTGGCGCCCCACGAACCCCAGCCGGCGCGCACGAAGTCGTACCCGTAGCCGGTGGACAGCGCCGGGTCCGGCAGCAGCACGGCGTACCCGCGCGCCGCCATCAGCCACGGGTTCCAGCGCCAACTCCACCCGCTCCAGCTCATCACCGGCCCGCCGTGCACCCACAGCAGCAGCGGTGCGGGACGGTCGGCCGAGGCGCCGGTGGGCAGCACCAGCCAGGCCCGCACGGTCCGCCCGTCGGCGACCGCGGTCTCGATCTCGGTCACCGTGCCGGGCAGCGACTCGACCGCGCCGGGCGCGGGCAGCGCCACCGCCGCCTGGTCCACGTCCGACGCCGACAGCCGCACCGGCCTCGGCGGGTGGTCCCAGGCGCTGCGCAGCGCGTAGACCGAGGCGCCGTCGGGGCTGACCCGCACGTCGGTGTACGCGCCGGACGCGGTCAGCTTCACGACCTCGCCGGAGGCCAGGTCGAGCTTCCAGATCGGCTGGTGGCCGCGGTGGCTGCTGGTGAAGTACAGCGCCGCACCGTCCGGGCTCACCACCGGGTGTTCCGGCTCCTCCGGGAAGTCCGCGGCGAGGTCCACCACGTCCCCGTCGAGCGGGATGCGGACGAGGGTGTTGGTCCACGGCTCGTCGGGCGTCGAGTCGAGCGTGCGCACCGCGACCACACCCGACGAGTCGGGCAGGAACACCGGCTGGAGGAACGAGTGGCCCTCGCGGTCGGCCAGCACGCGGCTCGACGAGCCGTCCGCGGCGGACAGCCGGAGCCGCACCCGCGAACCGTAGGCGGCACTCACCTCGACCCGCTCGGTGTGCACGACCCACCGGCCGTCCGGGCTGATCGCGGGCGAGTCGTCCAACCGCGCCGCCGCCCCGGGCGTCAGGTCGACCAGGTCCGCGGCCTGGTCGAGGCGCGGGCTGTCCACGTCGATCGGGGTCGTGGTGGTCAGCAGCCGCGGGAAGCCGGGGCCGAGGTCGGCGTCCCAGTACCGGATCGGGTAGGACTCGTGCAGGATCGCCGTCACGCCGGCGTCCTCACGGGCCTTGCGCAGCTCCTCGTCCTGCTCGCCGAACCCGACGCCGGGGTGCGCGCCCGCCGCCAGCAGCACGGTGCCCGCCTCCCGCGCGACCGCGAACTCGGCCACGCCGCCGGCGGGCCGGTACAGCTCGCGGGCCTCGCCGGTCGGTGGCAGCAGCCACAGCGCCGCCTTGTCCTTCTGCTTGCCGTCCGCCGGCGCGGCCTCCTGGTCGGGTCGCGCCGAGACGAACAGCAGCCCGCCGTCGGGCGTGAACGCGGGCGCGCCCTCGCCCTTGGCCCCGCGGGTCAGCCGCCGCGCCGGCCGTTCGCCGGCCGGGTCGACCTCCCACAGCGCGCCCTGCCACGCCTTGCCGTCGGGGGAGAGCTCCGACACCACCGCGACGAGCCTCGCGCCGTCCGGGGACAGCGCCAGCGAGGACAGCCGCGGCATGCCGTTGTACGAGGTCAGGTCCCCGAACCCGGCCTCGGTGATCGTGCCTGTCATTACGCCCCCTGTAGTGACCGGGTGAACTCCCACGCGTCGTTCACGATGCCGGCCAGGTCAACGCGCTCCGGCTTCCAGCCCAGCTCGGTGCGGGCCTTCTCGCTGGAGGCCACGAGCACCGCCGGGTCGCCCGCGCGCCGGGGCGCCACGTCCGTCGGGATCGGGTGGCCGGTCACCGCGCGGCACGCCTCGACGACCTGCCTGACCGAGAAGCCCAGGCCCATGCCGAGGTTGTAGATCCGGTGCTCGCCCGCCACCGCGTGCTCCAGGGCCAGTTGGTGCGCGTCGGCGAGGTCCACCACGTGGATGTAGTCGCGCACGCACGTGCCGTCCTCGGTGGGCCAGTCCTCGCCGTACACCTGGATGCGCTCGCGCTGCCCGAGCGCCACCTGGAGCACCAGGGGGATCAGGTGGGTCTCGGTGCCGTGCCGCTCCCCGAACCGCCGGTACGCGCCCGCCACGTTGAAGTAGCGCAGCGAGACGGCGGCCAGGCCGTGCGCGGCGGCGTAGGAGGTGATGGCGTGGTCGATGGCGAGCTTCGTCGCGCCGTAGGTGTTCGTGGGCCGGGTCGGCGCGCTCTCCGGGATCGGCACCTGCTCCGGCTCGCCGTAGGTCGCGGCGGTGGAGGAGAACACGAGCCGGGGCGTGCCGTGCTCGCGCATCGCGTCCAGCAGCCGCACCGAGGTGACCACGTTGCCGTGCCAGTACTTGGCGGGGTCCTGCATGGACTCCCCGACGAGCGACTTGGCCGCGAAGTGCAGCACGCCGTCGAAGGGGGCACCGTCGACGCCGGCGGCGAGCACGTCGCCGATCGCCTCGTCGATGCCCGCCTCGACCAGCCGGACGCCGTCGGGAACCGCGTCCGCGTGCCCGGTGGACAGGTCGTCGAGCACCACCACCTCGTGACCGGACTCCGCCAACCTGGCCGCGCACACGCTGCCCACGTACCCGGCACCGCCCGTGACGAGCAACCTCACCCTGCCGACCCCGCCTTCTCCTTGATGATGACCCGCAAACCCGCGCCGCCTCAGGCGTCGCGGCCCGCGCCCGCGGAGGGCACGGCGGTGAACGTCCTGGGGGTGGTCCAGCCCTTGCGGGCGAACGCGTCGAGCACCGCGGCCACGACCCCGTCGTGCCGCTCGACGGGCACCAGCGCGATGGCCGAGCCGCCGAACCCGCCGCCGACCATCCGCGCGCCCAGCGCGCCGGCGTCCACGGCGGCGTCCACCGCCGCGTCCAGCTCCGGCGCCGACACCCGGTAGTCGTCGCGCAGCGACGCGTGCGACGCGTCCAGCAGCGGACCCAGCTCGGCGAGCCGGTCCGCGCGCAGCAGCTCCACCGCCGCCAGCACCCGCTCGTTCTCGGTGACCACGTGCCGCACGAGCGGCCGCAGGTGCCCGGGCAGCCGGCCCAGCGCGCCGTCCAGTTCGGCGACGGGCAGGTCGCGCAGCGCGGGCAGGCCCAGCAGCCCGGCCGCCTCCTCACAGCCGGACCGGCGCGCGCCATAGCCGCCGTCGGTGTGCGAGTGGCTCGACCGCGTGTCCACCACCAGCACTTCCAGGCCCTGCGCGGCGGCGTCGAACGGCACCTGCTCGGTCGTGAACGAGCGCACGTCCAGGAACAGCACGTGCGCCTCGGTGCAGCACAGCGACGCGGTCTGGTCCAGCAGGCCCGTGGGGGCGCCCGCGAAGTCGTTCTCGGCGCGCTGCACCCAGCGCGCCACCTGTTGCAGGTCGTCGGCCGGCCGGCCGGCCAGGCCCAGCAGCGCGAGCGCGACCGCGCACTCCAGCGCGTGCGAGGAGGACAGGCCGGCGCCCGCCGGCACGTCGCCCGCGATCACCAGGTCCGACCCGCCCGTCAGGCCCTGCTCGCGCAGCGCCCACGCCACCCCGGCCGGGTATGCCGCCCAGCCGTCGACCAGGCCGGGCGCCAGGTCGGCGACCGCGACGGGCTCTGCCCGCTGCGCGCTGCCGTCGTCACCGAGCGTCGCCACGCGCAGCACGCCGTCGTCGCGTGCCGCCGCGGCCACCGCCGTCCGGTGCGGCAGCGCGAACGGCAGCACGAAGCCGTCGTTGTAGTCCGTGTGCTCCCCGATCAGGTTCACCCGGCCGGGTGCGGACCACACGCCCGCCGGGGCGGTCCCGTGCAGCCGCTCGAACGCCGCGGACGCGCGCTCCGCGGGCGCCGGGCGACCCGGTGCCCGCGGACCGGAGGTGGGACCGGGCGTCACCGGGCCTGCACCAGCACGGCGTGCGCCACGGCGGGGTCCAGCTCGGCGGTCGTGCCGTTGCCGCGCACCTGCACGAGCCGGGCGCCGCCCATCGAGTCGACCTCGACCGTGCCGCCCGGCACCACGCCGGCTGCCTTCAGCTCGGCCATCAGGCCCGGGTCGAGCTGCACGTGCTCGGCGATGCGGCGCACCTCGACGTGACCGCCACCGCGGCGGGCCACCTCGTCGATGCGCACCAGGTCCGCCTCGGCGGGCGGCGCGGGCTCGCCGTCGCCCAACTTGTCCAGACCGGGGATCGGGTTGCCGTACGGCGAGGTGGTGGGGTTGCCGAGCAGCTTGACCAGCTTGCGCTCGACCGCCTCGCTCATGACGTGCTCCCAGCGGCACGCCTCGCTGTGCACGTGCTCCCACTCCAGGCCGATGACGTCGACGAGGAGGCGTTCGGCGAGCCGGTGCTTGCGCATGACCGCGACGGCCAGGTTGCGCCCCTGCTCGGTGAGTTCGAGGTGGCGGTCGTCGGCGACGACCACGAGGCCGTCGCGCTCCATGCGCCCGACGGTCTGGCTCACCGTCGGACCGCTCTGGCCCAGCCGCTCGGCGATGCGGGCGCGCAGAGGGACCACGCCCTCCTCTTCGAGCTCGTAGATAGTGCGGAGGTACATCTCCGTGGTGTCGATGAGGTCGTTCACACCCGCTCCCCTTCGTATGGCGTCAATGCTAGTCGGCCGGTCACGGGTGCAGGATGGTGCCGTGCATCCACTGATCAGCACCGAAGACCTGGCGTCCGCGCTGGACAGCGCGCACCCCCCGGTCGTGCTCGACGTCCGCTGGCGGTTGGGCGGACCTCCGGGACGTCAAGACTACGAGGTCGGGCACGTTCCCGGCGCGGTCCACCTCGACCTGGACTCCGAGCTGGCCGCGCCGCCCGGCGCCGGCGGGCGCCACCCGCTGCCGGAACCGGCCGCGCTCCAGGCAGCGCTGCGGTCGGCCGGCGTCCGCGAAGGTCACCCGGTCGTGGTGTACGACGCCGCCGACGGGTCGGTCGCCGCGCGCGCCTGGTGGTTGCTGCGCTGGTCGGATCACCCGGAAGTGGCGGTCCTGGACGGCGGGTTCGCGGCGTGGACCGCGGAGGGCCGCCCGGTGACCGCCGACACCCCCTCGCCGGAGCCGGGCGACATCACGGTGCGCCCCGGCGCGATGCCGACCCTGACCGCGGACGAGGCCGCCGGGTTCGCGCGGAGCGGCGCGCTGCTCGACGCCCGCGCGCCCGAGCGGTACCGCGGCGAGGTCGAGCCGGTGGACCCGCGGGCCGGGCACATCCCCGGCGCGCTGAACGCGCCCACCTCGGGCCACACGTCCGGGGGACGCTGGCTCGGCGCGGACGCGCTCGCCGAGCGGTTCGCGGGTCTCGGCGTGGCCGGCGGCACACCGGTGGCGGCCTACTGCGGCTCGGGTGTGACGGCCAGTTCCGTCGTGCTGGCGCTGGAGGTGGCGGGGGTCACCGCGGCGGACGCCCCCGCGCCGCTGTACCCCGGCTCGTGGTCGGAGTGGTCGAACGACCCGACCCGACCCGCCGCGACGGGCGACACTCCCTGACCCGGGGGGCCGACGCCCGGGTCAGGGGAGTTCGACGCCCAGGACCCGGGCGTCGGGTCCGCGGTCAGGCGTTGGGGATCTTCTCGAAGCCCTTCGTGGCCAGCTTGAGGGCGATGGCGCACGGGTCGATCTCGTCGATCGGGGTCACGCTGGCCAGGAACGCCGGGGTGATCTCGTCCGGGTCGTCGGTCAGCATCACGATCACCGAGCAGTCGCCGCCGCTCTCCTTCACCTCGTACGCGGTGTTGCCGCCGACCTCGATCGTCCGCGCCTGACCCTCGTACTCGGCGAACGTCACCATGAACAGCACCACCGCGAACGGGTCCTCGGTGCTCTGCACGCAGCCCTTCTCGCCGCCCTTCGCGGCGCCGACGGCCGCGGCGACGTCCTCGGGCGTGAGGATGTCGCAGTCCTCGTAGCCCTCGGTCTTCTTCTTGGTGGTGATCTTCACGTCACCGCTCGGCTTCTTGCCCGACGTCTCCGGCGAGCCGGACGCGGTCGGCTTGGCGGCGCTCGTCCTGGTCGAGGAGGGCTTGCCGGAGGTGGTCTTCTCCGCGGCCGAACCACCACCGGCGGCTGCCACCGGCTTGCCCGTGACCGTGGTGGCGCACGCGGAGAGGCCGAGCGTGAGCGCCAGGGCCAACGCGGCCGTCAGGGCGGGGACTCGTCGCAGGTGCATGTCGTCTATGACCTCGTTCCGACGTGCGGGGTTCCATCCTCGATGGTCGCAATCCTGCCCGCCTCGTCACGCGAGACTCTAAGTGCACCCGGTGCGGCCCCACGGGCAGGGCGACCAACCTGTGATCACACGCCGGCAGGCGCCCTGGGTTAGGTTTCGGGCATGGACGCGGACAGGGGCAGGAAAGCCGCAGTCGTCTGGGACGAGTCCTTCCTGGGCTACGACCTCGGCGGCGACCACCCGCTCAACCCCGTGCGGCTGGACCTCACCGTCCGGCTGGCCACCTCGCTCGGCGTGCTGGACGGCGTGGACCTGATCCCGGCCGAGGCCGCCGCCGAGTCCGAGATCGAACGCGTCCACGAGCCGTCCTACCTCAACGCGGTGCGCGCCGCGCCCCTGGCGGGCTGGGACGTGGGGCACGGCCTGGGCACCGCGGACAACCCCGTGTTCGACCGCATGCACGAGGCGTCCGCGCTGGTCGTGGGCGGTTCGCTGACCGCCGCGCGGAAGATCGCCTCGGGCGAGGCGGACCGGGCGGTGAACATCGCGGGCGGCCTGCACCACGCCATGCGCGACCACGCGGCCGGGTTCTGCGTCTACAACGACTGCGCGGTGGCCATCTCGTGGCTGCTCGACCAGGGCTTCGAGCGGATCGCCTACGTCGACACCGACGTGCACCACGGCGACGGCGTGCAGGCCGCGTTCTACGACGACCCGCGCGTGCTCACCGTCTCGCTGCACCAGAACCCGCTGAGCCTGTGGCCCGGCACCGGTCGCCCCGCCGAGCTGGGAGGTCCCGGCGCCGAGGGCACGAGCGTCAACCTGGCCCTGCCACCCGGCACCGGCGACGCGGCGTGGCTGCGGGCGTTCGAGGCGACCGTGCCCGCCCTGCTGAGGGCGTTCCGGCCGCAACTGCTGGTCACCCAGTGCGGTGTGGACACGCACCGCGAGGACCCGCTGGCCGACCTGGCGCTCACCGTCGACGGCCACCGCGCCGTGTACCGGCGGCTGCGGGACCTGGCCGTGGAGGTGGCGGGCGGCAAGTGGCTCGCGCTGGGCGGCGGCGGGTACGAGCTGCTGCGCGTGGTGCCCCGCAGCTGGACGCACCTGCTGGCGACCGTGCTGGACCGGGACGTCGAGCCGAACGCGCCACTGCCCGCGGACTGGGTCGCGCACGCCTCGCGGCTCGCCCCGAACCGGCCGCTGCCGTCGTCGATGTCCGACGGCTCCGGGACCGGCTTCACCCCGTGGGGCGGTGAGGTCGACACCCCCGTGGACGTCGCGGTCCGCGACACGCGGAGGGCGCTGTTCCCGCTGCACGGCCTGGACCCCGACGACCCCAGGGACTGACCGTGGACGAGACCGCGACCGCTCCGGACCCGTACGACTACCCGCGGCACTGGGAGGCCGACGTCGTGCTCAGCGACGGCGGCACGGTCCACCTGCGCCCGATCACGCCCGACGACGCCGAGAAGCTGCTCGCCTTCCACGGCAGGCTGTCCGAGCGGACCCGCTACTTCCGCTACTTCGGCCCCTACCCGCGCATGCCCAGGCGGGACCTCGTCCGCTTCAGCACCGTGGACCACGCGGACCGCGTCGCGTTCACCGCGCTGCTCGGCGACGACATCGTCGCCGTGGGCCGCTACGACCGGCTCGGCGGCGGAGGTTCGGCCGAGGTGGCGTTCGTCGTCGAGGACGCGCACCAGGGCCGCGGGCTCGGCTCGATCCTGCTGGAGCACCTGGCCGCCGCCGCGCGCGAACGCGGGCTGAGCCGGTTCACCGCCGAGGTGCTGGCCGAGAACGGCAAGATGGTGCGGGTCTTCCGGGACGCGGGCTACAAGGTCAGCCGCGCCTTCGAGGAGGGCGTGCTGCACCTGGAGTTCGACATCGACCCCACCGAGGAGTCGCTGGAGGTGGCCCGCGCCCGCGAGCAGGCCGCCGAGGCGCGCAGCGTGCACAACCTGCTGCACCCCCGGTCGGTCGCGGTGATCGGCGCGTCCACGGACCGGACCAAGATCGGCCACGCGGTGCTGGCGAACCTGCTGACCGGCGACTTCAGCGGCCCGGTGTACCCGGTCAACGCCGAGCACCGGTCCGTGCGGGGCGTGCGCGCCTACCCGTCGGTGCTGGACATCCCCGACGACGTGGACCTGGCCGTGGTCGCCGTGCCCGCCGCGCGGGTCGACGACGTCATGGACGCCTGCCTCGCGAAGGGGGTCAAGGCGCTGGTCGTGGTCACGTCGGGGTTCGGCGAGACGGGGGAGTCCGGGCTGAGCGCCGAGCGCAGGCTCACCGTCGAGGCCCGCGCCCACGGCATGCGCGTCGTCGGCCCGAACGCCCTGGGCGTGCTCAACACCGACCCGGCCGTGCGGCTGAACGCCACGCTCGCCCCCACGCTGCCGGTCGCCGGCCGCACCGGGTTCTTCTGCCAGTCGGGTGCCCTGGGCACCGCGATCCTGGCGACCGCCGCCGAGCGCGGCCTCGGCCTGTCCACGTTCGTCTCGGCGGGCAACCGCGCCGACGTGTCCGGCAACGACCTGCTCCAGTACTGGGAGACCGACCCGGCGACGGACGTGGTGCTGCTGTACCTGGAGTCCTTCGGCAACCCCCGCAAGTTCGCCCGGCTGGCCCGCCGGCTGGGCCGCACCAAGCCGATCGTGGCCGTGAAGTCCGGCCGGCACGCCGTCACGCCGGCCCTCGCCGCGACCTCCGTGCCGGTGGACGAGGCGAGCGTGCAGGCGCTGTTCGAGCAGGCGGGGGTGATCCGGGTGGAGTCGCTGGCCCAGCTGTTCGACACCGCCCTGCTGCTCGCGCACCAGCCGCTGCCCGCCGGGCCCCGGGTGGCCGTGGTCGGCAACTCCACCGCCATCGGGCTGCTCGCCGCCGACACCGCCCTGGCGCAGGGCCTGGAGCTGGCGTGCGACCCGGTGGACGTGGGCTCGCAGGCGGGACCGGAGGTGTTCGCCGCGGCGGTGCGGGACGCCCTGGACAACCCCGACGCGGACGCCCTGGTCGTGGTGTTCGTGCCACCGCTGGCGGTGCCGGGCACGGCGTTCGCCCGCGCGCTGCGCGACGTCGTCCGGGACAACGCGACCAAGCCCATCGCCTCCACCTTCCTCGCCGTGGAGGGCGTGCCGGACGAGCTGGCCGTGCCCGGTCCCGGCGGCGCGCCCGGCCGCGGCTCCGTGCCGTCCTACCCGAGCCCGGAGCGCGCCGTGCTCGCCCTGGCCAGGGTCACCCGGTACGCGCGGTGGCGGTCCGCGCCGCAGGGCCGCTTCACCCGCCCCGAGGGCACCGACCGCGAGGCGGCCCAGGCGCTGGTCGAGTCGCTGCGGCTGGACGAGACCGGCGAGGTCCGGGTGGACGACGACACCACCGTGCGCCTGCTGGCCTGCTACGGCGTGGGGGTCGTGCCGTTCCGCGTGGTCGGCTCGGCCGACGACGCGGTGCGCGCGGCGGAGGAGCTGGGCTACCCGGTGGCGCTCAAGTCGACCGACGACCGGCTGCGGCACCGCACCGACCTGCTCGGCGTGCGGCTGGACCTGTCCGCCGAGGAGGCCGTGCGCAGCGCGTACGCGATGCTCGCCGAGGTCTCCGACCAGCGGGACGTCTACGTGCAGCGGATGGCGCCCAAGGGGATCTCCTGCGTGCTGGGCCTCCAGGACGACCCGTCGTTCGGCACGCTGGTCTCGTTCGGGTTGTCGGGGCTGGTCAGCGACCTGCTGGGGGATCGCGCGTACCGGGCCGTGCCGCTGACCGACGCGGACGCGGCGGCGCTCGTGCGGGCGCCCAAGGCCGCACCGCTGCTGGCGGGCTACCGCGGTGACGAGCCCGCGGACCTGCCCGCGCTGCAGGACCTCGTGCTCCGGCTCGCCGCGCTCGCCGAGGACCTGCCCGAGGTGCGGGAGCTGGCCCTGGAGCCGGTCCTGGCCAGCGCGGCGGGCGCCTACGTCAGCAGCGCGCGCGTCACGCTCGGTCCGCCGCCGTCCCGGCACGACACCGGTCCGCGCCGGTTGCGCTCGCCCGGCGGGGTGCGCTGACGCCGTCACCCGCGACACGACTTCGTTGCACGAACGTCACGCTTGACCGATCCGGTGCGGCTTATCTTCTTCGGCCTATGGACGGAATCCTTTTCCGCGCCTAGGTTCCGTCCATCCCGAGGAAGCTCGTGACAAGGGGAAGAATGGCTCTGGCACCGTTGCGCGCCCTCGTGGCGACGTGTTCCGCCGCGCTCGTCCTCATTTCGTGCTCCACCGGTGACGACACGACCCTCGCCGGCAAGGCGAGCGGTTCCGGCAGGTTGACCATCGCCGTCGCCTACGACCAGCCCGGCCTCGGCCTCCGCCGCCTCGACGGCACGTTCCGCGGCTTCGACGTCGACGTCGCCCGCTACGTGGCGAAGGAACTCGGTGTGGAGGAAGCCGGGATAACGTTCACCGAGGCATTGCCTTCGGAGCGCGAGAAGCTGCTCACGGAGGGCAAGGTCGACCTGGTGGTCTCCAGTTACTCCATCACCGAAAAGCGCGAGGAGGTCATCGACTTCGTGGGTCCGTACTTCCAGGCGGGACAGGACCTGCTCGTGCGGATGACCGACGTCCGGATCACCGGGCCGGAATCGCTCGACGGGCTGCGGCTGTGCTCGGTCGCCAACACCACGTCGGCCCAGTTCGTGCGCGACCAGTTCGCCCAGTCCGTCGAACTGGTGGAGTACCCCAACTTCAGCGACTGCGTCACCGCCCTGCTGGCCGAGCAGGTCGACACCATGACGACCGACGACGTGATCCTCGCCGGGTACGCCGCGCAGAACCCCGAGCTGCTGCGGGTCGTGGGCAAGCCGTTCAGCGAGGAGCACTACGGCATCGGCATGCGGAAGGGCGATCCCGCCAGCAAGGCGAAGGTGACGGAGGCCGTCCGGAAGATGATGGACTCCGGCGAGTGGCGCAGGTCGCTGGAGGCCAACGTGGGTGACTCGGGTTACGCCATCCCGGACCCGCCGAAGCTCGCCGGGTGATCTGCGACCCACTCCGTCAGCGGTCCGACCGGCGCGCGCACCTGCGTAGGCTCGCGGTGTGCCCGCATCGCATTTCGTGCCCCAGTACCGCGCGGACGGCCCCGTTCGCGCGGGCATCCCCGAGCACGGTCGGATACCGCGCTACTACGCGGTCAAGACCGAGCTGCTCTGGCTGGTGGACGCGCTGGGGGAGGGCTCCGCGCTGCCGTCGGAGCGGGACCTCGCCGAGCGCTTCTCTGTGTCGCGGGTGACCCTGCGCCAGGCGATCGGCGAGCTGGTGCTGGAGGGCAAGCTGCTCCGCCGCCAGGGCAGCGGCACGTTCGTCGCGCCGCCCAAGCTGGTGCAGCCGCTGTCGCTGGTCAGCTACACCGACGGCATGCGGCGGCAGGGCGTCGCCCCGGCGCGCAGCGTGATCACCGTGGAGCACCTGCCCGCGGACGAGGTGCTGGCGCGCGACCTGCGGGTGGAGCGCGGCGACGTGGTGGTCCACCTGGAGCGGGTGCTGCTGGCCGACGACGAGCGGATCGGCCTGGAGTCGACCTACCTGTCGGCGGCGCGGTTCCCGACGCTGCTCGACGTGTTCGACCCGACCACCTCGCTGTACGCGTGCCTGCGGGAACGGCTCGGCGTGGTGTTCGCCGAGGCCGAGGAGCGGGTGGAGACCGTGCTGGCCACGCCGCGCGAGGCGCTGCTGATCGGCACGAACCCGGCGTTGCCGATGCTGCTGCTGCACCGCGTGTCCCACGACGACGGCGGCAACCCGATCGAGCGGGTCCGCTCGCTCTACCGGGGCGACCGCTTCAGCTTCATGGCCCGGCTGCGCTCCGAATGACGGTTCGTTGGTCCACTGTGGACGGGAACTGCCGGGGGCCGGAAACTGAAACACCCGTTGTGCACCTGGGTCGCCAGACGCACAACGGGGAGATCGTTTCAGGCTGCGGCGGGGTCACCCGCCGGTACTGCCGCGTGTCGCCGCTCCGCCGCTAGACCGACAGCAGCCGGTCGAAGAACGAGCGGTAGCGCTTGAGGGCCTGGCGCAGCTCCTCGGTCTCGACCTGCGCGCCCTCCTGCCACTGGCCCTCAAGGGACCGCTTGTGCTCGGAGAACGTGGTGGCCAGCGACTGGATCACCTGGGCGACCAGTTCGTCGGCTCGCTGCACGGCCTCGCGCGGGTCGTCGACGAAGTCCGCCTGCAACGCGCGCCACTCGTCGCGGTAGCCGGTGGCGTCGTCGGTGGTGAACAGCGGGGAGTCGGTGGAGTCCGCGGAGTGCTCCACGGGCGCCCCGACGGCCCCGGCCGCGGTCTCGTCGACGAACTCGTCGCCGACGACCGGCTCGGCGTCGAGCCGCTCCTGGTCGGTCAGGTCCGGCTCGGCCACGTCGCGGTCGGCCGGCGTCTGCTCGACCGGCTCGCGCCCGTCGTACCGCTGCTCGTCACGCGCGTCGACACCGGTGTCGTAGGTGCCCGTGGCGTCCTGCTCGCGCCACTCGCGGCTCGTGTCCGCGTGGTGCCCCGTGCCGTCGTGGGTGTCGTGCCCCGTGGGGCCGTCGTGGTGCTTGTGCGGGGACGCGAAGTCCTCGGTGGTGAGGCGCTGCTCGGCCATCACCGCGCTCCTTCCCGGCGCTCGCCGTCCTGGCGGCTGCCCAGCAGATCCTCGAACAGGGTTCGGTAGTGGACCATCGCGTTGCGGAGGTCCTCGGTGGACGCCTCGCCGCGGTCCTGCCGCCGGCGGATCTCGTGCGCGTCCCGGTAGTGCCCGAGCGTGTTCGCGTGCTCCACGGACAGCAGCGACACCCGCTTCTCGTACCCCTCGGTGGGGTAACCGCGTTCGGCCATCAGGTCGGTGACCAGGCGGTCCGCCTGGCCCACCGCCGCCGACGGCTCGTCCACGAACTGCTCCTGGATGGCGGTCCAGCTGCGCGCGTAGGTGTCGCGAGCCCCGGGGTCGAGGGGACGCAGGTCGAGCTTCGCGTGCTCCCGCTCCCGCTCGGCCAGTTCGCGCTCCGCGGCGGTCCGGTCGCCCTTGCCCTCCAGCGCCCGGTCGTACTCGGGACCGAACTTCGAGCGCAACCTCTTGCGCTGCATGGAAGAACGGGCCATGAAGGCGACCCCGGCCACCACGATCAGGGCGACGACTATCAAGCCGATGACGACGCCGGTGGACATCTCTTGCCTCCTCAGGGCTTGGATGCCACCGGACTACCCATCGCGAGTCGCGCCCGAAACCTTTATCGCTACCGGGAAACCGCCTTGCGGTACTGGCGGGTCGCCAGCGGGACGAAGACCGCCAGGAACACCGCCACCCAGATCAACGTCGCCGACACCGGGTGCCGCAACGGCCACGAGTCCGCCACGGGCATCATCGCGTTGGTGTTGCCGAACAGCTCGCGCGCCGCGGCGGTCACCGCCGACACCGGGTTCCACTCGGCGAACACCCGCAACGCCCCGGGCAGGTTGCTCTCCTGCACGAAGGTGTTCGCGATGAACGTCAACGGGAAGATCACGATGAACGAGGCGTTGTTGAACACCTCGGGGCTTCGCACCATCAACCCGACGATCGCCATGCCCCAGGACAGCGCGTAGGCGAACAGCAGCAGCAGCGCGAACCCGGCCAGCGCCTCCAGCGGCGACGAGTGGATGCGCCACCCGACGGCCAAGCCGGTCAACGACATCACCACGATGACGAGCACGTTGTTCAGCAGGTCCGACGTGGTCCGCCCGATCAGGACCGCGGACCGCGCCATGGGCAGCGACCGGAACCGGTCGATCACGCCTTTCTGGATGTCCTCGGCCAGACCGGAGCCGGTGATCGTCGCGCCGAACACCACGGTCTGCGCGAAGATCCCCGCCATCAGGAACTCGCGGTAGTCCATGCCCGGCACGGCGATCGAACCGCCGAACACGTAGGCGAACAGCAGCACGAACATGATCGGCTGCAACGTCGAGAACACGAGCAGGTCCGGGACCCGCTTGATCTTGATGAGGTTCCGCTTGGCGACGACCGCGCCGTCGGCAAGGGCTTCCGTGAACGCGCTCATGCCCCCAACTCCTCCTGCTTCTCCCCGTCGGCGCCCGCGGTGCCCCCGGCGCCGTCGGCGGTGGCGTGCCCGGTCAGCGACAGGAACACGTCGTCCAGCGTGGGCCTGCGCAGGCCCACGTCGAGCACCTTCACCGATTCGGCGTCCAGCCGCCGGATGCCGTCCACCAGCACGTCCGCCCCGCCCGACACCGGCACGGTCAGCCGGTGCCCCCGGTCGTCCAGCACGATCTCGCCGACCGCCAGCGGCGCCAGCGCGGACCTCGCCGTCCGCGCGTCCTGCGCGGTGCCCACCGTCAGCTCCAGCCGTTCACCGCCCACCTGGGCCTTCAACTCGTCCGCCGTGCCGAGCGCGATGACCCGCCCGTGGTCGATGACCGCGATCCGGTCCGCCAACCGGTCGGCCTCCTCCAGGTACTGCGTGGTGAGCAGCAGCGTGGTGCCGCCGGCCACCAGCTCGGAGATCACGTCCCACATGCCGAGCCGGCTGCGCGGGTCCAGGCCCGTGGTCGGCTCGTCGAGGAACAGCACCGACGGCTTCGCCACCAGCGCGCCCGCGAGGTCGAGCCTGCGGCGCATGCCGCCCGAATAGCCCTTCACCGGCCGGTCGGCCGCCTCCACGAGGTCGAACACGGTCAGCAGCTCGCGCGCCCGCTCCCGGCTGCGCCGCTTGCCCAGGTGGTACAGCCTGCCCACCATGTCGAGGTTCTCGAACCCCGTCAGGTTCTCGTCGACCGCCGCGTACTGGCCGGAGAGCCCGATCCGGCGGCGCAGCTCCTTCGCGTCCGCGACGACGTCCAGCCCCGTCACCGTCGCCCGGCCCCCGTCCTGCTCCAGCAGCGTCGTCAACACCCGCACCGTCGTGGTCTTGCCCGCGCCGTTCGGCCCGAGCAGCCCCATGACGGTCCCCTCCGGCACCACGAGGTCGAGGCCGTCCAGGGCCACCACCGATCCGTAGCGCTTGACCAGTCCCTCGGCCACGATCGCGTCTGCCATCGGGCCATGATGGACCCCGGGTCCGACAATTTCAGGCGGATTGCGTGTTCCGCGTGGGGGCTAACCTCATCGGGTGTCCGATGTGATCAGGCGTGCCGTCCCGACCGACCTGCCCGCGCTGCTGCCCCTGGTGCGGGAGTTCTACGAGGTGGACGGGCACGTGTACGACGAGGACGTGGTCACGTCGGCGCTGGAGCCGCTGCTGCGCGACGACCGGTTCGGCCAGGTGTGGCTGTTCGAGACCGGCTACGCGGTGCTCACCTGGGGCTACTCGCTGGAGTCCGGCGGGCGTGACGCGCTGCTCGACGAGTTCTTCGTGCGCAACCGGGGCGGCGGCGTGGGCGGCGCGGTCGTCGCCGCGCTGGTGGAGCGGGCCCGCGCGGCCGGTGCGCGGAAGGTGTTCCTGGAGACCGAGGACCGCAACGAGGCAGCGCGCCGGTTCTACCGGCGGCACGGGTTCGCGGACGAGGCGTCGACCTGGCTCAGCCGCGAGCTGCGGGCCGACCCGTAGCCGGTCGTCGGACAGGCGGCCGGGGTGGGCTCGACGCCCACCCGACGGGCGCCGCAGAGCCCTTCGACACCCGGAGTTCAGACTCGCGAAACCCATGTGTGGCCGAACTGTTGCCCGCGCTGATCACGGTCCGCGACCACCGGGGCGCGAGGTCGGGAGCGCTCGTCCCGCCGGTCGCGTCGTCGCGGGCGGTCCGGTCCGCCCCGCCCGTCCGAGGTACGCGGTTCCGACCGCCCGTCGTCGCGGATCGGATGCCATAACCGCTCGTCGTGGCCGTCCACCGCGGACCGGACCGCCGGTGCTGACCGGCGGCCCACGCGCGTGCACCACGTCGCGGGGCGCTCGACCGGCAGTCGCGAGACCCCGCCGGCGAAGCATGTCGTCGAGGCGGATATGCGCCGTACGGTGCTGGATCGAGGGAACCGGCCACGTGGTGCCCGCGCACTAGGGTGTCCGCAGTTCTTTCAGCGAGGAGTGTCCGCATGGCAGCCGTCCAAACCCGACGCAAGCGCAAGCTCGGCCAGTTCCTCAACGCCCTGCGCAAACGGGCCGGCAAGACCGAGGTCGACTACCACGCGCTCACGCGCAAGACGCAGTCCACGCTGTCGCGCATGGAGAACGGCTACATCAGTCCGAGTTGGACCGAACTGGGAGCCCTCCTCGGGCTCTACGGGGCCACGGACGCCGAACGGCGCGAAGCGGAAGCGCTGTGGGAGGACGCCAAGCAGGACGGCACCCGACTGGTCTACGCGGCGGCGTACACGCCGGAGGCGCGCACCTACGCGCGGCAGGAGGCCGACGCCACCGAGGTGCGGACGATCGAGATGATCGTCATCCCCGGCCTGCTCCAGACCTCCGCGTACGCCGCCGCCATCCGGCTCGCCGGGCAGCGCTTCATGGACTCCTCGGTGTCCGCCGAACAGGTCGCCGCCGCACTCGCGAACCGGCAGCGCCGGCTGCCGGGGCTGCGACTGCACGCCGTGATCGACGAGGCCGCGCTGCACCGCGTCGTCGGCGGCCGGCAGGTCATGCGCGAGCAGTTGTCGCATTTGCTCGACACGGGGAAGCGGGACAACGTCGTCATCCAGGTGATCCCGTTCGAAGCGGGCGCCCACGGGACCATGTCCGGGGGCGGCGCGACCGCCCTCCGCTTCGACGACAGCGATCCTTCAGCCGTCTACCTGGAGTACGCCGGCGGTGGTAAGTGGGTGGACAATCCCGCCGATGTGCAAAAGTACCTGCTGCACTTCGAGGAAATGGTGAACGAGGTCGCCCTGTCGCCCAAGGACTCGGCCTCGTTGATCAGGAAAACGGCAACGGCACTGAAGGACACATGATCAACGACAAGACGTGGCGCAAGAGCACCCACTCGGGTGCCGGCAACAACTGCGTGGAACTGGCCGTGGACCGGACGTCCACGCGCGTCCGGGACAGCAAGCGGCCCGAACCGCAGCTGACCTTCGGGGAGCGCCCTTTCCGGGCGTTCCTCACACTCCTCCGACAAACCTGACCGTCACCGCCAGACCACCGTCCGCTCCGGTGTCGCGGTCACCGCGGCGCCGTGGGCGGCGGCCCCGTCCGGCCAACCGGTTCTCGCCGTCCGTAGTGGCAGGGTTGTCCGTAAGCCGTTCGTGTTGTGTATTCACCCCTACAAGTGGCACACGTAGTTGTTTTTCTTCCCTTGATGCACCCGGTCGGGTGACCCCAACTTCGTTGGGTGCTCGTTTAACTGCTCAGGGTGTTCATATTTCGCGTGATGCATCGACGATGAATGCTCATCGCCCGTCGAAAGCGCGTCGTGCCGGTCGGACATCGCACTGAAAGTTTCGCCCGGTCCGGTGAGTCGGGTGCACACGTGCGGACCGCGGCCCCTGCCGCGCGCCCGGGTCCGCCAGGACGTCACCCCGACCGCCCGTCGAGAGCAGCGCGACGCCACTGTGAGTGGGCGGCGACTCCGGCACGTCGTCCCGCCGGTCACCCGATCCGGCACCGCCTCGTCGGGTGCTGACGGACTCGACGAGGCGGTGCGACGGCGACGGCGCGAGCACAGTGTCCCCCACCCGACCTCGTCGCACCGGACCCGAATGCGCGACCCATCGGTCCCGAGTGCCGCACCCCCGCGAGAGTCCAACCCCGCGAGAGTCCAACCCCCGGGAGGGGCGAGTCCGACGTTCGGGAGCCCCGAGTTCTACGTCCAGGCGGGTCGCGGAAGGCGTTCGGCCCACTCCGGGGCGTTCGCGACCTTCGCGACCCGGATGCCCCACCACCTCGCCACGCCGCCGAACGCCGGCGGCGCACGCCCCTTCGGGCCCACCTCCCCGCGGGTTCACGAGCGCCGACCACACGGCCGGGTCTGCGAGGACGCCCCGAGTCGACGCGCCGCACGCGGGTCGGCACCGTGACGTCCACAATGGACGTGTCGACGCGGTGCGGTTGCCCGCCGGGCGAACTCGGTCGTCCGGCTCGACGCGATGGGCCGGCCGGTGGGTCCGGGCGGCGGCGCCGGCGGATCGGGTGGAACCGGTCGCTGCCGGCGGGGCGGCCCCGGCGAGGCGCTGACCGGGCTCGCGCCTGGTCCGGGTGCGCGGCCGGCAGCGTGCCGGCGGCGCACCCGGACCGGGACTGCCCCGGCATCCGGTCCCGAGGCGATCTCGACTAACTCGATCAGGTGATCATCGAGGAGGAGATGTACGCAAACGCGATCTCGCGACTCGGTTGGAACATGAGGAAACCCCGAGCGACCACGGCCGCCCCCCGCGTCACCCGTCCAGTCCTCAATGGACCGCGAGCACCCCGTCGACCCGGCGCGGAATCCCCAGCGGGTTGCCGTCGCGCAGCTCGGCGGGCAGCAGCTCGTCCGGCCAGGACTGGTACGTGACCGGCCCGACCCACCGCCGGATGGAGGTCGCGCCGACCGACGTGTGCAGCGCGTTCGTGGTCGACGGCCAGGGCCCGCCGTGGTGCATCCCCCACGCCACGGCCACCCCGGTCGGCCAGCCGTTGAAGATCAGCCGCCCCACGACCGGTCGCAGCGCCTCGGCGACCCGCCCGGCGTCGGCGAGCTCGGCCTCGGCCGCGTGCACCGCGCCCGTGAGCGTGCCGGGCAGCTTCGGCAGCACGTCGAGCAGCTCGTCGACCGACGAGTAGGTCACCACCACCGCCGCCGGCCCGAAGTGCTCCTCGGTCAGCGTCGCCAGGTTCTCCGCGAACCCGGCCAGTGGCACCTGGTACAGCTTCGGCTCGACGCTCCACCCCTCGGCGGGCGTCGTGCCGCGGGCGACCAGTCGGGCCAGGCCCGACGCGGCCAGGTCCTCGGTGCCCGAGCGGTAGGCGTCGCACATGCGCTCGTTGAGCATCGGCCCGCCGACCGCGCCGGACACCGCCGCGGCGAGCGCGGGGACCAGCGACTCGGGCGCGAACAGCAGGCCGGGGTTGGTGCAGAACTGGCCGACGCCGAGCGTGAGCGAGCCGGCGAACTCGGCCGCGAACCCCTCGGGGCGCGCGGCGGCGGCGCGGGGGAGGACGACGGCCGGGTTGATGCTGCCCAGCTCGCCGTAGAACGGGATCGGCTCGGGGCGGGACGACGCGAGGTCGAACAGCGCCCGGCCGCCGGCGGTGGAGCCGGTGAAGCCGACGGCCTTGACCGCGGGGTGGTTGACCAGCGCCACGCCGGCCTGCTGGCCGTGGACCACGCCGAAGACGCCCGGCGGCAGGGCGGATTCGACGATCCGCGCGGTCGCCTCGGACGTGCCGGGGTGCGACGGGTGCGCCTTGACGACCACCGGGCAACCGGCGGCCAGGGCGGAGGCGGTGTCGCCGCCGGCGATCGAGAACGCGAACGGGAAGTTCGAGGCCGCGAACACGCCGACCGGCCCCAGCGGGCGGAGCATGCGCCGGAGCACGGGACGTGGCGGGATGATGTCGGGGTTCGCGGTGTCGAGGGTGGCCTCCACCCAGCTGCCCTCGCGCAGCACCTCGGCGAACAGGCGGAGCTGGTTCGTCGTGCGCTTCAGCTCGGTGGTCAACCTCGGTCGGCCCAGGGCGGTTTCGGTGTCGGCCAGGGTGACGAGCGCCTCGGACCCGGCGTCCAGCGCGTCGGCCACCGACTCCAGGGCGTCGGCCCGGTCGCGGGCGGGCAGCGCCGACCAGGTCGGGAAGGCCGCCGCCGCGGCGGTGACGACCCGGTCCACGTCGGTGTCGCCCGACTCAGGGATCGGCGGGCCGGAGGGTTCACCGGTACGGGGGTTGTAGCCCTGCACGCCCCGCACACCCCGCGTGTCCGGGACGTCCTGCGTGTCCTGGACGTCCGGCGTGGTCCGCGCCCCCGTCATCGACCGGCCTCCTTGACCGCCGTGTCGAAGTCCGGACCGCACCACACGCCACCCAGGTGGGTGTACGCGGGCGAGGCGGGGTCGAGTTCGCCCTTCTCCGCCACGACCTCCTCGGCGAACACCTCGGAGTCGTCCTGCGACTTGTAGCCCAGCGCTTCGGCCTCGGCCAGCGAGAACCACCTGCGGGTGTTGTCCGAGACGCCCCACACGACCCGGAACCCCGGTGACGGCGCCGACAGGCACGCCTCGAACAGCCGCGCGCCGTCGTCCGGCGACAGCCACGTCGACAGCATCCGGGCGTCGCGCGGCTTCTCGAAGCACGACCCGATGCGCACCGCGATCACGTCCATCCCGTACCGCGACGCGTACAGGCTGCCCAACGCCTCCAACGCCACCTTGCTCACGCCGTAGTACGTGTCCGGCTGCGGGAACAGGTAGTCGCCCGCCTCACCGGAGGACCGCTGGTAGTACCCGACCGCGTGGTTCGAGCTGGCCAGCACGACCCGCCGCACCCCGGCCCGCCGCGCGGCCTCCAGCACCACGTGCGTGCCGTTGATGTTCACGTCGAGGATCTCCGCCCACGGCCGTTCCAGGCTGTGGCCGCCGAGGTGGATCACGGCGTCGACGTCCGCGCAGGCGGCCTCCATCGCGGCCGCGTCGGTCACCGACGCCGTCACGATTTCCACCCGTTCGTCGGAGTCCGACGGGGGGATGGGGGCGATGTCGAGCAGGCGCAGGGTCCGGTCCGGGGCGGCCAGCCGGCTGCGCATCAGCGTGCCGACGATGCCGGCCGCCCCGGTGATCAGGATTCGTTCGGTCACCATTCGACCTTTCGGGGGAACGAGAGGGGACAAGCGGGGAGAACGAGGAGAGGAGCGGGCAGCGGGCCGGGAACCGCGTCAGCGGCCGAACTGGCGCAGCAGTTCGGTGATCGTGCGGGCCCCGTGGAGGAGCGCCTCGATGACCTGGCGCTCGTGGTCCTGGTCCAACCGCCCCAGCGGCACGGAGCAGCTCATCGCGTCGAGCACGGGGTTGCGGTAGGGCAGCGCGACGGCGAAGCAGCCCAGGCCGGGCGTGTTCTCCTCGCGCTCGTGGGCGTAGCCGACGGCGCGGAACCCGGCCAGCTGCGCGTGCAGCGCGGGCCGTTCGACGATCGTGTTCTGGGTCAGCGGCACCAGGCGCGCGGGCAGGATGGAGTCGACCTCGGCGGGCGCGCGGGCGGCCAGCAGCGCCTTGCCCAGCGACGTGGAGTGCGCGGGCAGGCGGCGGCCGACGCGGGACACGACGCGCAGGTGGTGCTCGGACTCGCGGCTGGCGAGGTAGACCACGTCAGCGCCGTCGAGCCGGGCGAGGTGCACGGTCTCGTTGATCTCGCGCCGGACCTGCTCCATGACCCGGATGGCCACCTGCACCACGGGGTCGTGGTCGAGGTAGGAGGTGCCGACGAGCAGCGCGCGCACGCCGATGCCGTAGGTGCCGCGGGTCTGGTCGAGCTCGACCCAGCCGCGGGCGACGAGCGTCTGCAGGAGCATGTAGAGGCTCGACTTCGGGTAGCTCAGCTCGCGGTGCAGTTCGGTCAACGTCAGGGGCCGGTCCGACGACGACAGGACTTCGAGCAGTTCCACAGTCCGGTCGGCGGACTTGACCGCGTTCGGCCGAGCGGGTGACGCGGGTCCAGTCACGAAGTCCTCCACGGGAAACGTTCCGGCAACACGCTCTTGACACGTCGCAGCGCCGATTCTTACAGTCCGGCCAACACGTTCACAAGTACGACCCCGCTTCACATATATGAAAAGTATGGCCGTGAACAGGAGTCAGGGTCAATGAGAACTTCCGACCGGTGCGTCGAGGCTGCCGCTGCGCCGACCGCGTTGGGGTTCGCCGTGCCCGGTGCGCTCACACCGGACGCGCACGACCCGACCTCCCGGAGGTCGGTCCGATGACGGCGGTCGAGGCCGCCCGAGACGTGGGGGCGGTGGCCGGCGGCGGCGGTGCCACCGCTCCCCACCCCGTGAGGCGACCCCGCCGGGGCCGCCTCACGGGAACCACCCAGCGGAGGACCACCCAGCGGAGGACCACCCAGCGGAGGACCACCCAGCGGAGGACCACCCAGCGGAGGACCACCCAGCGGGGGACCGCCGAACACCGCCGCCGCCCCGATCACCTTCCGGCACAACGGGTCCGGCCCTGCTCCGGCCGACCCGGCCACCTCCGAACCCACCACCTCAGGCCCGCACGCCCGCGCCCCGCTCACCACCGCACCCACGACCGCCCACCGGCAGTACGGTCGGGCGGGGGAGACGGCGCGGGCGTCACGGGGAGGTCCGTCAGCGCGTTCGCCGCCTGCGCGCCGGCTCGCGAGGAGTTCCGCGATCGCGGTGCTCGTCTCCACCCGGACCGGGGAGCGGCACCCGCCGCCGCCGGTCGCCGCCGCCGACCGCAGCACTGCCGGGGCCGGTGCCCTACCTGCCCGCGCGGAACACCTCCGCGCGCGGCCGGTCCGCGCACCTGCCGCCGCAAAGCCCTTCCTGCGTGGGATCACCACCGGAGCGATCAAGGATGAAGGTCTGGGTATGCAACTGGATGGGGTGCTGTTCTTCCCGGTGACGCCGTTCGACGCGGACGGCGCGCTCGCCGAGGACGTGCTGGCGGAGCACGTCGGGCGCGGGGTCGCGGCGGGCGCCGGCGGCGTGTTCGTCGCGTGCGGCACCGGCGAGTTCCACGCGTTGGAGCCGTCGGAGGTCGAACGGGCGGTCACCGTCGCGGTGGAGGCCGCGGCGGGGCGCGCGCCGGTGTTCGCGGGCACGGGCGGCCCGCTGCCGGTCGCGCGCGAACTCGCGCGCGGGGCCGGGCGGGCGGGCGCGGACGGCCTGCTGCTGCTGCCGCCGTACCTGGTGACCGGTCCGCCCAGGGGGCTGGTCCGGTACGTCACCGGGGTGGCGGAGGCGACGGACCTGTCGCTGATCGTCTACCAGCGCAACAACGCGGTGTTCACGCCGGAGACGGCGGTCGAGGTCGCGTGCCTGCCGACCGTGGTGGGCCTGAAGGACGGGCTGGGCGACATCGACCTGCTCCAGCGGATCGTGCTGGCGGTGAAGGCCGAGGTGGGCAAGCCCTTCCAGTTCTTCAACGGCCTGCCCACCGCCGAGATGACCGTGCCCGCGTACCGGGGCATCGGCGTCGACCTGTACTCGTCGGCGGTGTTCGCCTTCGCGCCGGAGATCTCGCTGGGCTTCTACAAGGCCGTGCAGGCGGGCGACCAGGCGTTGGTGAACCGCTACCTCGCCGAGTTCTACAAGCCCCTGGTCGAGCTGCGCGACAAGGTCCCCGGCTATGCGGTGGCACTGGTCAAGGCCGCCGTGCGGGCCACCGGCCTGGACGTCGGCGGCGTGCGGCCCCCGCTGGTCGACCCGTCGCCGGAGCACCTGGCCGAGCTGGAGAAGGTCGTCGCCGCGGGGCGGAGCCTGGCCGCATGAGGATCACCGACATCGCGGTCACCCCGGTCGCCTTCCGGGACCCGCCGCTGCTGAACTCGGTGGGCGTGCACGAGCCGTGGGCGCTGCGCACGATCGTCGAGGTGCACACCGACGAGGGGATCTCCGGCCTCGGCGAGACCTACGGCGACATCGGCCACCTCGACCGCGTGCGCGGCGCCGCGCCCGGCCTGGTGGGCCTCGACGTGCACGACCTCAACGGCCTGCGCGCCCGGGTCGCCGACGCCCTGGGCGGCGTGGCGGGCTCGGACCGGCACGGCCTGACCGGGCCGCTCACCGCCGAGTCGACCGTCGACCGCGTGTTCGCCTCCTTCGAGGTCGCCACCTGGGACATCCGGGGCAAGGCGCTGGGCCGCCCGGTCAGCGACCTGCTCGGCGGGGCCGTTCGCGACACCGTGCCCTACAGCGCCTACCTGTTCTACAAGTGGGCCGGGCACCCCGGCGACGAGCCCGACGCGTTCGGCGAGGCCCTGGACCCGGCGGGGATCGTCGCCCAGGCCGAGGCGCTGATCGACGCGCACGGCTTCGGCTCGATCAAGCTCAAGGGCGGTGTGCTCGAACCGCGCCAGGAGGTCGAGGCGGTCCTCGCGCTGCGCGAGGCGTTCCCCGACCACCCGCTGCGGCTCGACCCGAACGCGGCGTGGACGCCCGCCACGTCGCTGGAGGTCGCCGCCGCCCTCGACGGCGTCGTCGAGTACCTGGAGGACCCCGCTCCGGGCATCGACGGCATGGCGGAGGTCGCCGCCGGGGCCCCCATGCCGCTGGCGACGAACATGTGCGTCATCGCCTTCGAGCACCTCGCCCCCGCGGTGGCGCGGGGAGCGGTGCAGGTGGTCCTGTCCGACCACCACTACTGGGGCGGCCTGTCGCGCTCCAAGGAACTGGCCGCGATCTGCCGGACCTTCGGCATCGGCCTGTCCATGCACTCCAACTCCCACCTCGGGATCAGCCTCGCGGCCATGACGCACCTCGCCGCGGCCACGCCGAACCTGAACTACGCCTGTGACACCCACTACCCGTGGAACGCCGCGGACGACGTGATCACGACGCCGTTCACCTTCGTGGACGGCGCGGTCCGGGTGCCCACCGCACCCGGTCTGGGCGTCGAGCTGGACCGCGACGCCCTCGCCCGTGCCGCCGAGGCGTACCGCGCCTGCGGCCTCGTCCAGCGCGATGACACGGGGTACATGCAGCAGCACGAGCCGTCCTACGAGAGGAAGCGCCCCCGGTGGTGAGGACCGTCGCCCACGTGTACCCGTGGGACGTCGTCGGCGACCCCGACGCGGTGTCCCGCGTGGCGTCGCTCGGCGTGGACGCCGTGGCCCTGGCCGCGTCGTACCACACCGTGCGCGCCGCGACCCCGTTCCACCCGCGGCACCGGCTGGTGGACGCGCGGCACGCCGCGTTCTACCTGCCCGTGCGGGACGAGGCGTGGCGAGGCAAGCGTTTGCGCCCCGCCGCGCAGTCCTGGGTGGACGGTCCCGACCCCTACGGTGAGGCCTCCGCGCTGCTGCGCGGGGCCGGCCTGCCCGTGTACGCCTGGACGGTGCTGACACACAGCAGCCGGCTGGGCGAGGCCAATCCCGACCTGGTGGTGCGCAACGCGTTCGGGGACGCCTACCCCTACGCGCTGTGCCCGTCGAACGACGACGTGGCCGAGTACGCCTCGACGCTGGTGTCCGAGGTGCTCGAACTCGGCCGACCGGACGGCGTCGTGCTGGAGGCGTGCGGCCCGCTCGGGTTCTTCCACGGCGGCCACCACGAGAAGACCGACGGCGCCGACTGGTCACCGGTGCAGCAGAAGTTGCTGTCCCTGTGCTTCTGCGCGGCCTGCGCCACCCGCTACACCGACCCGGAGGGCCTGCGCGAGGCGGTCCGCACGGGGATCGACAGCGGGGCGGAGGACGTGGAGGAGGCGCTGGGCGAGCGGGCGGCGCACGTGCGCCAGGTGCGCGCGGACGTCTCCCGCTCCCTGCGCCGCCGCCTGGTCGGCGAGATCCGCGCCGCCGCGCCGGACGTGCGCATCGCCGCGCACGCCACCGCCGACCCGTGGGGCACCGGGCCGTTCGCCACGGTCGCCGGTGGCGTCGACGCCGACGTCGACGTGCTCACGCTGACCTGCTGGCCGGGCGTCGACGCGTCGCTGCCCGCGATCCGCGCCCTGCGGGCGGAGGCGCCGGGCGTGCGCACCGCCGCGTACGTGCTGGCCCTGCCGCCCAAGCCGGTCGACGGGGACGCCCTGCTCCGGGAGTGGGTCGCCTACGCCGAGGCGGGCGTGGAGGAGTTCCACCTCTACCACGCGGGGCTCGCCTCCGAGCAGCGCCTGGACGCGCTGCGACACGCCGTGGCGGGGATCGGGGATCACCTGAACGGGTAGCAACGGGCAACTGTGAAAAGGGCGGGGCAACCCCGGACGCCGGGGGCTCCGTCCTTTCCACATGAGGAGCACAGGAACGCTGGGAACCGCGCTCGGTGCGGGCGCGCTGCTGATCGCACTAGTCGGCTGCTCGTCGTCCACGCCCGTGGGCGCGCAGAGCGGTCCGACGCTGACCACGGTGCCGTCGTCGAGCGCACCCGCCTCCGAGGAGCCGGAGTTCGACAGCCCCGTGCCGCCGGAGGGGCAGGAGGTGCCCGCGGAGAAGATCACCGCCTCCGTGCCCGAGGGCACCCCGACGACGGTCTGGACCGAGGAGGACGGCACCGTCCTCGGCGCCATCGGCCAGGAGGGCGGGTGCACCAGGGCCAGCCTGGAGATCACCGAGCAGACCGCCCAGGTGGTCAAGGTCGTGCTCGTCGAGACCACCCCCGCCGACCAGCAGGTCTGCACCATGGACATCCGGTACCCGCCGCTGACGGCGAAGCTCGACGCGCCGCTCGGCGACCGCCAGGTCGAACTCACCACCCGACAGGACACCGAGTAGGTCCTCGCCCCGGTGCCCGGTCGACCCGCCCCGGTCGGCCGGGCACCGCCCTGTGCAACCACCGGGGGCGCGACTACCGTCTTCTGACCATGAGGAACGCCAAGGTCGCCGTCCCCGCACTCGTCCTGCTCGCCCTCGCGGCCTGCACCAGCACGGGGTCCCCCGGTCCGTCGGACACGTCCTCCACGGGCACGTCCACGGCTTCGTCACAGCCGTCGACAACGTTGTCATCCCCCGGTTCGCCGACCGGACCGGCCCAGTCGCGCCCCACCGAAGTCCCGCCGCCGCAGACCAGCGCCGCGCCGCTGCCCGGCGGTTCGACCGAGGTCCCGGACGGGCGGGTGGACGGCGCGACGCTGCCCGACACCTACAAGCGCGAGGCGTGGGCGTCCGCCGACGGCCGGACCGTGCAGGTGGTCGGCCTCGCGGGCGGCTGCAAGACCGCGTCGGCGGAGGTCACCGCCCAGTCCGCCGACCAGGTGCAGATCACGCTGGTGACCACGTACCACCCGCCGGCCGGCGGGGGAGTGTGCACGGAGGAGCTGCGCGACGTGCCGCTGAACGTGGTGCTCGACGCGCCGCTGGGCGACCGGCGGATCGTGCTGGAGTCCCGCGAGCAGACCGGCTGAACCGCTCGCGACCTCCCTCCTCACTCCTCCACGGGGAACGGGCAGGCGCCGTCCCACGCCACCCACACGTTGGCCTCCACGTCCTCGACGCCCGTGCCGGCCTCGCCGACGTAGAGGCCGAGCGGGCACCGGTGCGCGGAGAGCTGGCGCAGCGTCCACGACTTCAGGTCGCCCTCACCGCCCTCGACGAGCCGGCCCGCGTGCCGGTCGATGCGCTTGAAGCGCGCCGTCGTGCCGTCCGACTCGATCACGCTCAACTGCCGGAACTGCGACCCCACTGCGATCACTCCCCGTCACAACCCAGTACTCTGTGAATACGCAGAAGCTATGCTGTTTGCACAAATTGTGTAAACAGCTCGATAGGGTGATCAGGGGAAGCGTCATGAGCAGTCCGCACCGCAGTGCCGCGCGCATCCAGATCGGCACCTCGCTGCGCCGCATGCGCGAGGAACTGGACCTGCCCCGCGAGCACGCCGCCGAGGTGCTGGACTGCACCGTCACCAAGATCGGCAACATCGAGACCGCCGTCAGCGGCGTCAAGTACGCCGAGCTGGAGAAGCTGCTCGACCTCTACCGCGCCGACGAGGCGACCCGCGACGACCTGCTCGGCCTCAACACCGACGCCAACCGCCGCCGTCGCCGCAGCAAGCGCGGCGGGGTCATCGTGCCGTGGCTGCGCCGCATCCTCGACGTCGAGGCGAGCGCGACCGAGGTCCTGTACTCGTCGTTCGAGCTGGTCCCGGCCGTCCTCCAGACCGAGTCGTACGCCCGCGCGCTGATGACCGCCGTCGGCCTGACCGAGGAGGCGCTGGAGAAGAACCTCGAACTGCGCCTCGGCCGGCGCGCCCTGCTGACCGACCGGCAGCCGCCGCTGAAGCTGTGGGCGGTGATCGCCGAACCCGCGCTCCGGGCCGGCATCGGCGGCCCGGAGGTCATGCGCGAGCAGCTCGGACACCTGCTGGCCATGACCGAGCGGGAGAACGTCGTCGTGCAGGTGATGCCTCAGGGAGCCGGGGCGCACGCGCTCACCGGCACTACGCTGACCCTGTTCCGGCTGCCCGAAGGACTCCCGTCCCTGATCAGCGTCGACACCCCGTTCGGTCCCGAGTTCGTCGACAACGCCGCGCAGGTGGAGCGGACCACCCGCTGGTTCGACTTCACCCGGGCCAAGGCGCTGGGAGTCGAGGAGAGCCGAGAACTCCTGATCCGGATCACGGAGGAGACTCGATGAGCCTGGAAGTCGGAGTCTGGACCAAGTTCAGCGGTGGCGGCGACAACTGCGTGGAAGTCCTGCGGACGGACGACGAGGTGCTGGTGCGCAACTCGAACCGCCCCGAAGAAGCCCCACAGCGGTTCACCCACACCGAGTGGGACTTCTTCACGCGCGGCGCGAAGCTGGGTGTGTTCGACCTGTAGGCCGGTTACCTCCGGAAGCTGATCTGGAGGGTCGGGGCGGAGGTCTCGGCGAAGAAGTCGTTGCCCTTGTCGTCGACCACGACGAACGCGGGGAAGTCCTCCACCTCGATCTTCCAGACCGCCTCC
Organism: Saccharothrix longispora; assembly: GCF_031455225.1. Taxonomy (GTDB): domain Bacteria; phylum Actinomycetota; class Actinomycetes; order Mycobacteriales; family Pseudonocardiaceae; genus Actinosynnema; species Actinosynnema longispora. Next base: position 8,337,983 of record NZ_JAVDSG010000001.1, read on the forward strand.
ATGCCCAGCTCGGGGTACTCCAGCACCTCGACCTTGCGGATGCAGTCCTGCGCGAGCCGCGCCGCCGGGCCGCCGATCGACCCCAGGTAGAAGCCGCCGTGCGTCCGGCAGGCGTCGGTGACCTGCTTGGACCGGTTGCCCTTGGCCAGCATGACCATCGACCCGCCCGCCGCCTGGAACTGCTCGACGTAGGAGTCCATGCGGCCGGCCGTCGTCGGCCCGAACGACCCGGACGCGTAGCCCTCGGGCGTCTTGGCCGGACCGGCGTAGTACACCGGGTGGTCCTTGAGGTACTGCGGCATCGGCTCGCCCGCGTCCAGGCGCTCCTTGATCTTGGCGTGCGCGATGTCGCGCGCCACGACCAGCGGACCGGTCAGCGACACCCGGGTCTTCACGGGCAGCTTCGACAGCGTTTCCCGGATCTCGGCCATCGGGCGGGTCAGGTCGATCCTCACGACCTCGTCCGACAGGTCCTCGCCCTGCACGTCGGGCAGGAAGTGCGCCGGGTCGCGCTCCAGTTGCTCCAGGAAGATGCCCTCGGGCGTGATCTTCGCCTTGGCCTGCCGGTCCGCCGAGCACGACACGGCGATGCCGACCGGGCAGGACGCGCCGTGCCGGGGCAGCCGGATGACGCGCACGTCGTGGCAGAAGTACTTGCCGCCGAACTGGGCGCCGATGCCGAAGTCGCGGGTCAGCTCCAGCACCTGCTGCTCCAGGTCGACGTCCCGGAACGCGTGCCCGAGCGGCGAGCCCTCAGTGGGCAGGCCGTCGAGGTAGCGGGCGGACGCGAGCTTGGCGACCTTCAGGTTCTGCTCCGCCGACAGGCCGCCCACGACCACCGCGAGGTGGTACGGCGGGCACGCGGCCGTGCCCAGCGAGCGCAGCTTCTCGTCCAGGAACCTCGCCAGCCGCGTCGGGTTCAGCAGCGCCTTGGTCTCCTGGTACAGGAACGTCTTGTTCGCCGAGCCGCCGCCCTTGGCCATGAACAGGAACTCGTACTTCGGCTCCACGCCCGGCGCGGTGAACAGGTCGATCTGCGCGGGCAGGTTGGTGCCGGTGTTCCGCTCGTCCCAGAACGTCGTCGGCGCCATCTGCGAGTAGCGCAGGTTCAACTCCTGGTACGCCTCGAAGATGCCCCGGGACAGGGCTTCCTCGTCGGTGCCGCCGGTCAGCACGGACTCGGTGCGCTTGCCCATCACGATCGCGGTGCCGGTGTCCTGGCACATGGGGAGCACGCCGCCCGCGGAGATGCACGCGTTGCGCAGCAGGTCCATGGCGACGAACCGGTCGTTGCCGCTGGCCTCCGGGTCGTCCACGATCGCGCGCAGCTGCGCCAGGTGCGACGGGCGCAGCAGGTGCTGGATGTCCCGGATCGCCTCCTTGGCGAGCAGCGTCAGCGCCGCTGGCTCGACCTGGAGGAACGTGCGGCCGGCCGCCTCGACGACCGACACGCCGTCCGGTGTCACCAGCCGGTAGTCGGTGTGGTTGTCCTTGGCCAGCGGCAGGACGTCGGTGTACTGGAACGTGGTGGTGGGCACAGCGGGCACGTCGCGGGCTCCCTTGCGCGCTTCGGGTTCCGCCGAACCTATACCGATCACGCCGCCGCGTCCGCGTCCCCGTGGTGTGATTCGCGTCGTGGTCCACAGCCTCACCAAGCGGCAGCTGCCCGCCGGCGAACTCGACGCCCTGCTCCACCGCGCGGTGGGGCGGCGCCTGTCCTCGCACGTCGAGCTGACCGGTGGCATGTTCAACACCGCCTACCGGCTCACCGCCGACGACGGGCGCGGGTACGTGCTGAAGGTCGCGCCGCCGCCGGGCGTGCCGCTGCTCACCCACGAGCGCGACCTGATGCGCACCGAGGGGCTGGCGTTCCGGCTGATGGCCGAGCGGGGCGTGCCGGTGCCGGAGGTGCTGCTGCACGAGGACGACGTGCTGCTGATGACCGCCCTGGACGGCGTGCCGTGGCACGGGGCGGACCTGTCCGACACCGAGCGGGCCGCGCTGCGCCACGAGCTGGGCACGATCGTCCGGCGGCTGCACGGCGTGACGGGGGAGCGGTTCGGCTACCCCCACGGGCCGGGCGGGACGACGTGGCGCGAGGCGTTCGGGCGCATGGTGGACGCGGTGCTCGCCGACGCCGACCGGTTCGGCGTGGAACTGCCCGACGTGCGGCCGGTGTTCGAGGCGGGGGCGGAGCTGCTGGACGAGGTGACCACTCCGGTGCTGGTGCACGGCGACCTGTGGGAGGGCAACGTCTTCGTCGCCGACGGGCGCGTGGAAGGGCTGATCGACCCCGAGCGTGCGTTCTTCGGCGACCCGCTGGCCGAACTCGTGTCGGTGGCGCTGTTCACCGAGCCGGACGCCGACTACCTCGCCGGGTACGGCAAGGAGGGCTTCACCGGGGCCGAGGCGGCGCGCCTCGCGCTGTACCGGGCGCACCTGTGCCTGGTGATGATCGTGGAGGGCGTGCCGCGCGGCTACGCCGGCGAGGAGCGCGACGCGCACGTGGCGTTCTTCCGCGCCAAGCTCGCCGAGTACCTGGCGCTGTAGGGGGATAACGCGGAAGGCCGGGCCGGCCCCCGACCGCCCCGACCTTCCTCAGCGTGCGACCCCCGCGAAATGGCGCGGGAAGTCGCATGGCTCGTGTACCGCACGACCGTGCCGTGACCGCAGTCACAAGTCAATGCTGCCGAACGGGTGATGGCCCCGTCCGCCTGCCGCGACCCGACTGGGTCAGCTGGCGTAGGCGCGCAGCTTGGCGGCCCGATCGCCCTGCCGCAACTTCGACATGACCTCGCGCTCGATCTGCCGCACCCGCTCGCGGGACAGGCCGAACTGCTTGCCGATCTGGTCCAGCGTGCGCGGCTGGCCGTCCTCCAGGCCGTAGCGCAGCCGGATCACGGCCTGCTCGCGCGGCTCCAGCGTCGCCAGGACCCGGCGCAGGTCGTCCTGCAGCAGGCCGGAGATGACCGCGCTCTCCGCGTCGGTGGCGTCGGAGTCCTCGATGAAGTCGCCCAGCGGGGCGTCCTCCTCGGCTCCGACGGGCATGTCCAGGCTGACCGGGTCGCGCGCGTGGTCGAGCAGGTCCGAGACCTTCTCCGGCGTCAGGCCCGACTCCTTGGCCAGCTCCTCGCGCGTGGCCTCGCGGCCCAGTTGCTGGTGCAGGTCGCGCTTGATCCGGGCGAGCTTGTTGACCTGCTCCACGAGGTGGACGGGCAGCCGGATCGTGCGACCCTGGTCCGCCATTCCCCGCGTGATCGCCTGCCTGATCCACCAGGTGGCGTAGGTCGAGAACTTGAATCCCTTGGTGTAGTCGAACTTCTCCACGGCGCGGATCAAACCCAGGTTGCCTTCCTGGATGAGATCGAGCAGCGGCATTCCCCGACCGGTGTATCGCTTGGCCAGCGATACGACGAGACGCAGATTCGCTTCGAGGAGGTGGTTCTTCGCCACGTGGCCGTCGCGGATCAACGCGCGCAGTTCCCGTTGACGCAGATCGGACAGACCGGACCTCGTCTCCAGCTTGTGCTGAGCGAAGACACCCGCCTCGATCCGCTTCGCGAGTTCCACTTCGTCGGCCGCGGTCAGCAGCGCTGTCTTGCCGATGCCGTTCAGGTAGACCCGAACCAGGTCGGCGGCCGGTCCCTGGGCGTCGAGGTCCAACTCGGCGCTCGTGGTGGTCGTGTCGTTCCCGACCTGGCGGTCGAGGACCTTCGGGACGGTCATGGAGCTCCCTCCCCCTTGTCGCGGGCTGGCAGTGCGGTCGTGTCGCGCACTCCGCGCTGCGCTGCGCGGCTCACCTTTCGGTGCCTGACACTGAGGAGAACGCAAACCGGACCGAAATGGTTCCCGCTCCCCACGCCCTTCAAGACGTCACTGCCGTCACAGCGGTTGCGCCGCGAATCCTGAGGATTGCCTGAGAGCGGATCTAGAGTTCGACCAACACGGTGAACGGGCCGTCGTTCACACTCCGTACGGACATCGCCGCCCCGAACCGTCCTGTTTGTACGCGGGCGCCCTTCCGGCGCAGTTCCGACACCACCGCTTCGACCAACGGCGCGGCGTGCTCCGGCCGGGCGGCGGCCGTCCAGGACGGCCGCCTGCCCTTGCGCGTGTCGCCGTAGAGGGTGAACTGGCTGACGACGAGGAGCGGTGCGCCGGTGGTGGCGCACGACTCCTCGTCCCGCAGCACCCGCAGTTCGTGCAGCTTGTGGGCCATCACCGACGCCTTGTCGGCGGTGTCGTCGGCGTGGATGCCCAGCAGCACCAGCAGGCCCGGCTCGTCGACCGCCCCGACGACCTCGCCCCCCACCACGACGGACGCCTCTGTGACTCGTGCCACAACGGCTCTCACGCGGGCACGACCATCCCGTGCCGCACCAGCTCCCGCACCACCGGCACCACGGCCTCGGTCAACGCCTCCTCGTCCAGGTCGTGGGCGTAGGCGAGCAGCGTGACCAGGTCCTCCAGCGGCAGGGCGCCGCGGAAACCCGCGAGCAGCCGCGCCGCGGTCTCGTCCAGCTCGTGCTGCCACCCCGGACCGTCGGTGCGGTGCAGGCGGCGCACCACGGACGACCAGCCGTCCTCCACCGGCGCGGACACCTCCTCCAGCAGCACCGTCCCCGGCACGGTGAACCGGGTGGCCAGCAGGTCGGCGTTCGACCGCGCCCGCAACCACGCGACCCGGTCCAGCCAGGCGGCCGACTCGGGGCCCAGCGGGTCGTCGTAGGCGTGGCGGAGGTCTTCGCACACCACCTCGGCGTGCGCCTCCTCGGTGCGGCGCAACGTGACGAAGCCGAAGCCGATGCCCTCCACGTCGTTCTCGGCGAACCAGTCGAGCCACCGCGACGCCTTCGCCCGGCCCTCGGCGCTGCGCGGGTCGACGCCCGCGTCGCGCAGCCACGTGCCCACGTACAGGGTCGGGTCGGCCACGTCGCGCTGCACGAACCACGCGTCCACCCCGCCGCGCGGCAGCCAGCCGCTCACCCGGTCCGCCCAGTCCTCGCCCCGCCTGTGCAGCCAGGACGCCAGCAACTGCCCCACGCCGCCCTCGTTCAGGAACGCGGGCAGCTGGCGCACGACCAGCGCGCTCGCGTCGTCACCGGCCAAGCCGGAGTCGCGGTAGACGTAGTCGACGCGCGGCGGCCCCACCACGAACGGCGGGTTGCACACGACCTGGTCGAACCGGCGGCCCCGCAGCGGGCCGAACCACTCGCCCTGCCGCAGCTCCACGTCCAGCTCGTTGATGCGGAACGTGCCCCTGGCCAGCGCCAGCGCCCGTTCCGACAGGTCCGTGGCGGTGATCCGCCGGGCGTGCCGGCTCGCGTGCAGCGCCTGCACCCCGCACCCGGTGCCGAGGTCGAGGAGGGTGTCGACGGGCCGCCGCGACGTGGCGCGGGCCAGGCTGATCGAGGCGTGGCCGACGCCCAGCACGTGGTCGGCGGGCACCGGTCCGCCCCGCTGGTCGGAGTCCAGGTCGGCGATCACCCACCAGGAGTCCTCGTCGTCGCCGTAGGGCCGGATGTCGAGCCCGGCGCGCAGCCGGTCGCCGTCCCCGCGCAGCACCTCGGCCTTGATCGCGTCGTCGAGGTCCACCCCCGGCAACGCGGCCCGGACGGCCCGCTCGTCCTCGGCGTCGCCGAGCAGGAACAGGCGGATCAGCGTGCCGAGCGCCCCGGAGTCCTCGGTCATCCGCCGCGCGGCCTCGGGCTCGCCCCGGCCGAGCGCGGCGTGCGCCTGCGGCCCGAGGGCGTCGACCACCCCGTCCGCGTCGTAGTCGGCGGCCCGGAACGCCTCGCGCAGCCTGGTGGTCAGTTCGGTGGAGAGATCGGGAAGCACCCCCCAATCCTCCCGCGAGTCGTAAGTCCACACCGCGCGAGTCGTAAGTTCGCGTCCCGCGAGTCGTGAGTTCGCGACCCCTGTGTTCTTCACTGGCGAGTAGGTAAGGGGGTCGTGGGTGCACGACTCGCGGATCGCGAACGTGGAACTCGTAGCGCGCGAACGCACGACTCGCGGGGCGCGAACGCACGACTCGCGGGGCGCGAACGCACGACTCGCGGGGCGCGAACGCACGACTCGCGCGGCCTCTGCTTACGACTCGCGGGTCAGGGGTGGGGGAGGACGGCCAGGGCGACGGCCATCGCCAGGCGCTGGTCCGGGTCGTCCAGCGGCACGGTCGTCACCTCGCACATCCGCTGCATCCGGTACCGCAGGGTGTTCGGGTGCACGGACAGCGCCCGCGCCGCCTCCCGCGCGTCGCCCTGCGCCGCCAACCACGCCCGCAACGTCGCCGCGTACCGCGTGCCGTGCGCGACGTCGTGCCGGACCAGGTCGGCCACCGGCCCCCGCGTCGGCACCCGCCCCGCCTCGGCCACCCCCGCCAGCCTGCGCAGCAGCACCCGAGACCACGCCTCGTCGTAGGCCACCGGCTCCCCGGTCGACAGGGCCAGGCACTCGTCGGCCTCCGACCGGGACGCGTCGAGCGACCCGGCGTCCGCCCGCCCCCCGATCCCGGCCCGGGCGGTCACCCCGTCGGGCAGCTCCCGCCCCAGCGCCCGCACCCACTCCAGCGCCGCCGACGGGTCGTCCCCGCACGGCAGCACGGTGTAGAGCACGTTGCCGAACAGCGCCGACCGCCCCGGCCGCGACCAGCCGAACCCGGCCGTGGCCCGGGAGAACGCGAGCAGCGCCGCCCCGTGCTCACCGTCGTCCGCGCGCGCCAGCACGGCGATCACCCGCAGGTCCGTCGAGGGCAGCCCCAACCGCGCCAGCGAACCGGGCAGGCCCGCGTCCAGCGCCTCGATCACCAGGTCGGCCTCGGCCTGCCGCTCCAGGTCGGCCGACGCCCGCGCCCGCAGCAGGTGCAGCGCCGCCGTGCGCGCCCCGTCCACCAGCGCCGCCCGGCGCGCGGGGTCCGCCTCCACGTCCACCTCGACCCACACCGACCCCAGCAGCTCGGGCCCCGCCCGCACGGCCGCCACCAGCCGCCCGCCCAGCTGCTCGGTCAACTTCGGCACGAACAGCGGCTCGTCCGACCGCGCCAGGTGCGCGAACACGCCGTAGGAGTCCAGCGCCCGCCACGCCTCCTCCGGCACCCGCCGCCCCAGGATGGTCTGCACCCGCACCGGGTCCACGTCCTGCTGCCGGTACGAGTAGGCCAGCACCCGGGACTGCTGGTCCTCGATCGTCACGGGCCCGCCGACGACCGCCGCGATGGCGTCGGCCACCGCGAACAGGTCGCCCGCGCCCTGCCCGCCCAGCACGAGGGTCTGCGCGACGTTCGCCAGCTGCCCCCACGGCACCGACGGGTCCACCAGCAGCACCGCCGCCCCGGACCGGCGCGCGGCGGCGAGGACCCGGTCGTCCAGCGGCGGCGACCCGTGCAGCACGACGGCCGCCGCGGACGTGCCCGCCACCAGCCGGGCCGCGGCCGACGGCGACGGCACGCCCAGCCCGAGGAGCACGTCGTCCGGCGCGGCGGGGGTCTGCTCCGCCGGGTCGTGCAGCGCCACGCCGCGCAGGTCGACGCCCCGGCCGCGCGGCGCGCAGCACAGGTGCGTGCCCAGGCTCCCGAGCACGTCCACCAGCCGATCCAGCGCCACCACGTGCGGATCGTCCGGCACGGGGCCGAACGGCCGCAACCGCGTCGCGAATCACCCCCCGGCCGTTGTGTCGGAGCGGGCGGGCGGTGGGACCATGGGTGTATTGGAGGTGATGTCGTGACCAACCCCGAGCGCGACAGCACACCGGTGCTCATCACCGAGGCCGCTCCCTCCTACGAGGAGCAGGTCGCCGCGCGCAAGCGCAAGTACGCGATCATGATGGGTGCCCGAATTCCCTGCCTGCTGCTGGCCATGGTCTTCTACCAGACCTGGTGGCTGGCGCTGGCGCTGATCGTGCTCTCCGTCCCGCTGCCCTGGATGGCCGTGCTCATCGCGAACGACCGACCTCCGCGCAAGGCGGAGAAGGCCAACAAGTTCGTCAAGGAGCACCGCGCCGTCGAGGCACGACCGCACCAGGTCATCGAGGGCTGACCCCCGGGGGGCGCCGAGGCTGGGCGCCCACCGAGGACACGGCGCGCGCCGCCGCGGTCACGCCGCCCACCAGGGCGTCGTGCCGCGACGCGCCGCCGAGCCACGCCGCCAGCAGGCCCGCGTCGAACGCGTCGCCCGCACCCGTCGAGTCCACGCACTCCACGTCCAGCGCGGGCACCGACCGCACCCCGTCGGCGTCCACCCAGCTCGCGCCGCCCGCGCCCGCGGTCAACGCCACCGCGCCCACCACGTCCAGCAGGTCCGCCGCCGACGCCGGGTCGGCCGAGCCGGTCAGCGCCACCAGCTCCTCGCTGTTGGGCAGCAGCAGGTCCACGCCCCGCAGGTCGTCCAGGAAGCCGTCGTAGACCAGGGCGGCCGACTGCGGGTCGACCGACGTGGTCAACCCCGCCTCCCGCGCCGCCTCCAGCGCCGCCACCCCGGCGGCCCGCGACGACGCGTCCAGCAGCACGTACCCGGACAGGTGCAGGTGCGACGCGCCCGCCAGCAGCCCGGGGTCCACGTCGCCCGGCGCGAACCGGGCGTTGGCGCCCCGGTCGGGCAGCATCGTGCGCTGGCCCTCGTCGTCGACCAGCACCACCACGCAGCACGTCGCCGCCTCCGGGTCCACGGCGAACGCGCACCGCACGCCCACCCCGGTCAGCTCGGCGTGCACCTGCCGGCCCGCCGAGTCCGCGCCGACCCGGGTGACCAGCACCGGCGACGCGCCGCACGCGGCCAGCCACACCGCCGTGTTGGCGCCCGCGCCACCGGGTTCGATGGTCACCTTCGCCCGGCTGTCGCCACCTTGCACGATCGGACCGGAGTGCCGGGCGACCACGTCCAGCCCGGCGTCCCCGACCACCACGACCCGCGTCACGCCGACAGCTCCACCGCGACCCTGGCGGCCAGGCCCGCGTTGCTCACCACCAGCTCCTCGTTGGCGTCGAGGCTCACCCCGCCGCTGGCCGTGTGGAAGTGCTCCAGCAGCACCGGCGTGACCTCCTTGCCCGTCACGTCCCGCTCCACGAGCAGCCGCAGCCCCTCCTCCAGCAGCCGCTCGTGCAGGTCGGAGGGCATCTCGAAGTCCTCCGGGATCGGGTTGGCCAGCAGCACGCCCGCGTCACCGGGCACGGCCCGGTGCGCGGCGACCACGGCCGCCGCCTCCGCCGGGGTGTCCACCCGCCACGGCACGCCGAACGCCGACTCGCGCCGGTAGAACGCGGGGAAGCGGTCCGTGCGGTAGCCCAGCACCGGCACCGAGCGGGTCTCCAGCAGCTCCAGCGTCGCGCCCATGTCCAGGATCGACTTCACGCCGGAGCACACCACCAGGATCGGCGTCGTGGCCAGCACGTCCAGGTCGGCGGACACGTCCCAGGTGTCCCGCGCGCCGCGGTGCACCCCGCCCAGGCCACCGGTCGCGAACACCCCGACCCCGGCGGCGTGCGCCAGCGCGGCCGTGCTCGCCACCGTCGTCGCGCCGTCGCGACCCAGCGCGATGGCCGCGCCCAGGTCCCGCCGCGACAGCTTCACCAGGTCGCGGGCGGGGTCGCAGACGACGTCCAGCTCGTCGGCGGTCAACCCGACCTTCGGCACACCGCCCAGCACGGCGATCGTCGCGGGCACGGCGCCCGCGTCGCGGACGACGCGTTCGAGGCGTTCGGCGACCTCGCGGTTGCGGCCGGGCGGCAGCCCGTGGGACAGGATCGTGCTCTCCAGCGCGACCACCGGCCGGTTCTCGGCCAGGGCGGTGCGGACCTCTTCGGTGATGCTCGGCGTACTCACGAGGGGCCATCATCCCAGGTAAGCTGGTGACGTGAGCACGCAGACTCTTCCCGAGGTGGAGACCCGGCCGGAAGGCACGGACCACACCGGGGACGACACCCCGAAGATGTTCCACTACGTGCGCAAGGCCAAGATCGCGGAGAGCGCGGTCATGGGCACGCACGTGGTGGCGCTGTGCGGCGAGGTCTTCCCGGTGACCAAGTCGCCGAAGCCCGGCTCCCCCGTCTGCCCGGAGTGCAAGAAGATCTACGAAGGTCTGCCCAAGGGCGGCGGCGAGTAGGAACCGACCACACGGGGCCTGGTCCCTCGCACCGGCGAGGGACCAGGCCCTTCGCCGCGCGCCGGACCCGGGCCGGTCAGTCCGGGAGGCCCTGTCCGCGCCGCGCGGGCGGGGGCTCCCGCTTCGGCTCCACCGGCAGCCGCTCGGTGTGGTTGGTGTCCATCGGCGACGGCGCCGTCGTGGGCGGGGGTTCGGCGCGCCGCCGTTCGGGCACGGCCGCGTGCTCGGGCGGCACCGGACCGCCCTGCCAGGCCCGCTTGCCCTCGTCGTTGCGGATGCGCTCGGCGGCCCGCTCGATCTCCAGGCGCTGCCAGCGCCGCCGCTGCCGCCGCGTCATGCGCGCGGGCCACAGCTCCTGCAACGCGCTGTTGAAGTACGCGCCCAGGTTGATCGCCAGCCCGATGAAGTACGCGAACAGCAGGAACGCGATGGGCGTGGCCAGCGCGCCGTAGGTGTAGCCCGTCGTGGTGATCCACGTGATGTAGAGCCGCAGCCCGACCGACGACAGCAGGAACACCGCCATCGCCAGCACCGCGCCCGGCAGCAGGCGGTGCCACGGCAGCTTGTTCGGCAGCGCCAGCTTGTAGAGCGTGGCCAGCGCCAGCACGAGCAGCACGCCGATGCCCGGGTAGTAGGTCGCGCCCAGCCACCCGCCGAGCGTCGGTTCCCACGAGTCCGGGAAGAGCTGGATCAGGATGTCCGGGCCCAGCGCCAGCACCGGCAGGCCGATGATCAGCAGCACCAGGCTGGCCATGTAGAGCAGCAGCGCGAAGATCCGCTGCCACACCTCGTTGCGCACGCCGTACTGGTCGTGCGCGGCGGTGATCGCGTCGACGAACGACGACATCGCCGACGAGCCCGCCCACAGCGAGATCAGGAAGCCGATCGAGACGATCTCGCCCTTGCCGGTGGTGAGGATCTGGTCGACGGTGGGCGCGATCACGTCGTTGACGACGTCCGGGCTGAAGATCGTCCGGCAGAACGAGAGGATGCGGTCCTTCGCCGCGTTGACGACCTCCGGGCCCAGCCAGACGCCGATCCAGCCCAGGCTGCCGAGCAGGCCCAGCAGCAGCGGCGGGAAGGACAGGGTCTGCCAGAACGCGGCCTCCGCCGACTCGGAGAAGATCGACTTCTCCCACGCCTTGGCCCACGTGCGCGCCAACAGCCGCAGGGGGCCCCTGCGGCCCGTCCTGCGTGCCTCGTCGTCCCTAGGCGAACCCATCGCGTGGTCAAGCATGGTGCATCCGGAGCGTTTTCGCGCCATCGGCGACGGTGCGCCCTCCGGGCAGCGGGTAGGCTGTCGATGCCCTCGACGGTCACCCGCACCGAGGGCATTCGCATGCTTGCCGTCGCTGATCAGCGCAGGAGGGGTTCGAGGTTGTCGCAACCGCAGGTCGTCGCGACCCGTCCCCTCCGCGCCTGGCAGCGCCGCGCGCTCACGAAGTACCTGGCCGCGAAGCCCAAGGACTTCCTGGCCGTCGCGACCCCCGGCGCGGGCAAGACGACGTTCGGCCTGCGCGTCGCGGCCGAGCTGCTCGCCGACCGCACGGTCGAGTCGGTCACGATCGTCACGCCCACCGAGCACCTCAAGCACCAGTGGGCCAAGGCTGCGGCCGAGGCGGGCATCGCGATCGATTCGAACTTCCGCAACACGATGGCCGTCACCTCCCGCGACTACCACGGCGTGGCGCTCACCTACGCGCAGGTGGCGGCCCACCCGATGCTGCACCGGGTGCGCACCGAGAACCGCAAGACCCTCGTGCTGCTCGACGAGATCCACCACGGCGGCGACGCGAAGTCGTGGGGCGACGCGATCCGCGAGGCGTTCACGCCGGCCGTGCGGCGGATGTGCCTGACCGGGACGCCGTTCCGGTCGGACGACTCGCCGATCCCGTTCGTCAACTACGAGCCCGGCCCGGACGGCGCGATGCGCAGCCAGGCCGACCACTCCTACGGCTACTCCGACGCCCTGCGCGACGGCGTGGTCCGCCCGGTGATCTTCCTGGCCTACTCGGGCGAGGCGGCGTGGCGCACCAGCGCGGGCGAGGAGTTCTCCGCGCGCCTGGGCGAGCCGCTGACCCAGGAGCAGACCGCGCGGGCGTGGCGCGTCGCCCTGGACCCCAGCGGCGAGTGGATGCCGTCGGTGCTCAAGGCCGCCGACGTGCGCCTCAGCCAGCTGCGCAACGGCGGCATGCCCGACGCGGGCGGTCTGGTGATCGCCACCGACCAGACCGTCGCCAAGGCGTACGCCGAGGTGCTCAAGCGCACCACCGGCCACGACGCGACGCTCGTGCTCTCCGACGACCCGAAGGCGTCGGGCCGCATCGCCGAGTTCGCCGCCTCGCAGGAGCGCTGGCTGATCGCGGTGCGCATGGTGTCGGAGGGCGTCGACGTGCCGCGCCTGGCCGTGGGCGTCTACGCCACCAGCGCCTCGACACCGCTGTTCTTCGCGCAGGCCGTCGGCCGGTTCGTGCGGGCGCGGGCCAAGGGCGAGACGGCGAGCGTGTTCGTGCCGAGCGTGCCGGTGCTGCTGGGCCTGGCCAGCGAGCTGGAGGCGCAGCGCGACCACGTCCTGGGCAAGCCGCACCGGGAGAAGGACGGCTGGGACGACGAGCTGGTGTCGGCCGCCAACCGGGTGCAGGACGAGCCGGGCGAGGAGGAGCGGGCGTTCACGTCGCTGGGCGCCTCCGCGGAGCTCGACCAGGTGATCTACGACGGCTCGTCGTTCGGCACGGCGGCGTTCGCGGGCAGCGACGAGGAGCAGGAGTACCTGGGGCTGCCTGGCCTGCTTGAGCCGGACCAGGTGCGCGCCCTGCTGCGCCAGCGCCAGGAGAAGCAGCTCGTCGAGGCCAGCAAGCGGAACGCGACGGCGGCCCCGGCGGCCCCCGCGCCCGCACCGCGCCCGGCGGGCGTGCAGGAGCGGTTGGCGCAGCTCCGCAAGGAGCTCAACACCCTGGTCGCGATGCACCACCACCGCACCCGCAAGCCGCACGGCAAGATCCACAACCAGTTGCGCGAGTACTGCGGCGGCCCGCCCACGGCGATGGCCAGCATCGAGCAGCTCGAAGAGCGCATCGCCACCCTGCGCTCCTGGTAGGGGAAGCGCCCGCCGCACGGCAGGGATCGCGCCCGCTTCACCGCCACTTCACGCTCGGCTACAGTGACCCCGGTCACCTCGCTGTGCGCGGTCAAGATCGTCGGGTGGTCACCCGGTTGTCGCCCGCAACAAACCCCGGTTACGCCGAAGGTGACCCCGGGTAACGGACTACGGCATTCGATGTAGTCAGATGTCCGTTCGGTTACCTGCCCGTTAGCGCATCGTGCCCTCTTTATCGGTCAAGTGTGCTTCCGGTCACCGCACTCGGGGGCATACGTTGTGCGCCACAACATTTACGCACCTGCGTGAAAGGATGGCGGATGCGCAGCAAGAGCCTCGCTCTCATCGCCGCAAGCACGGGCCTTGCCTTGGCCATGACGGCATGTGGCGCCAACACGTCCACCGGTGGCACCGACACGTCGGGCACCAACACCTCCAGCGCCTCCGGCGGCGGCGAGAAGGTCGGCGTGATCCTCCCGGAGACGAAGTCCTCCGCGCGCTGGGAGGGCTTCGACAAGCCCCTCCTGGAGGCCGCGCTGAAGGCCGAGGGCCTGGACGCCGACATCCAGAACGCCCAGGGCGACGTGCAGAAGTTCTCCACCCTCGCCGACGGCATGATCAACGCCGGCGTCAAGGTCCTGATCATCGCCACGCCCAACAGCGAGGTCGGCGCCTCGGTCGCGAAGAAGGCGCAGTCGCAGGGCATCGCGGTCATCGACTACGACCGCCTCAACCTGGGCGGCACCTCCGACTACTACGTCTCGTTCGACAACGAGAAGGTCGGCGAGCTCCAGGGCCAGGGCCTCGTGGACGGCCTCGCGGCGCTCGCGCCGGGCAAGAAGCCCGCCGAGGTCATCGAGATCGAGGGCGCCCCGACCGACAACAACGCCACCCTGTTCTACAACGGCCAGCAGAAGGTGCTGAAGCCCAAGTACGACTCGGGTGACCTCAAGCTGGTCCAGTCGCAGCCGATCCCGGACTGGGACAACCAGCAGGGCGGCGTGACCTTCGAGCAGATCCTCACCGGCAACGGCCAGAAGGTCGACGGCGTCGTGGCCGCCAACGACGGCCTCGCCGGCGCGATCATCACCGTGCTCAAGAAGTACGGCCTGAACGGCAAGGTGCCGGTCACCGGCCAGGACGCCACCCCCGAGGGCCTGCAGGCCGTCATGCGCGGCGACCAGTTCATGACCGTCTTCAAGCCGATCGCCGAGGAGGCGCAGGCCGCCGCCAAGCTCGCCGGCGCCCTCGCCAAGGGCGACACCGCCGCCGCCGACGCGCTGGCCACCGGTTCGGTCGAGGACAGCAAGGCCGGCCGCACCGTCAAGTCGGTCCTGCTCGAAGCGCAGACGATCACCAAGGACAAGGTGAAGACCGTGGTCGACGCGGGCTTCGTCAAGGCCGGCGAGATCTGCGGCGGCGACCTCGCCGCCGTCTGCACCGAGCTCGGCATCAAGTAGTCAAGGCTCGCGCCGGGGCGGGGTGCCAGCGCAAGCGCACCCCGTTCCGGCGCACCCACGCGTGTGGGCACAAACGGAGGAAACCAGTGAGCGAGCCGATCCTCGAGCTGCGCGGCGTCAACAAGAGCTTCGGACCCGTGCACGTCCTGCACGACATCGACTTCGCCGTGCACCCGGGACAGGTCACCGCGCTCGTCGGCGACAACGGCGCCGGCAAGTCGACATTGGTCAAGAGCATCGCGGGCATCCACCCGATGGACTCGGGCCAGGTGCTGTTCAACGGCCGCGAGGTCACCATCCACGGCCCGCGCGAGGCCGCGGACCTGGGCATCGAGGTCGTCTACCAGGACCTCGCGCTGTGCGACAACCTCGACATCGTCCAGAACATGTTCCTCGGCCGCGAGCGCGGCAAGCTGGGGATGCTCGACGAGGCCGACATGGAGCAGGCCGCCCGCAAGACGCTGACGTCGCTGTCCGTGCGCACCGTCAAGTCGGTCCGCACCCAGGTGTCGTCGCTGTCCGGCGGTCAGCGGCAGACCGTCGCCATCGCCAAGGCCGTGCTGTGGAACAGCAAGGTCGTGCTGCTCGACGAGCCCACCGCCGCCCTCGGCGTCGCGCAGACCCGCCAGGTCCTCGACCTGGTGCGCCGCCTCGCCGAACAGGGCCTCGGCGTCGTGCTGATCAGCCACAACATGAACGACGTCTTCGAGGTCGCCGACCGCATCGCCTGCCTCTACCTGGGCCGCATGGCCGCCGAGGTCAACACCAAGGACGTCACGCACGGCCAGGTGGTCGAGCTGATCACCGCCGGCCGCTCCGGGGACCTGGGCATCGCCCGACCCGAATCCGCCACCATCTGATGCCGGCGCACCAGGCTCACCAGCCGCAGAACGAGGAACGAGCATGACCAACACCACGAGCGAGACGTCGCCCAAGGACGCCCCGGGCGCGATCTCCGACTTCGGCATCGACACCACCTCCCAGTCGACCGGCGAGGCCGTCCGCGACTACTTCGCCCGCGTCAGGGGCGGTGAGCTGGGCTCCCTGCCCGCGCTGCTGGGCCTGGTCGTCCTGCTGATCGCCTTCAGCTCCATGGCCGACACCTTCCTGACCCTGGGCAACATCGCGAACCTCCTCGCCCAGGGCGCGAGCATCGTCATCATCGCCATGGGCCTGGTTTTCGTGCTGCTCCTGGGCGAGATCGACCTGTCCGCGGGCACCGCCTCCGGCGTGACCGCCTCCGTCATGGCGCTGCACCTGGTCAACAACGGCAACCTGCTCGGCGGCATGGGCGACACGGTCTTCTACGCGTTCTGCGCCTTCCTCGCGCTGGCCGTCGTGCTGGCCGGGATCATGCGCATCTGGCCCGGCGCCGCGCTGGCCGCCATCGCGCTCGTCATCGCGCTCGTCGGGGTCCCCGCCAACCCGTGGGTCGAGATCCTGCTCGCCATCTGCGTCGGCACCGCCATCGGCTCCATCACCGGCTTCCTCGTCGCGAAGGTCGGCATCCCCTCGTTCGTGGTGACCCTGGCGCTGTTCCTGGCCTGGGGCGGCGTGGTCCTCCAGTTCATCGGCGAGGGCGGCACGCTCGGCCTGCGCAACGACGTGCTCTTCAACGTCGCCAACGGAAACCTCGACACCGCGGGCTCGTGGGTCCTGTTCGCCGTCGCCGCGGGCGGCTACGCCGCCGTCGTGCTCGGCCGCCACTTCAGCAGGCTGCGCAGGGGCCTGGTCGCCCAGCCCACCCCGATGATCCTGGTCAAGGTCGGCATCGTGGTCGTGCTGGCCGCGGCCGCCACCTACGCGCTCACCCTCAACCGGTCCGTCAGCCCCCGCGTCGTCATCGCCGGCGTGCCGTACGTGGTGCCGATCGTGCTGCTGCTGCTGGTCATCGGCACCTTCGTGCTGGAGCGCACCCGCTACGGCCGCCACGTCTACGCCGTCGGCGGCAACAAGGAAGCCGCCCGCCGCGCGGGCATCAACGTCGCCCAGATCCGGATGAGCGTGTTCGTCATCGCCTCCTCCCTGGCCGCGATCGGCGCGATCGTCTACTCCTCCAAGGTCGGCTCGGTCGACCCGAACGCCGGTGGCGGCAACACGCTGCTCCTGGCGGTCGGCGCGGCCGTCATCGGCGGCACCTCCCTGTTCGGCGGCAAGGGCCGGCTGCGCGACGCCGTCATCGGTGGCGCGGTGCTGGCGATCATCCAGAACGGCATGGGCCTGCTGCGGCAGCCCGCCGCGGTCGTGTTCATCGTGACGGGTCTCGTGCTGCTGCTCGCGGCGAGCGTCGACGCGCTGTCCCGTCGCCGGGCGGCCACCGCCGCCCGCTGACGTGAGCACACCGACCGCGGGAGCACGACCGGACGAGGTCCGCAGGCACAACCGCACGGCGCTGCTGCGCCGGCTGCACGTGGACGGACCGTCCACCAGGGCGTCGCTCGCGGCTGAGCTCGGGCTCAACCGCAGCACCATCAAGGCCCTGGTGGACGGCCTCGCCGAGTCGGGCGTAGTCGCCGAGCGGGTGCCCGCGCAGCGCTCCGGCGCGGGCCGCCCGTCCCTGCTGGTCCTGCCGCAGCCGCAGGCCGCCGTCGTGATGGCCATCGACATCCGCGTCGAGCAGGTGGCGATGGCCATGGTGGGGCTCGGCGGCGACATCCTCGGCCGCGACTCGTGGAACCTGCACCAGCGCTCCCGGGACCC
The DNA here is from genome assembly GCF_031455225.1 of Saccharothrix longispora. Taxonomy (GTDB): domain Bacteria; phylum Actinomycetota; class Actinomycetes; order Mycobacteriales; family Pseudonocardiaceae; genus Actinosynnema; species Actinosynnema longispora. Next base: position 8,355,335 of record NZ_JAVDSG010000001.1, read on the forward strand.
CGGCGAGGTCATCACGCACATCGCCGACTCGGCGAAGCTGCTGGCCGACGAGCTCGACCTCCAGGCGGTCGGCGTCGGCGTGTCCGTGCCCGGCGTCGTCCGCCGCCACGACGGCCTCGTGCACGAGGCGCCCAACCTGCACTGGACCGACGTGGCGCTCGGGCAGCGCCTCTCCGCGGTCCTCAAGGTGCCCGTGCAGGTCGGCAACGACGCCGAGCTGGGCGCCCTCGCCGAGCACGTCCGCGGCGCCGCCCGCGGCTCCTCGGACATGGTCTACATCTCCGCCGACGTCGGCATCGGCGGCGGCGTCATCTCCAGCGGCCAACCGCTGCGCGGCACCGGCGGCTACGTCGGCGAACTCGGCCACATGGTCGTGCGCCCCGGCGGCAGGCGCTGCTACTGCGGCTGCCAGGGCTGCTGGGAGACCGAGGTGGGGGAGCCCGCCCTGTGCCGGGCGCTGGCCCTGCCCGAGAACGCCCCGCGCGGTGCCGTGGTGGCCGAGCTGCGGGCCCTCGCGGGCTCGCCGGACACCGTCGCCCACCGCCTGGGCGAGTTCACCGAGTGGCTCGCCATGGGCCTGGTGACCGTGGTCAACATGCTGGGCCCCGAACTGGTGGTGCTGGGCGACCTGTTCACCGCGCTGCCCGAGTCGCTCGTCGACCAGCTGCGCCGCACCGTGCAGAAGCGGTCCCTGGTGTCCCGCGCCGTCGGCGGCACCCGCATCGTGTCCTCGCCGCTCGGCCGCGACGCCAAGCTCGTCGGCGCCGCCGAACTGGCCTTCGAACCCGTGCTGGGCGAGGTCTGAGCGGCTCCCCTGCACTTTCAGGGGAGCCCCCGGGACACCCCTGGAAGTGCAGGGGGGCGGGGACCCGCTGTGGGTCCCCGCCCCGGACGGCCAGGGTGCTACGGACCCCGTCAGGGCCCGTGCTGTTCAGCCCTGCTGCAACTCGGCAGCGAGCTCACGCAGCTTCGTGCTGTGCTCGCGGGCGTGGTGCCCGCAGAACAGCAGCTCGCCCCCGGAGGGGAGCACGGCGCGAACCTGGGCGGCAGCCCCGCAGCGGTCGCAGCGGTCGCAGCGGTCAAAGCGGGGCGGGTGAGCGTGGTAGTCATGGAAATCTCCCTCCGTCCCGGCACCGGGGATCGGTGCCCTCACACCTAGCTGCGACCACTTCGCATCTGGCTGATGTGCCGTGTTCGCTGCTTCCACTCTTGCAGACGCACGGGCGTAAGTCAGTGTTCCCTGGGCCGTGGCGACCCGCGTCACTCCCGATTTACCCGTCACACGGGTAGTTCGAACCTGGCAGGACCACCGGTTCGATCGGTTTTCGCTCACGTTCCGTTGTGCCGGCAACGGTTTCATGACCTGCGGATACGTCGTTGGACGCACGTCCACTGCTCCGAACGGTGGGCGGTCGCCGACCGTCGCTGTGATCGGTAACACTTTGGTCAGCCCAGAGCGAACACGCCCCCGAGTTCCACGATCCGGACGCTCCACGTCCGGTTCACCGCCCGGCAACCGGGTCCGAACGCGACGGTGCCCCGACCTGGAAAGCAGGCCGGGGCACCACCGGTGGAACCTGGTCGGACTAGTCGAGGTAGTCCCGCAGGACCTGCGACCGCGACGGGTGGCGCAGCTTCGACATCGTCTTCGACTCGATCTGCCGGATGCGCTCGCGCGTCACCCCGTAGACCTGACCGATCTCGTCCAGCGTGCGCGGCTGGCCGTCGGTGAGGCCGAACCGCAGCCGCACGACACCCGCCTCGCGCTCGGACAGCGTCGCCAGGACCGACTGGAGCTGGTCCTGGAGCAGCGTGAACGACACCGCGTCCACCGCCACGACGGCCTCGGAGTCCTCGATGAAGTCACCGAGCTGGCTGTCGCCCTCGTCACCGATGGTCTGGTCCAGCGAGATGGGCTCCCGGGCGTACTGCTGGATCTCCAGCACCTTCTCCGGGGTGATGTCCATCTCCTTGGCCAGCTCCTCCGGCGTGGGCTCGCGACCCAGGTCCTGGAGCAGCTCGCGCTGGATGCGACCGAGCTTGTTGATGACCTCGACCATGTGCACCGGGATGCGGATGGTGCGGGCCTGGTCGGCCATCGCGCGGGTGATCGCCTGGCGGATCCACCAGGTGGCGTACGTGGAGAACTTGTAGCCCTTGGTGTAGTCGAACTTCTCCACCGCGCGGATCAGGCCGAGGTTGCCCTCCTGGATCAGGTCCAGGAACGCCATGCCGCGACCCGTGTAGCGCTTGGCCAGCGACACCACCAGGCGGAGGTTGGCCTCCAACAGGTGGTTCTTGGCGCGCTCACCGTCCCGCACGATCCACCGCAGGTCGCGGCGCAGCTGCGGGGTCAGCTTCTCCTGCTCGTCCTCGGCGCGGCGGACCCGCTCAGCGGCGTAGAGGCCGGCCTCGATGCGCTTGGCGAGCTCGACCTCCTCCTCCGCGTTGAGCAGGGCGACCTTGCCGATCTGCTTCAGGTAGGCGCGGACCGAGTCGGCCGACGCGGTGAGCTCGGCGTCCTTGCGGGCCTGCCGCAGGGCTTCCGACTCCTCCTCGTCCCAGACGAAGTCGCCTTCGCCGGGCTTGGCGGTCTCCTCCTCGGCGGGCTCCTCCTCGACCGGCTCGTCGATCAGTTCGACGTCGTCGACCAGGTCTTCGCCGTCGGGACCGCCTTCGAGGTCCTCGGGCTCGTCGCCCTCGGCCCCCTTCTTCACCTTGCCCGGGGCGGCGGCCTTGGCGGCCGTCTTGCGCGGTACCCGCGTGGCCGTCTTGGCCGCCGCGGCGGTCTTCGCCACCGGCTTCTTGGCCGGGGCCTTCCTCGCCGAGGTGGCCTTGGGCGTGTCCTCGGCGTCAGCCTTAGCTGCCTGGGTCGTCTTCGCGGCTGCCACGTACGCCCTTTCGCGACTGTCGATCAAGGCAAACCGAAGGGCGCGAACCTCGGTCGCCGGAGTACGGGGGACCCCCGCCGGATCGTTCGTCAGCGGGGCACCGTTCCATTGTAACGACGAGAATCGCGTGCCGTTGCGCCCCGGCGTCCCCCGGAGTGGTCCGGCACGCGTTCTCGCAGCTAGAAGGGCCGCGAAATCAGTGGACCAGGCCGTGCGCGGCGGCGAAGGCCGCCCCGACGATGCCCGCGTCGTTCTTCAGCGCCGCGGCGACCACCTCGGTGCGGACCTCCAGCAGCGGCAGCCACTTCTCCGCCTTCTTGCTGACCCCGCCGCCCGCGATGACCAGGTCCGGCCAGATCAGGTTCTCCAGGACGTTCATGTAGCGCGACACGCGCGGCGCCCACTCGGCCCAGCTCAGGTCCTTGTCCTCCTTGACCGACGCCGCCGCGCGCTTCTCCGCGTCGTGGCCGTCGACCTCCAGGTGGCCGAACTCGGTGTTCGGGACGAGCTTGCCGTCCAGGAAGAGGGCACTGCCGATGCCGGTGCCGAAGGTCAGCAGGACCACCAGGCCGTCCCGGTCGCGGCCGGAACCGAAGCGCATCTCCGCGATGCCCGCGGCGTCGGCGTCGTTCATGACGACGACCTGCTCCTTGGGGCGGCCGAGCCGCTCGGCGAACAGCTGCGCCGCGTCCGTGCCGATCCACTTCTTGTCGACGTTCGCGGCGCTGTGCGCGACGCCGTGCTTGACCACGCAGGGCAGGGTGACGCCCACCGGCCCGTCCCAGCCGAACTTGTCGACGATCTCGGCGACCACGTCGGCGACCGCGTCCGGCGTCGACGGCTGCGGCGTGTTGATGCGCAGGCGTTCCCCGTCCAGCGCACCCGCCTCCAGGTCCACGAGCCCGCCCTTGATGCCGGAACCGCCGATGTCCACGCCGAACCCGCGGGTCATGCCCATCCCCGTGGTCCCTTCCTACTCGATTCAGTAACCGTGGCCGCAGACACTAGCCTGCACCTCTCCGATAGTCCCGTGAGAGTGACGCAGGAGGAACAGTTGCGTTTCGATCCACGCTCGCTGGTCGACGTCGCCGTGCTCGTGGCACGTGAGGCGGGCTCGCTCGCCCTGACGACGCGCGAGACCGCCGTCGCCGACGTCGACACCAAGTCCACCATCACCGACGTGGTGACGGCCGCCGACCGCGCCGCCGAGCGGCTCGTGCGCGAACGGCTCGCGTCCCTGCGCCCCGGTGAGCCGGTGATCGGCGAGGAAGAAGGCGGTCAGGCCGCCGTCGAGGGCCTGACGTGGGTCGTGGACCCCATCGACGGCACGGTCAACTACCTGTACGGCATCCCCCACTACGCCGTCTCGATCGCCGCCCAGGTGGACGGCGAGTCGATCGCGGGGGCGGTGCACGAACCCGTGACCGGCCGCACCTGGACCGCCGCGCGGGGCGGCGGGGCCTGGCTCGACGGCCGGAAGCTCCAGGTCAACGACGTCACCCGGTTGGACGTCTCCCTCCTGGGTTACGGCTTCGCCTACCGGGCGGACCGGCGGCAGCGGCAGGCCGAGACGTGGGCGAAGCTGGCCACGAAGGTCCGCGACATCCGTCGGGCGGGCGCCGCGTCGCTGGACCTGTGCGCCGTGGCCGCCGGGCGGTTGGACGCCTACGCGGAGCACGCGCTGGGCCGGTGGGACTGGGCGGCGGGGGCGCTGCTGGCCCGTGAGGCGGGGGCGGTCGTGAAGGTGCCGGGCGAGGCGCCGGAGCTGGGGGAGGACGCCACGTTCGCGGCCGCGCCGGGGATCGCCGACGCGCTGTACGCGGCTCTCGTGGACGCCGGCTTCGCCAAGGTCTGATCCGGCCCGTGTCGCGCCCACCTGCTGGCGACCCGCCGGCCGTCGCGCCCGGCCTACCGCCGAACCCCGTACCACCGCCGAACCCCGTACCACCGCCGCACACCCGCCTGTGGCCTCACCCCGCGACCCGCCTCACCCCGCGGCCCGGCGGGCCGTCGCGTCCACCCCTGGCGGGCCGCCCGGCGTGCTCGCGCAAGCGTCCCCGGCCAGGGGGTCCCCTGATGTCCAGTCAACCGGAAAACGCCACAGCCCGGCCGCGTCGGCGGCCGGGCTGTGGACAACTCGTACTCAAGGGCGGCTGCGCGCTCCACTGGTGCACGCCCGCGGTGGACGTCAGCAGTGCACGTCGCGCGCGCCCCGGAGGTGGTCGGCGTTCAGCGTCGGCGCGGGCGAGTCCTGGGCGGCCTGGCCGCCCTGCTGCCGGGGCTGCTGCTCGGCCCACTCGGCCAGCTGGTCGAGGACCTTGCGGGCGTCGCTGTTCGGCTTCACCTCGCTGAACTTCTTCCCGACCGCCACATCGACCGTCGCGTCCTGGCGCTCGTCGCGCACCAGCTCCAGGCACGGCTCGATCAGGCTCAGCGTCCGCGCCGCCCCCGCGCCCGGAGCACCGAACCGGATCTGACCGCGGCACGTCATGTCCTGCGCCGGGTACACCGGATCGTTGCCCGGCTCCGCCGCCTGCTGCATGCCCAGTTCGGTCAGCATCGTCGCCACGAACCGCGCCTGGTTGCGCTGCGTGCTCGCGTTGAACACGCGGAACCGCACCTCGGCGACCGGCACCGGGTCCGTGCGGTCCAGGGCGTCGTGGCCCAGCACGGTGCCCAGGGCGGTCGGCGCGACGGGCGCCGCACCCGGGTCCGCCGCGACGCTCGACGGCGCGGTGCCCGGGGGGTTGCACTGGATGGCCGCGTCGACGTCACCCGCGTCGGCCAGCACGCGGTTCCAGACGACGACCGCCGTCACGGCGAGCACCGTGAAAAGGATGAGCGCCGGCCATGGCCGCCTCTTCCGGTACCGCGACGACCCGCTTCCTCCCGTACCGGGTCCCACGTCCGCCGACCTCCCCCTGGCGCAGTGTTGATGGTGGTCAGGCTATGCCGCGCCCCGCGCTCCCGCGTTCCGGGCGGGGTTGTCGCGGGCCGTTATCACCCGGTCGCGGACGGTCAACGCCCCGGAAGGGTGTCCCGAGCCGGGCTCGACGGGTGGGCAACGCCCGCCCAGAGCCTATCGGGCCAGCGTGTGAAGGTCGTGTCACCCGTCTGCTCAATTAGGGGGAACCCGCTGCACGGCTCCCTGATCCATGAGCTACCCTCTCGGCGCTCCGCGCACCGCCGGACACCGGGAAGCGTCGACTTGCAGGGGGTTGGCGCCCGGCAGCGCGAGCGAGACCTCCGTCACTGGCGATGGGGGCACAAAAAGGGGCGCTGGTGCGTTAACCAGCGAACACGAACAGTCTCCGTTGACCGCAGGGGTGTGAAAGAAGATGGCGACCGACTACGACGCGCCGCGTCGCAGCGAGGCGGACGAACTCGCTGAGGACTCACTCGAGGAGCTGAAGGCGCGGCGCAACGAAACGCAGTCCGGGGTCGTCGACATCGACGAGGACGCGACCGCCGAGAACTTCGAGCTGCCGGGTGCCGACCTGTCCGGCGAGGAGCTCACGTTCAAGGTCCTGCCCAAGCAGGCGGACGAGTTCACGTGCTCGAAGTGCTTCCTGGTGCACCACCGCAGCAGGCTGGCCGAAGAGGTGAACGGCCAGTACATCTGCCGCGACTGCGCCTGAGCAGCCGCACCGGCCGCGCCGGCCGGGGCACGACCACCGGACCCACAGGCACCTGACGAACCACCCGACCCACAGGTGCCCGACGAACAGTTCTGGGCGCTCACCCCTCCGCCGGGGTGGCGCCCAGTCGCTGTTGGGGCCGGGAGCGGCCCACCGGCAGGACGTCCCGGGACGTCCTCACCGCTCGCGCAGCACCGCCGCCAACCGCTCCGCCGACCGCGCGCTGAACAGCCAGTACGGCGTCGGGTCCTGCGGGTCGCGCAGCTCCACCTTCACCACCGGACCGACCCACCCGCGGTGCACGACGTACGCCATCGGGTCGAGGTTGGGGCCCATCGCCTTGCGCTTGGACTTCGAGTCGAACACCTCGACCTCGCCCAGCAGCTCGACCGGCACGTGCGCCTCGCCGACGCGCAGCTCGCCGCCGGACACCTCGACCTTCGTCGACCCCATCCGGACCAGCAGCAGCACCGCCAGCGGCACGAGGAGCGCGTACGGCAGCCACGACCGCACACCGGGGAAGCCCATGTGGATCTCGGCGGCCAGCAGCACGGCCGCGCCCAGCGGCAGCGGCCAACCCCACCAGGGCACGAACAACCGCTCGCGGAACGCGGTCGGGGCGGTCACAGCACTCTCGCTCACGCCACCAGGGTAGTCTCGCGCGCCGTGCCCAGCGTCGAGGTCCTGCTGTCCCGGCTCGATCCTGCCGTGCCCCCGCCGGCCTACGCCCGACCGGGTGATGCCGGCGCGGACCTGGTGACGACCACCGACGTGGTGATCGAACCGGGGGAGCGCGCGGTGGTCGGCACGGGCGTGGCGATCGCGCTGCCCGAGGGCTACGCGGGGTTCGTGCACCCGCGCAGCGGCCTCGCGGCCAGGGTCGGCCTGAGCGTGGTCAACACACCGGGCACGATCGATGCGGGCTACCGGGGGGAGATCAAGGTGTGCCTGGTCAACCACGACCTGCGGGAGCCGGTGAGGCTCGCGCGCGGTGACCGGATCGCCCAGCTGGTGGTGCAGAAGGTGGAGCACGCCGTGTTCCGCGAGGTCGACGAGCTGCCCGGGTCCGAGCGCGGTGCGGGCGGCTACGGCTCTACAGGCGGGCACGACGTGCTCGCCCGGACGGAGGGGTGAAGGCGATGTTCGGACGGCGCCGCAAGCGCGGTAGGCACTCCGCGAACCGGGGGACGGCGCACACCGAGGCCGAGTTCGACGGCCTGGAGGAGGGTGGCGACGGCCCGTTCGACGAGCCGCAGGCCCCCAACGACGGGCTCAACCGCCTCGACCTCGGCTCGATCCGGCTGCCGGTGCCCGAGGGCGCCCAGCTCCAGGTGGAGATGGACCCGGCGGGCCAGGTGCGGGCCGTGCACCTGCTGACCACCGTCGGCCAGCTCACCGTCAGCGCGTTCGCCGCGCCGAAGACCGATCGGCTGTGGCCGGAGGTCAGCGGCGAGATGATCGCCCAGTTCAAGTCCGACGGCTTCCGCATCCTGCGCGAGAACGGCGAGTGGGGCGAGGAGATCGCCGCCCGCAACAACGAGGTGCACCTGCGCGTCGTGGGTGTGGACGGGCCGCGCTGGATGCTGCGGGGCATCGCCGCCGCGCCGACCGAGGAGCAGGCCGTGCGGGCTGCCGAAGCCCTCTACGAACTGGTCCGCGACACCGTCGTGGTGCGGGGGCCGCAGCCGATGCCGGTGCGCACGCCGCTGCCCATCGAACTGCCCGAGGCCATCGCCCGCCACATCCAGCAACAGCAGCAGCCCGGCTGACGAGGCCGCCACGCCCCGCGAGGCAGGTCAGGGCCCGGTGGGCCTGGCGCCGGCCTCGCGGAGCGCGTCGAGCGCGGCGCGGCCCAGCACCTCGCGGTCCGCGCCCAACTCGGCCAACGTCGTCGTGCGCAGGACGCCGCGCGGCAGCGCGTCCACCCACGTCCGGGCGGTCCCGATCGGGTGAACCGGGTCGTCGGTGCACGCGGCCACCCCCACCGGCACGCCCAACCGCCCCAGCTCGGCCACCGTCGGCGCGACCGACCCCGCCGCCTCCCGCAGCACGTCCGCGAGCCGCCGCCCGTACCGCGGCCACGCCCGCCGCAACTCGTCGCCCAACCACCCGTCCACACCGGTCAGCGCCCCGTCCACGCCCACCGCCTCCACCGCGGCCGCGCTCGCCGCCGCCGCGAGCGCCGCCGGCGCGTCCCCGGCCGGGCCGTTCCACGCGGGCAGCGCCACCAGCACCCCCGCGCACCGCTCCGGGTGCCGCACCGCCCACGACGCCGCCACGTGCGCGCCCAGCGACACCCCGCCGACCACCAACGGCCTACCCGCCCACGCCGCGTCGAGCGCGTCCACGTGCTCCGCGACGCCCCTCGACGGGGGCGCGACCAGCGAGTACCCGGCCTCGGCCAGGGGGCGGGCGAACACCGAGGCGACGAACACCTCGTCGGAGGCGGTGCCGGGCAGGAGAACGGCGCGTGACGAACCCATGGCGTCAGATCCTCCCCCAGCCGGATACCCGGTCGGGTGTACCCGGTTACGCTGGCTGTCGGACGGGCTTCGGAGTCGAGGCCCCACGCACTCCCAGGAGTCGGGGATGACTGGTACTGGGGGCGGCTACTGGCGCCGCCTCGTGCGTCGGCTGACCACCGACGTCAGCGAGTTGGACGCCGACGACCTGTCGCGGAAAGTCGAGGCCGTCGGAGCCGTCCGGGCGTGCGACTGCGAGTCGGGTCAAGAGGTGACGGTGCTCGGGCGGCTGCGCAGCGTCGAGTTGTGCCCCCGCGACGCCGCCGCCACGCTGGAGGCCGAGCTGTACGACGGCACCGAGGGCGTGACCCTCGTGTGGTTGGGCCGTCGCCGCATCGCCGGCATCGAGCCGGGCCGCACCATCAAGGCCAGGGGCCGCATCGCGGTCCGGGACGGACGCAAGGTGCTCTACAACCCCTACTACGAGTTGCAGAACGCTTCATGACACGAGCGAACGAGACCGAGAAGCAGCCCACGATGCTGGAGCAGATGGGCGGCGTCACCGGCCTCGCCCTGTCCTCCTTGCCCGTGGTCGTGTTCGTGCTGGTCAACGCCCTCGCCGGGCTCATGCCGGCGATCTGGTCCGCGCTGGGCGCGGCCGTGCTGATCGGCATCGCGCTCGCCCTGCGCAAGGGCTCCGTGCAGCCGGCCGTGTCGGCGGTCTTCGGTGTCGGCATCGCCGCGTTCATCGCCTACCGCACGGGCGACGCCAAGGGCTTCTTCCTGTTCGGCATCTGGCAGAGCCTCGTCTACGGCGGCGCGTTCATCCTGTCGATCCTGGTCCGCTGGCCGCTCGCGGGCGTGGTGTGGTCGTTCCTCAACGGCCAGGGCACCGCGTGGCGCCAGGACAAGGCCAGCGTGCGCGACTACGACATCGCCACGCTCGTGTGGGCCCTGGTGTTCTGCTCCCGGTTCGTGGTGCAGCGGTGGCTGTACGACGAGGCGTCGGTCGGCTGGCTGGCCGCCGCGAGGCTGGCCATGGGCTACCCGCTGATGGCCGTGGCCCTGTTCGCGACCGTCTGGGCGGTGCGCCGCTCGGACAAGCGCCTCAAGGCGGCTCTGGCCGCCGAGGAGGAGGAGGAGAACCGGGAGGCGGAGGAGCGCCTGCGCGCCCAAGCCGCCGGCAGCCAGGTCACCGGCAACCAGGTGACGGGCAACCAGGTCGCCGGTCACCAGGCCGCAGGTGACGCGGACGCCGGGGACCGGGCCGAGCCGAACATCTACGACCAGCTGCTCGACGCCCCCGCCGAGCGGCGCCCGACCGGCGAGCAGCGCCCCCAGCCCGCACGGGCCGACGAGCGGTAGCCGGGCCGAACGCCCCGGAGCGCAACGCCCCGGAACGCTTCGCAGGGGTCCCCGCCAGGGGACCCCTGCTTTCATCTTTCCAGCCGGCACCGGCAACGACGGCGTCGTCGGACCGGCCCTGTGGACAACCTGTCACCGTGACTCGGGCCAGCCGCGCCGGTGGCTCCAGCCGCACCGGTGGCCCCCGCCGCGCGTCCCGGCAGGAACCCGCCCGGCCAGGGGTCAGTAGCCCAACGACGACCGGATCTCGCGCTCCACGTCCGCCGCCGCCACGAACAGCAGCTCGTCGCCGCCCTCCAGGGTGTCGTCCGGTGTCGGCACGATCACCCTCCCGCCGCGCAGGATCGTGACCAGGGCGGCATCGCGCGGCAGGGCCAGGGAGCTCACCGGCGAACCCGCCAGTGGCGTGTCCCCGGGCAGGGTGATCTCCACCAGGTTCGCCTGCCCCTGGCGCAGCGTCATCAGCCGCACCACGTCGCCGACCGTCACGGCCTCCTCGACCAGCGCGGACAGGATGCGCGGCGTCGACACGGCCACGTCCACGCCCCACGACTCGGTGAACAGCCACTCGTTGGCCGGGTCGTTCACCCGGGCCACGACGCGCCGCACCGCGAACTCGGTCTTGGCCAGCAGCGACACCACGAGGTTGACCTTGTCGTCACCGGTGGCGGCGATCACCACGTCGCACAGCTGCATGCCCGCGTCCTCCAGCGAGGACAGCTCGCACGCGTCCGCCTGCACCCACTCCGCCTGCTCCACGGTGTGCGGCTCGAAGTGGGTGCGGTCGCGCTCGATCAGCATGACCTGGTGCCCGTCGGCCACCAGCTCGGCCGCGATGGACCGGCCCACCGCACCCGCCCCAGCGATAGCGATGCGCACTCAGCTCTCCTCGGGTGCGTGAGCCGCCGCGGCGGCCACATCGGTCACGGTGCCCGACAGGGCGGCCACGTACACCTGATCGTCGGCTTGGAGCACGGTCTTCGCGTCGGGCAGCACGCCCGTCCCGAACCGCATGATGAACGCGACCCGGCAGCCGGTGGCCTCCTGGAGGTCGCGCACGGAGCGGCCCACCCAGTCCTCGTGCAGCTCCAGCGGCAGCACCGCCACGGAACCGGACGGGTCGCGCCACGCGGTCGCGCTGCCCTCGGGCAGCAGCATCCGCAGGAACCGGTCGGTCGACCACGGCACGGTCGCCACGGTCGGGATGCCCAGCCGCTCGTACACGGCGGCCCGCTTCTCGTCGTAGATGCGGGCGACCACCGCCTCCACGCCGAACGTCTCGCGCGCCACCCGCGCCGAGATGATGTTCGAGTTGTCGCCGCTGGACACCGCCGCGAACGCACCCGCCCGCTCGATGCCCGCCTCGATGAGGACGCGCTGGTCGAAGCCGTTGCCGACGACCTGCTGACCGTGGAAGTCGGACCCGAGCCTGCGGAAGGACTGGGCGTCCTTGTCGATCACCGCGACCTGGTGGTCCAGGCGCTCCAGGGCCTTGGCCAGGGATGAACCCACCCGGCCGCACCCCATGATGACCACGTGCACGAATGCCTCCCGAACGACGCTTACGGAGAACCTACCCACGATTACTCCGACCAGGGGACCTGACCCCTTACGCTCTCGATCCGTGTCCAAGCTCGCAACCGCGGCCAAGCGCCTCGTGGTCGGCCGGCCGTTCCGCAGCGATCGGCTCGCCCACACCCTGCTGCCCAAGCGCATCGCCCTGCCGGTCTTCGCCTCGGACGCGATGTCCAGTGTCGCGTACGCGCCCGAAGAGATCTTCCTGGTGCTGTCCGTGGCGGGCCTGTCGGCCTACGCCCTGGCGCCGTGGGTCGGTGTGGTCGTCGTCGTGGTGATGCTCACCGTCGTCGCGAGCTACCGGCAGAACGTGCACGCCTACCCCTCGGGCGGTGGCGACTACGAGGTCGCCACGGTCAACCTGGGCCGCAGGGCGGGCCTGACCGTGGCCAGCGCCCTCCTGGTCGACTACATCCTCACGGTCGCGGTGTCGATCTCCTCGGCCGCCGCGAACATCGGTTCGGCCATCCCGTTCGTCGCCACCCACAAGGTCGAGTTCGCGGTCGTCGCGATCGTCCTGCTCACCGCGGTCAACCTGCGCGGCATCCGCGAGTCGGGCAGCACCTTCGCCATCCCGACCTACGCGTTCATGGCCGGCATCGTCTTCATGATCGGCTACGGCGTGTTCCGCGGCCTGGTCCTCGGCGACGAGATGCGCGCCGAGAGCGCCGGCCTGGAGGTCCGCGCCGAGGACGACCACTTCGTCGGCCTCGCGTTCATGTTCCTCGTGCTCCGGGCGTTCTCCTCCGGCTGCGCCGCCCTGACCGGCGTCGAGGCCATCAGCAACGGCGTGCCCGCGTTCCGCAAGCCCAAGTCACGCAACGCGGCCACCACCCTGCTGATGATGGGACTCATCGCGGTCGTGATGCTGATGGGCCTGATCGTGCTGGCCCAGCTCACCGGCGTGAAGATGGCCGAGGACCCGGCGCACCAGCTGGTCAACGCCCCCGAGGGCTACGAGCAGAAGACCATGGTGGCCCAGATCGCGGGCGCCGTGTTCGACGGCTTCCCGGTCGGGTTCTACTTCATCACCACCGTCACCGCCCTGATCCTCGTGCTCGCCGCGAACACCGCGTTCAACGGCTTCCCCGTCCTCGGCTCGATCCTCGCCCAGGACCGCTACCTGCCCCGCCAGCTGCACACCCGCGGCGACCGGCTCGCGTTCAGCAACGGCATCGTCTTCCTCGCCGGCGCGGCGGTCATCCTGGTCATCGCGTTCGACGCCGAGGTCACCAAGCTCATCCAGCTCTACATCGTGGGCGTGTTCGTGTCGTTCACGCTCAGCCAGGCGGGCATGATCCGGCACTGGAACCGGCTGCTCGCCTCCGAGACCGACGCCGACGCGCGCCGGCGCATGCGCCGCTCCCAGCTGATCAACACCTTCGGCCTGGCGATGACCGCCTCCGTCCTGGTCGTCGTGCTCATCACGAAGTTCACCAAGGGCGCGTGGATCGCCATCGCCGCCATGGGCGCCATCTACGCCCTGATGACCGCGATCCGGCGGCACTACGACCGGGTAGCCCTGGAGCTGCGCCAGCAGGAGCGGCAGAAGCTGCTGCCCGCCCGCAACCACGCCATGGTGCTGGTCTCCAAGCTGCACATGCCCACCCTGCGGGCCCTGGCGTACGCCAAGGCGACCCGGCCGGACATCCTCGAGGCCGTGACGGTGAACGTGGACGACACGGACACCCGCCGCCTCGTGCGGGAGTGGGAGAAGGAGAACTTCAAGGTGCCGCTGAAGGTGATCGAATCGCCCTACCGGGAGATCACCAAACCCGTCCTCGACTACGTGCGGCGCGTGCGCACCACGAACCCGCGCGACGTGGTCACCGTGTTCATCCCCGAGTACGTGGTCGGCCACTGGTGGGAGCAGTTCCTGCACAACCAGAGCGCCCTGCGGCTCAAGAGCAGGCTGTTGTTCCAGCCGGGGGTGATGGTGACGAGCGTGCCGTGGCAGTTGGCCTCATCCTCGAAGGTGACCGACAAGGACGACGTGGTCGCGCCCGGAGCCATCCGGCGCGGCCTGGACAAGCGCGGCTCGGACGAGCGCGGCCAAGAGGAGCGTAAGGGCAAGTGACGGCGACCTGGAAGCAGCGGCTCATCGAGGTCGAGGTCGGAGCGGTGGCCCACGGCGGCCACTGCGTCGCCCGGCACGAGGGCCGCGTCGTGTTCGTCCGGCACGCCCTGCCCGGCGAACGGGTGGTCGTGCGGATCACCGAGGACACCGGCGGCTCGTTCTGCCGCGGCGACGCCGTGGAGGTGCTGGAGCCCTCGCCCGACCGCGTCGAGGCGCCGTGCCCCTTCGCCGGCCCCGGCCTGTGCGGCGGGTGCGACTGGCAGCACGCGTCGTGGCAGTACCAGCGCGAGCTGAAGGCCGCCGTGGTCAGCGAGCAGCTGCGCCGACTGGCCCGGCTCGACTGGGAGGTCATCGTCGAGGACCTGCCCGGCGGGCCCGAGGACTGGCGCACCCGGATGCGGATGGCCGTGGGCCCCGGCGGCCGCGCCGGGTTCCGCGCCCACCGCAGCCACGACGTCGTGCCCGTCGACCGGTGCGTCATCGCCGCCCCGGGAGCGCTCGACGGCGTCGTCGACCGCACGTGGCCGCCCAAGTCGGAACTGGTCGTCACCCGCGACGCGGGCGGTCAGGTGCACCTGACCGAGATCGGCCCGCCGGTCGTGCGCCGCGGCCGCCCCGTGCCCGGCCCGTCCCGGCTCCGCGAGGGCAGCGGCACCGCCACCGAACTCGCCGCGGGACGCGCCTGGAACCTGCGCGCCGACGGCTTCTGGCAGGTCCACCCGGCCGCCGCCGACACGTTCGCGCAGGTCGTGCGCGACTGGGCGGACTGCCAGCCCGGCGAGAGCGCCTGGGACCTCTACGGCGGCGTCGGCCTGTTCGCCGCCGTCCTCGCCGAGCAGGTCGGCGAGACCGGCTCGGTGCGCGTCGTGGAGTCCTCCGTCCGCGCGGTCGAGGACGGCAGGCTCAACCTGTCCGACAAGCCCCAGGTCAGCTGGTACGCGGGCCGCACCGAAGCCGTCCTGGAATCGCCCGACTTCACCGACCGGCCCCCGGACGTCGTCGTCCTCGACCCGCCCCGCAAGGGCGCGGGCAAGGTCGTCGTCACCGCCATCGCCCGCAGCTGGCCCGCCCGTGTGGTGTACGTCGCGTGCGACCCGGCCGCCCTGGCCCGCGACATCGCCGCCTTCGCCCAGCACGGCTACGAGTTGGCCCAGCTCAGGGCGTTCGACGCGTTTCCGATGACGCACCACGTGGAATGCGTCGCCCTGCTGCGGCCCGCTCGCTGACAGGCGTCTCAGCCAGTGGTCCGTAGACTGACCCGGACGAAAAGGGTCGAACCACTAGGGCGAGGTGGCACGAGTGACGCTGCTGGAATCCGTGCACGGACCGGCGGACCTGAAGCGCTTGGAGCACGACGAGCTGGTGCGGCTCGCCGAGGAGATCCGGGGTTTCCTGGTCGAGAAGGTCTCCCGGACCGGCGGGCACCTCGGGCCCAACCTGGGGGTCGTCGAGCTGACCATGGCCGTGCACCGGGTCTTCGACTCGCCGCACGACTCGGTCGTGTTCGACACCGGGCACCAGAGCTACGTGCACAAGATCCTCACCGGCCGCGCGGACGGGTTCGACACCCTGCGCCAGAAGGGCGGCCTGTCCGGCTACCCGTCGCGCGCGGAGAGCGAGCACGACGTCGAGGAGAACAGCCACGCCTCGACCGCCCTGTCCTACGCCGACGGCCTCGCCAAGGCGTACCAGCTCACCAACCAGCGGCGGCACGTCGTCGCGGTCGTCGGCGACGGCGCGCTGACCGGCGGCATGTGCTGGGAGGCGCTGAACAACATCGCCGCCGGCGCCGACCGGCCCGTGGTGATCGTCGTCAACGACAACGGCCGCTCCTACTCGCCCACCATCGGCGGCCTGGCCGACCACCTGTCGTCGCTGCGCCTCCAGCCCGGCTACGAGCGCGCCCTGGAACGCGGCAAGACCGCCATCCAGTCCGCCCCCATCTTCGGGCAGGCCCTCTACGCCGCCCTGCACGCCGCCAAGCGCGGCATCAAGGACGCGATCAGCCCGCAGGCCATGTTCGAGGACCTCGGCCTCAAGTACATCGGCCCCGTCGACGGGCACGACCACGCCGTGCTGGAGTCCGCGCTGCGCCGCGCCAAGTCCTTCGGCGGACCGGTCATCGTGCACACCGTCACCCGCAAGGGCAACGGCTTCGCGCCCGCCGAGAACCACGAGGCCGACCAGATGCACGCCACCGGCGTCATCGACCCCATCACCGGCGAGAACGTCGGCCCGTCCAAGCGCACGTGGACCCACGTGTTCGCCGACGAGCTGGCCGCCCTCGGCGGGGAGCGGCCCGACCTGGTCGCCATCACCGCCGCCATGCGCGGCCCGACGGGCCTCGACAAGTTCGCGGGCCTGTACCCGGACCGGTGCTTCGACGTCGGCATCGCCGAGCAGCACGCCATGACCTCCGCCGCCGGCCTCGCCATGGGCGGCCTGCACCCGGTCGTCGCGATCTACGCGACGTTCCTCAACCGGGCGTTCGACCAGCTGCTGATGGACGTCGCCATGCACAAGCAGGGCGTCACCGTCGTGCTCGACCGCGCGGGCGTCACCGGCCCGGACGGCGCCTCCCACCACGGCATGTGGGACCTGTCGATCTGCGGCCTCGTCCCCGGCATCCACGTCGCCGCGCCCCGCGACGCCGCGTCGCTGCGCGAGGAGCTGCGCGAGGCCGTGCGGATCGCCGACGCCCCGTCCGTCGTGCGCTACCCGAAGGCGTCGGTCGGCCCCGACCTGCCCGCGCTGGAGCGCGTCGGCGCGGTCGACGTGCTGCACCGCTCCGGGTCCGACGTCCTGCTGGTCACCGTCGGCGCGTTCGGCGAACTCGGCCTGGCAGCCGCCCAGCGGCTCGCCGACCAGGGCATCGGCGTCACCGTCGTCGACCCGCGCTGGGTGTTCCCGGTGCCGGCCGACCTGGTCGACCTGGCCACGCGGCACCGCCTCGTGGTGACCGTCGAGGACGGCGGCAGGCACGGCGGCTTCGGCTGGGCGCTGGCCGCCGCGCTGCGCGACGCCGGCGTGGAGGTGCCGCTGCGCGACCTGGGCATCCCGCAGGAGTTCCAGGAGCACGGCGAGCGCGGCGAGGTGCTGGCGGACCTCGGCCTCACCGCGCAGGACGTCGCCCGCCGCATCACCGAGTGGGTCGTCGCGACCGAACCCGTCGAGATGAGCGCGACCGCCGAGAAGTAGTTCCGGTGCCGCCCCGCCCGGCGCCGCCTTCGCGGCGGCGCCGGGCGGGGCGTCAGCACACCCGCACCCCCCTGTCGCGTGGATCGAGGTCGCGGTACGACCGCACGCGGTCGCTCCACCCCTCCGGACCGGTGTTGCGGAAGCCGCACCGCGCCCCCTCCCGCATGCACGGTCTTCCTCCCGTCGATCCCCTTCCGTGGACAACACGTCATCGTCCTGTGCACCCCGATGGAGTTGTTCGCCGGAATCCCGTGGCAAAGGAACGACAACGCCTGAACACCGGACGCCAAGGGGAGGGGATACGCCCCGGAACAACGCCCGCTCGGCCCGGTCGAAGACGAAGTGCCGGAGTCCGCCGCCGACCTCAGGCGCCTGCGCGACGCGGCGGGCCGCCCACCGCCCTGTGCGGCGCGCCGCGGGCAGCAAGCCGCCCAGCCTGGCCGTGACCACGGCGTACGTGCGGGCGTGCGGTGGCCCGGTCGCCCGCCGGGAGCGCCGGTGGCACGCGCTGAACGCCGTCCACCAGGCCGCCGCACGCCCCGGGATGCCGGCCCCGCCACCCCGCAGCGCCCCGCGTGCCCTCCACCGCCGGTGCGCGCCACTCGTGGGCGCGTTTCTCGTCCGGGTCGGCGGGGCAATCGCGAATTCCGCTCGCGGAGAATCGCGCCGGAACCCGCGAACGAATTCCCGAGCGCCGGATCGCAACCGACCGCCCACAACCCGGTCCCGCACTCCCACGAATCGTCGACCCCGTGGCCGGCCGTCCGCGAGGGCCCGGCCCGGGGGCACCCGCGGACGTGCGCGCCGGCCGCGCGCTAAGCAGCCTCTCAGGCAGTTGTGGCACCGTTGAGGGGTGCGAATCCTGGTTGTCGAGGACGAGGTGCCGCTGGCCGACGCGATCGCCCGCGGCCTGCGTCGCGAGGGCATGGCGGTCGACGTCGCCTACGACGGCGAGACGGGCCACGAGAAATCGACCATCACCCGGTACGACGTCGTCGTGCTCGACCGCGACCTGCCCGGCATGTCCGGCGACGACCTGTGCAAGGAGATCCTCAGCTCCGGCGCCCTGACCAGGGTCATGATGCTCACCGCCAGCGCCGGCCTGGACGACCGCGTCGCCGGTCTCTCCCTCGGCGCGGACGACTACCTCGCCAAGCCCTTCGCGTTCCCCGAGCTCGTCGCCCGCGTCCGCGCCCTGGCCCGCCGCGCCACCCCCGCCACGCCGCCGCTGCTCACCGCGCAGGACGTCGAACTCGACCCCGCCCGCCGCACCGTGCGCCGCGCCGGCCAGCCCGTCGAGCTGACCCGCAAGGAGTTCGGCGTCCTGGAGGTGCTGCTCGCGGCCAAGGGCTCCGTCGTCTCCAGCGAGGAACTGCTCGAACGCGTGTGGGACGAGAACGCCGACCCGTTCACCACCACCGTCCGGGTCACCGTCATGACGCTGCGCAAGAAGCTCGGCGAACCCGGCATCATCGACACCGTGGTCGGCTCCGGGTACCGCGTGCCCACGGCGGGCGCCCCCGAGGAAGGCCCACGCTGAACTCCGAACTGGCCCGCAGGCGCGGACCAGGACTGCGGACGCGGATCACGCTGCTCGCGACCGGCCTGGTCGCGTTCGTCAGCGGCCTCCTCCTGCTGCTCGGCTGGCTGCTCGTCGGCCGCGTCATCGCCTCCTCGCCGCGCTTCGCCGAGGGCAGCACCGTCTTCGTCGACGGCCGCGAGATCGACGCCGGCGTGCTCATGGACGTCCTCGGCCAGCAGGCCCGCGACGACGTCCTGCGGTCCGGGTCCGTCGCGTTCCTCTGCGTCGTCGCCGCCGCGGCGCTGCTCGCCTGGACGATCACCGGCCGCGTCCTGCAACCGGTGCACGACGTCACCGACGCCGCCCGGCGGCTCTCGGCCGAGTCCCTGGGGGAGAGGCTGCGGCTCACCGGGCCGCGTGACGAGGTCGCCGAACTGGCCGACACGTTCGACGAGATGCTCGACCGCCTCCAGGCCGCGTTCGAGTCGCAGCGCCGGTTCGTCGCCAACGCCTCCCACGAACTGCGCACCCCCCTGTCCGTGATCCGCACCGAGCTGGACGTGACGCTCACCGACCCGGACGCCGACGTCGACGAGCTGCGCCGCATGGCGGGAGTCGTGCGCGCCGCCACCGAACGGGCCGAGCAGTTGGTCAGCGCGCTGCTGCTGCTCGCCCGCACCGACGGCCTCGGGCTCGCGGTGCGCGAACCCGTCGACCTGAACGCCGTCGTCGAATCCGCGTGGAGGGCGGTGCGGGCCGAAGCGGAGGAGCGGCAGGTGCGCGCTTCCTTCCTGTCCGCCCCCGCGCCGGCCGTCGGCGACCCGGCGCTGCTGGAGCGGATCGCCGGGAACCTCCTGGAGAACGCCGTCCGCCACAACGTGCCCGGCGGGTGGATCGAGGTGCGCACCGAAGGCGGGCCCGACCGGACCCTGCTGCGCGTGTCGTCCTCGGGCCAGCCCATCGCCCCGGACCGGGTGGAGGAGCTGTTCGAGCCGTTCCGCCGGGGCGGCACAGACCGCACCGCGCGCACCGGCACCGGGTTGGGGCTGTCCATCGTGCGCGCCGCCGTCGCAGCTCACGAGGGGGTCGTGCACGCCTCGGCCGTGCCCGGAGGAGGACTGTCGGTGGTCGTCCAGCTGCCTTCCACGCCGCACGGAAAACTAGTTTGAGTGGCCCCGGTCACACGTGATCGGGTTTGAGGCCGCCCGCAGGTGGTACTACCTGCGAAGACAGTGCTCCGGACCCCCGATTTGTCTCCTCGTTGGCCGGGGTGTAACTTTCTCTCTGCCAGCGCGGAACGGGCCGGGACAGACCGGAACGGAGCGCCGGACACAAGCCCCAGAACGAAGTGACCGGAAACGGTACCGAGTGACGGTGT